>CALHGQ010000247.1 GCA_938030175.1 uncultured bacterium | reverse complement strand
TTCCAGGCGTTGATCGGACGTCCGCGTCCGCTTGCTGTTGATCTCGAAGTCGCGCGTCTCGTGGCGAGCACTCACCTCCGAGAGCCAAACATCATCGGCGACCCCCATCGCGTTGACAGTGATCTTGAGCGAGCCGAATTCCGGTGCGTTCGTTCGCAGAATTCGTGTCACCCGACCGGGCAGCTCTTGGCTCGACAAGAAGGCGCTGTACTGCGCCCCGTTCGGAGCCTCCGTGGAGAAAACGTAGTCGAAGCCCGGTACCACGAGAGACCTGTGGCGTTCTTGAGGGTCCGCATACGTGCTGCTTGAGTCGTAGGTCTCCTCTCCAAGGACTCCACGCCTCGCCACAAGCGTGCAGCGAAAGTTGTCTGTAGCGATAGCGGCGCCTCGTTCATCAAAGGCCACGACCTCCGCGAGGATGGCATCGATCTCAACCCTGTGGCGAAGTTCGCGAGTTTCGATCAGGGCTGGGCTCCGGAGTGCGAACTGACCGTCCTCCACACTGATTCGGTAGTTTCCATCCGCGAGGCTAGGCAGTGCGAACGTGCCATCTTCTTCGACGGCGACCTTCTGCCCAGCCGTGGACGGCGCTGACGCTGCTGGCTTGACACGGACATAGACTTCTGGAACCGGAGTCCCATCCGGAAGCACAACGACCCCCCTAAGGCCTTTGGCGATTGGGGAGGACGTCGAGCCTGGAGCGCTAGGTGTCTCTCTCACCATCGCCGATGTCTCTCCGGTGATAGAGACACGATCTTGCCGTGCGTTCCCTTCAGGCGGGCCCGGCGGCTCCTCCGTTTGGTTCGCGTCGGAGTCCAGTCCCGCTATACGTGACTCTTGGCCATTCCATGGAAGTGAGTCGAGGGACGTGACCGGCTCGAGGGGCGCCGCATGGGAGCCAAGCGCGGCGTAGCTCCAGACAAGTGAACCACCTGCTGCCACGACTAGTGCCGCCACGGCTCCTAGCTTGGCCGTGGAGGACCCAGGAACTGTGCCGGATGAGGGAAGCACGGGATTCGATAGGCTGGCGATGGGGATCAACGCCATGGCCCAGTCCCGTCGCTGGCCGCCGTGTCGCGCGTCGAGCTTTCTTCGAAGCTCTTCGATTCCGCGATGGAGCCTGGTCCTCACGGTCGAGCCATGAATTCCCTCTGCGGACGCGATCTCCGATGGCTTGAGGCCATCGAACCAGCGAAGGAGCATGGTCCGGCGGAACGGTTCATCGAGTTCGAGCACGAGACTCGCCAGCTCGTGGGAGCGTTGTGCCTGCTCGAGCAGGTCATCCGGGGCTCTCGGATGCTCTCGTTCGACGTTCGCCGCCAACTCTCGGCGCTTGCGCCGATCATTCCTCCTCCACTCATCCCGGGCGAGGTTCTTTATGATTCCGGCTAGCCAGGCTCGCCCCGCTGAAGGGTTGCCGAAACTCCGGTCGTGCTGACGGGCGATCAACCAGGCCCTCTGCACCAGATCATCTGCGGTCGCCGCATCGGACACGAGCTTCCGAGACAGGGCACGGACCCAGTCGAGGTTGGCGACAACCAGATCCTGGCGCCCTGGGGGGTCACTCTTAGTGGTGGTCATGCCCTAGTTCGTCGCCGAGAAGAAAACCGTTCCCGGGAATATCCAATTCTACGGGCAAACCGGAATCAGAGCCCCCGACCCCCCCCTAAAGGCCAACGCTCCGTGTCAACGCTCCGAGCCGAAGCTCCACGCGGTTGCGTTCGATGCCCGCCACATCGATCGCTCGCAGCGTCACCAAGGGGTCCTCCAGGGTCCAGTCGATCTCGATGAGCCCGAAGTTGTGTTCCGCGACCGCTTCGCCGATCCGCCGGCTGCTGGGTTCGATCACGTCCCAGTCCCGGTTCAGGCCACTCGCGGTCACGTCGTAGAGCGGGTAGCCGTTCGGGACGTCCTGGCGAGAGATCTCGCCCCAGTGCACGTCCCCCGAGATGAACACGACGCCGTTCGCCTTCGTGCGCTGGATGGTCTCGATCATGCGGTCCCGCTCGTGCGGCATGTTCGTCCAGCTTTCCCAACCGTTGTACTCGTGGCCGAATTGGATGCTGGTGGCGATGACGCGGAGGTCGGCCGGGGCGCGGAGGCGATCCTCTAGCCAACGCCACTGCGCATCACCGAGCAGCGTCGCTGATTCGTTGAGGTTCGGGCGGTAATCGTTCTTGAAGCGAGGATCTTCGTCCGCGAGCACCAAGTCATCGCGGAACGTTCTCGTGTCGAGAAGCAAGACCTGCAGCGTGCGCTCACCGTCCGTGAATCGCTCCTCGTGGTAGATCCCCGCATGATCGAAGCGACTCGAACCAGCGGGCTCGCGCCAGAAGTCGAGGAACACGGCTTTCGACTCTTCCTTCATCGGATAGTGGCGACCGGCGTCGTTCGCGCCGTAGTCGTGGTCGTCCCAAACGGCGAGCTGGGGACACGCCTCGCGCAGGGCCTGGAACTCTTTACGGGCGCCGAGCTCGTCGTACTTGGCCTGGAGTTCCGCCATGTCCTCGGTGTCCCCGTAGATGTTGTCGCCCAAATAGACGAACAGATCAGGGTTGCGCTCGATCACCTTGTAGAGGATTGGCTGGGGACTGGACTGGTCCGCGCAGGAGCCAAATGCGATGCGGCTCGGCACCGTTGAGCGCGCGTTCGCGGCGGTGGGAGCGGCGGCGCAGCCGCCCAGGAGGGCGACGAGGGCACCCGCCGCGATGAGACGTCTCTTCATGGAGAGTAAGCGTACAGAACAGCGCGCCACGGGGCCCACCTGGTGGGTCGGCCCCATCATGCGTCGGCTCCGCTACGCGTCGGCCCCATCATGAATCGGCCCGATCATCAGTCCGCACTGGCCCGGGCGATCCACGGCTCCGCCGCGTCCCCCTGCAGCTCGGCGACAAAGCGCATGTCGGGCATCGCCGCATCGAGGGTTGGGCCAAAGAAGCCGGAGTTCCACTTTCGGTCGCCGAGGAGTGGCTCCCAAAGGACCACCAGGTGGGCGCCGTCGGGCGCCGAGAGCGCGTCCACCGACTCCTCGCCCCAAACCGCCTTGGCCATGGACGGCTTCATGCCGCCGCGCTGGTAGTGCCAGCATGCGCTGTCCGTCACAGGGTCGTCGGATTGGCCGCGCGCGGCGCTGGCGACGGCCGCGTTGGGAATGCGACCCCCGGGAAGAGCGCTTCCGAGGACCGATTGAATGAGGCTGAACAGATGGAAGCAGCGATGGACGTTTCGGAACTGGAGGTGAACGACGCGTTGGGTCGGCCCATGGATGACAAACAGGTCGCCGCTGCGCCGCGCCGTGAGTTCCCGCACCCATGTGATCGCGTGGCTGTCGGCCTCGCGTTCTTCCAGCTCGGCCTGGAAAGAGGCGTCGTTCGCTAGCTCAGACCGCAGCGCACCGAGCCTTGCGACGTGGGTCACCACGGACTGGGAGAGGGTCGGCAGCGCTGCCATGAGCTCGGGCTCGCCGCCCCCGGCTGTGCGCTCCAGCCAGCTGCGGAAGACCTGGGTCAGGCGTTCCCCAGCAAGGGCCGGGTCCAGTCCCTTCTCGACGGCAGAGCCCAGTGCCACCGCCAGCCATGCCGCGCCATGGGGCGGGAGGGCGTCGAACGCGGCATCGATCTCGGGGGGGAGTGCCCCTCGCTCGGCCACCTCGTTGATGAAGGCACGGGTGGTGCTGGCGAGCTCTTGGGTGGGTGGAGCCGCGTCTCGCAGGGCTGCGCAAGACTCCAGCAGGTGGGGGATAGCAGATGAGGTCGTCATGGGCAGTGGCCAGGATTCTAGGCGGCCCCGCCCTGGAGCGCCCCTCCCGGGGGCGCCAGGCCGCAATTTTCAGCTGTGACCTCCACGATTCGGCAAGCTAGGTCAGCCCCATCAAGGAGGGAGGCCGCTCCCAACCCACCCCTCCGCGCACCAAGATCTCGACAGCCACGGTCCGCCATGAAACTCAACGCTCCCACTGTTCTCGCGTCATCCATTCTCGCGCCGCTCGCGCTCATCGCCGGAGCCGCAGCCGCCCCGCAGTACACCTCGTTCACCACGACGGTCACTCCGCCCTCGGGGGCCGACGTCGGCGTTGATGACATCGCTATTACCCCTGACGGGCGCTACGCCATCTCCCGCGATGTCGCCCAACGGACCAACACGCGCGTGATCGACCTCGCGACGGGCGAATACGTCCTCCAGCTCCAGGCTGACTTCGGGCCCGACTGCCCGTCTCAGACGGTCGCCTGCTCCGGACCCTGCAACGACGCGCTTGAGGTCACGAACCAGCGCGCCATCAGTCTCGGCCAGCAGGTGAAGCTCATTGACCTGACGGCCCAGCCCCCCGTGGAGATCGCCTCCCTGGACTGCGGCATTTGGCCCCGTGACGTCGCCCTCACCGATGACGGAAGCCTCGCGATCATTCGTGGCGGACGGGGCGTCCGCGGCGGAACCTACGTTGTGGACATGGCCACCGGTGCCAACTTGCTCTTCTCGCCCTCGGAGCCGCGCAACCCGGGCCAGCAGCTGGGCAGCGACCTTGCGGCCGCCTCTGATTTCCACGGGGTGACCCTCGCGTGGGACGCAGGCAACGTAGAGACCGAAGTCCTCATCGTTGAGTTCGCCCCTGCTTCGGGTGGCGGACCCCAGGTCGTTCTCGACACCGCGACGACCACCGGATTCCTGGGCGATCCAATGGATGTTGCCATCAGCCCGGACGGCCAGTACGCGACGGTACGCACGTCCGAGCAGGTCGCTGTCTTCCGGCTCGATGGAACGAACACGACGCTCGTGAGGACATTCGACGGGTTCCCAGTAGGAGTCCTTCCCTACGGAACGACCACGACCGACACGGTGGTCTCCACCAACACGCTCTGGGCCACCATCACCATCGCCGACGGCGCCACTGCGGACGGCTACCTCAATCTCCAGGACCTGCAGACGGGGCAGAACTGGTTCGCGTTCCTTGACGGCTCGCCGCGGGACCTGGTCCTCACGCCGGACGGCGGGTCGTTGCTCGTCCACACCGGCCAGAAGATCTACCGCTTCGACCTGACGAACCTCCCCGCCACGGCCGCGCTCAACAACACGACCTTCCGGCCCTTCCCCGCGACGGCTGCTGGGCTCTTGGCTGGCATTGACTCGGTCGAGGTCACGAACGAACGAGCCATTGTGATGGCTCCGGATGGGGCCAACACACGCGTCCGCATCTACGATCTGACGCAGGCGGTCACCCCAAGCTTTGTCTACGGGACCCTGTTGAGGGGCGGCCCCCTCGACGTCGATATCGCGGTGGACGGCTCCTACGCCATCGCCGTGACCCAGGAGAGCTACCTGATCGTGGACATTCGCACGGGCGAGGAGCGGCTCCGGGTGGAGCGCAACTTCTTTGACCCGAGCTACCCTTGGTCGGACTCGGCGGCGATCCACCCCAAGCACGCCGCGGCGAGCGGTCACCGCATCGCTAACTTCGACGGCTGGGTGGACACCGTGGACCTCGTGAGCCGCGAGGACCTCTTCTGCCGTTCGCTTCCCAACTCCACGGGCCAGGTGGGCGATCTCTTCGCCAACGGTTCCACGCGAGTCGATGAGAACGATCTGACGCTGAACGCCCGCTTCCTGCCGCCCAATGCAGCGGGGCTCTTCTTCCTGGCGGACGGCACCAACTCGATTCAGCTCGGTGGTGGCATCCTCTGCGTCGGCGGCACGGTCCTGCGCCTGCCCGTGGTCGCCGCTACGCCCGAAGGAACCGTTGCGTTCGATCTCGACCTGAACTCGCTGCCCCCCGCGGGCTCAGGGATCACGGCAGGCACGACCTGGTATGTCCAGCTCGCGCACCGAGATCTGCCGAGCGCGGGCGCCTTCAACTACACGAACTCCAGCTCGCTGCTGTTCGAGTAGGGGCGCCCACCGGCCCGGACGTGATCAGTACGGGAGTTCGACGGCGTTCGTAGAGCGCGCCGTCGGCACCCCGGTCGCGGGATCCGTGTCGCGGTGGAAGAACTGGAAGTACCAGGTCTCGCCGCTGAGGATCTGGCCGTTTGGCACCGGCATCATCGAAGGCGGCACCGTCATCTGCAGGTTCCCCGCGCTATCCGTCTGGCCGATGGAGTCGAACCAGCGCACGACGGGGGCGCCCAAGCAGAGGGTGGCGCTCCCGAAGCCCGACAGCGTGGCGGGCTGTGTCGTCATCGAAAGCGCGAAAAGCCCGAACGAGTCGGGTGGAAGCTGTGACGCACTGAGGACGACGGAAGCCTCAGCGGCGTCCACCGCTCCGTACGCCTCGAGGAGCCCAAAAGCGCCGGTGGAGTTCGTGCGCAGCGGGTCACAGCCGGTCGAGCCTGCCACCAGCGGCAGGTCGTGGGTCATCGCAAAGCTGAGGTCGTTCCGAATGACCGTGCCGAGATCTTCGACGCTGAGGAATTGGCTCGCAGGCCCGAAGGGGCTTGCGAACCACTCGTTGGAGCTGATGGAGGCGCGCAGCGGGCCGGTGAAGAGCGCCGAGGCTCCGCCCGCGATGTGTACCGGGTCGCCCGTTACGAATTGGCAAGGGAAGTAGGGGAACGTGATTCGTCCGAGCTCAATGGTTCCTGTGAGCCGCGTCGTGGCGTTCGCTGGGACTGTTTCGTTCACGAACAGATTCAGCATGGGAGTCGTCGGATCTGTTCCCCAGCAGAGATTGTCGGTCACGAAGGTGTCCGTGAGCTCGAGTCCACACTCGGCGAACTCCGCGACGGAACTCGTATTGGTGACGTTGATGTCGTAGTCCACGTTCACGATCAGCTCGGCTTCGCCGAACGCGGCGAACGGCTTCCACGCGAGGGGACGCGCGTGTTCGGTGTGGACGCTGGACGAGGTTATCGCGTTCGGGCGCATGCTCGTTGTGACTTCTTCTACGCGCAGCGTTTGTGCGGCCGCAGAAGAAGGCGCAGAAGAGGCCGCAACGGTAAGAAGCGAAACGGCAAGTGGAGCGAAGCTGGATCTCATGGCTCGTCAGGGCTGAGGAAAGGGACGTCCTGCATCAAAGTCTAGCGGCTTTTGCCTGACGAAGAGCTGAGACAGTCCGCCGTTGGGTTCTCTCAGGCCCTACATCGTTCCGCCGGAGCGCCGCTTGGCGGCCGCTGCGGCGGCTTCCTTGGCTGCTTCGATCGCTTTGAGCTCCTCCGCGGTTTTCGTGAAGTCGAAGTGGATGTCCTTCTTGTGGACTCGAGTCCCGGGGTTCGATGCGTCCGATGCGAGGCCAGCGGCGCCGCCGAAGAGCACGTTGCCTGCCGCCCAACGCGACGTGTCGGGAACGCTCACGAGGACGCGCGTGTCCCCGGGATGGGCGACGTGGCGAGCGGTGATCTCGACCTCGCGGCCGTTCGGGAGAACGAGATCGCAGGGGGTCGTCGCTTCGAGTCCGGTCGAGCTCGTGATCGTGGCTCCGGTGGGGTCCGAGGTGACTTCGATCGTGGACGAGTGACCCACCATCATCGTCGCGCAAGAGGTCAGGTGCGCGGCCGAAAGCGCGAGGATCGCGAGGGTCTTGGGGAAGTGCGTCATACCGACGATCTAACGCCATCCCCCGCGGAGGGTCAAGGCGCCGGGCGGCCAGCGGCCCCCAGCGCGTCTCAGCGTGGGGATGATTGTCTGGATGGCGTGAAAGCGCACAAACGGCCCGGCGGAACGGTTGTCACCGATCTCTCCCTGTATCCTTTTCGGCCCCCGAACGGAATCGAGAGCAGCCCTTGCGCCTGGCTCGGTTCGCGGCCCGCTTACGCGGGCACCCCCCAAGGACACTCTTTCGTTTCTCCCTTCATGCGTTCAGCTTGGTTCTCCGACAACTCGTCGGTCATCCGCACCCTTCTCACCTCTTTCTGTCTTGCGAGCGTCGCCGCTGCGCAGACATCGACCCAGCCGCTTGAGCTCAGCCCCACCGAGGTCGTGGAGGAGTCCGGACCTTGGCGCCTCGGCAAGGCCCTTGGAACCCCCGAATGGTTCGAGATCAGCGGCACGATCCGAGGCCGCTTCGAGACCTTCGACGAACAGTTTCGGACGGGCGCGGGCGGTCATCAGCAGATTTTTGTGACCCGCTCGATGGTCCAGGCGACTCTCCGGGACACCTACCTCTCGGCAACGGCCGAAGTGATGGACAGCCGCATCTACAGCGGCGTCTCTGAAGCGCGCCTCAACACGGGCATCGGCAACGCCGGTGAGCTGCTTCAGGCGTACATCGCGACCGAGTTCACCGACGCGTTCAGCCCCGGGGATCAACTTCGCGTTCAGTTTGGTCGGCACACGATGAACGTGGGCAGCCGGCGCCTCGTTGCGCGCAACCGCTACCGGAACACGATCAACGCTTTCACCGGGGTCAACGCCCAGTGGGAGTCTGCCTCTGGCACCCAGGTGCGCGCGTTCTACACGCTGCCCGTCCAGCGCTTGCCGCGCGGCTCCGCGGAGCTCGATGACAACGAGCTCGAGTACGACGAGGAGCGCAGCTCGGTTCGCTTCTACGGCGTACATGCCGCTGTTCCGGACGTCGCGACCGACGTGGCCGCCGAGTTCTACGGATTCGGACTCCTCGAGTCTGACGCCGACGGGCTCAGCACGCGTGACCGCAACCTGAAGACCGTGGGTACCCGCTGGAACAAGGCTCGCAAGACCGGTTCGCTCCACTGGGAGCTTGAGTCCGTGTACCAGTTCGGAGAGTCGCCGTCGAGCGCGGCGGTGACCCTGGACCACGAGGCGTGGTTCCACCACCTCATCGTGGGCTATCAGTTCGACGGAGACGGGAAGCCGCGCCTCGAAGCACTGTTCGACTACGTCACCGGGGACAACGATCCGAACGACGATCGGAACAACCGCTTTGACACCCTCTTCGGCGCGCGCCGGTTCGAGTTTGGTCCGACGGGCATCTTCGGCGCCTTCGCGCGTTCTAACCTGGTCTCCCCTGGCCTCCGGTTCGTGACCAAGCCCGCACCGAAGTGGGAGGTCATGGCGACCCAGCGCTTCCACTACCTCGCCTCCGATCGCGACGCATGGACGACGAGCGGCCTCCGGGACGCCACCGGGCTCTCGGGCAGCCACATCGGCAACCTGTCGGAGTTCCGCGTGCGCTACGACCTCGTTCCGAAGTCCGTGCGTATCGAGTTCGGCGCCGCGTATCTGTCGGCCGGCAGCTTCATCGATTCTGCCCCCAACGCTACGACCCAAGGCGACACGCTGTACGGCTACTTCCAGACGAACTTCACGTTCTAGCGGCCTAGATCAAACGCAGCACGTCACCTGAGTCTGCACTCCGCGGTAGCGCCCCTCACAGCGCTGCTTCGGAGTGCGGACTTTTTCGTGGCGGCACCTTCGGGCGCATCCGGATCGCTGGGGCGCGGCGAATAGTCGCTTGTGAAGACCCTTGAACACAGCGGCCTCGAAAGCGCTATCGATCCTGCCGTGCTGACGGCGCAGCTTTTGGCGCCGCCTGTGCCCAAGGGTTTCAAGCTCCATGTGCTGGAGAGAACGTGGAACTACGGGGTCCCTAGGGAGGTGCTTTGGGGTTGGCTCAACGATCCGCGGACGTTTACGCGGGGCCAGATCCCTCCGTTCAAGGTGGAGTTTCTCGACCTGCCGAACGGCGAGCCTGGCGGGTTTGTGCCCGGCTGTCTCAACGTGCACCACGGACCGATGATGAGCCTCCACGGCGTGATCGGCGAAGTGCGAGACCTTGAGTACCGGGACCTTCTCTACAGCTACGGAAGCTACGCGGTGTCGCTGAGGCTCGCGCGGCCGGTTCGCCTGCAGTTTTGGTTCGAAGAGAGGGGCGAGGGGAAGAGCCGGCTTCGGTTCCGCCTCGAGACCCACACCCGCCGCTGGTTCTCGCCGATTTGGGGCGGCGTGAATCGCTTCTTCTGGTGGAACTTCGGGTTGTCGGCCAAGCTTGTGCTGCGCTTCCGAAAGTGAGCCGAGGAGGCTAGAGGGACTCGGCGACGCGCCACCTCGCCTTAGAAGCGAAGGGCGACCGCGTCCGTGAAGTTCGAGACGGCGGCACCGCCTTGGCTGTCACGGTACCAGGCTTGGTAGAACCACAAGGAGCCGGCGGCGGCGCTCTCAAAGCCCCCTGGCTGGGGCGTCATGGACCTTGAGGCTTCCAGCCGCACGGCACCATCCGCACTGCTCGTCTGGATCTGGCCCGGTCCGACGAATCGCCCGATGGCGCCACCGAGGCAGAGCGTTCCGATCGAACCGGGAACCACGGGTTGGAATCCCTGGACCTTGCTAGTCAGGAACAGCGTCGTGGCGCTCGTTGGAAGGTCGTTCGCTTGGAGAACGTAGGTGTTGAAGAACGCACCCTGGCCCCTGAACACGCTGATACGCGCGGGCTCGCCGGTCATGTTCGGGACGGCTGGGCTGCAGTAGCGGACGTCGGTGAGGTCCTGACGCCGGTTTCGGAGCCAGGAGATTCGAGGGGCTGCGTCGCTAAGGACGAGGATGTCATTGACGATGTCGCCGTTGAGATCGGCGATGTGGACGGACCTCGTACCGATGAGTCCGTCTGCAACAACGTCCCGTCGAAGGAACGGCGTGACAAGCGAGAGGACTCCGTACACCGTGAGGTTGGCTGGGTTGGCCGTGCTTCCAGCTCCCTCCTGGACAACGAGGTTGAAGGCGTCGAACGGCAGCAGGCTGCCCAGGGCGAAGCCCTCAGCCCTTTTGGCTAAGGACACAGCGTCCGGGCGAAAGACATACTGGGTGCCAAAGCCGGCGTAGGCCTCATCGAAGCTGGGGCCATTGAGTCGGTTCCAGATGATGCGGCTGTTGGGGGCACCGGTGGCGTTCTCCATTGTCTCGATCTGCCCGACGCTCTCAAGGCCACCAAGAAGCAGGGCGGGCGCCTGGAACGTTCCGTCGCCGTTGCCAATGCTCGATCGCAGCGCCATCGGGCTCAAGGAGGAAGCCTGCGGGGCGCGGGTGAAGAGCGCAATGTCCACGTCGTCGTCGCCGTTCAGCCGCGCAAGCCTGATCTCGACCAGGGTTCCCTGCACGGACACGACGGGCGCGGGCGGCGCGAAGACCCCTGGAGCCGACTGTTCGATCAAGAGCACTGAGCTTGCTGCGCTCGCGACGAGCACGTCTAGATCGCCGTCCCCATCCACGTCAGCCGCGTAGGCTTCGCCCCGTGTCAGGGGCCCAGATGCGTTGAGGGTCCGCGGGGTCAGGACACCGTTCCCGTCCCCCTCAAGCCACGTGACGCCTCCCTGGGTGCCGACGCACAGGAGGTCCATGTGCCCGTCGCCGTCAAGGTCCGTCGCTTCTAACGTTCTGGTACCGATGAAGCCACCCGGTGTCGGAGTCACTAGCTGTTCGATGCTCTCGTACGACTGGAAGCCGATGTTCCTGAGCCGGTAGATGCCATCCCTCTCGGTGGCCGCGATGATCTCGGCATCGCCATCCCCGTCGAGGTCGGCCGCTACCAGGCTCTCCAGTTCAGGGGTGACTTCGTGGATGGGTGAAGACTCTGTGCCGTAGGGCACGGAACCCAGCGACAGGTCGCTGATGAGGAGGTCTACCGCGCCGTCGTTCCTCGTCAACAGAAGGTCGTCTGCGCCGTCGCCGTTGAAGTCCGCAAGGTTCAGAGCCTTGGACGCAGGTTCAGCTGCGTTCGGGAGATCGAACTGGTTGAAGACAAAGGCTCCGGCGTTCTCGAACCAGGTCGTCGTGGTCGTCCCATTCGAGATTCCGATGACGTCGGGTCGTCCGTCGAGGTTCACGTCGCCGATCCTAAAGTCGACGAGCCCATTGGTTGGAGTGAGCGTGGCTGCCACGGCGAACGTTCCCGCTCCTAAGTTCTCTACCAATAGTCGGTCCATCATCAAGTCCTGATCGCCGTCGGCGTCTAGGTCCGCGACCTCGAAACGGTCGATGTTCGAGAAAAGCGGAATGGCGATGGTTCCCTCGAACTGCCAAGGCGAAGTCTGCTCTTCGATGATCAGACCGAGGGAAGAGTACGTCGTTCTCATCAGGTCGAGGTCTCCATCCCCATCCACGTCAAGGATCGCGACATCGTGACTGTCGTTGAGCCCGAACGTCTGAGTCGGAGCAAAGACTCCACCTCCGAGGTTCTGGAGCGCCTCTACCCCGCTACCAACGGTGACGATATCGAGGTCTCCGTCACCATCGAGGTCGACGACGCGGAGTCGACGAACCACACCGCTATCCGAAGAGAACGTCAATGGGTTCGGCGCGGCGAAGCTGCCGTCGCCGACCCCTAGGAGCGTGCGTCCGCGTACTTGGTCGCCACTGCCGCCATAAAGCGCAAGGTCAAGAACGCCGTCCCCGTTGAGGTCGCCAGTCGATCCGAAGAAGGCTCCGTTCAGTCCCGTCTCGAACGCGACCTCGTCCGCGAAGCCGCCAGAGCCGTCCCCCAGGAGGAGGAGCGCCTTCGGGTTGCTTCGGCCTAAGAGAATGATGTCGGTCTGACCATCTCCGTTGAAGTCGCCGGTGATCGGAGAAGAGACCGTTTCGAGCTCCTGGGTGATCGGGGCGATCGGATCGAAATCCTGAAACGTGGGAGCGAGGGAGAGAGCCGCGAGAAGAACGAGCATGGGGGGCGTGCTTGGGGGTTGGGAGTCTGTCGGGCCCCGATCATGACGCATGTCGTGGAACTTCGCTTGCGGGTCCTAAGCCGCGATGGGAGCACTGTTTCGCCATCGCTTGCTCGGGTGAGCGGAACCGCTCGGCGGGGTCTCGCTCGGATGCCCGTGGCGCGTCTACGCTGACTTGAAGGACTGCCTAAATGCGTACTGGCCGCAATGGGGACGAGAAAGTGCCCGGGAAGATTTCCATCCGGGTCTCCGAAGGTTCACCGTGGGGCCGATGTCCAGCCAGCGCGAACCTGAACTCGGCGCTTCCGAGAGCCCCGCGAAGCCGCGGCTGCTACTCGTAAGCAACCGCCTCCCCGTCAAGCTCCATCAGTCCGAGGACGGCGAGTGGACGGCCACACGCACGATGGGCGGACTCGCCACGGGACTGGCGGGCCCCCACGCGGACAGCGGCGGGGTGTGGATCGGTTGGCCGGGCTTCACCACAGAGTCCAGCGTGATTCCGGATGCCGCCCAGGCGCGCCTCGCCGAGGAGGGCTTTTACGGGCTGGGCCTGACCGAGGAAGAGCACGACCAGTACTACCTTCGCGCGAGCAATCGCTGCATCTGGCCGCTGCTCCACGGGTTCGTCGAGCGCGTTGAGTTCGATCGCGAGGACTGGCGCGTCTACCGCGCGGTCAACCAGCGATTCGCGGACGCCGTCTGCGAGAACGCCCAGCCGGGCGACCTCGTCTTCGTCCAGGATTTCCAGCTCTGCCTCGTGCCCGCGATGATCCGTGCAAAGCGGCCCGACGTGCGCATCGGATTCTTCCTCCACGTGCCCTTTCCTCACACGGGCATCTTCCGTGCGCTGCCCAGCCGCGCCGAAGTGCTCCACGGCCTCCTCGGCGCGGACGTCATCGGCTTCCACACGCTGGAGTACCTGCGCTGTTTCCGGTCGGCCTCGAGGCGCGTCCTCGGGGTCGAGACGACGTCGCACCGGGTCGAGTACCAGAGCCGTCCCGTGGAGCTGGTGGCCCAACCACTTGGAATCGACCCGACACCGTGGGAGCGATCGAGCGACGATAGCGCGATCGGAGAGCCGCTCGCTGAGATCAAGGCTGCAGCGAACGGCCGCAAGGTCCTGCTCGGCGTGGAGCGCCTCGACTACACCAAGGGCATCATCGAGCGGTTGACGGCCTTCCGCGACCTCCTCGAGGAGAACCCGGACCTGCGCGAGGAGGTGGTCTTCTTCCAGATCGCCGTGCCGAGCCGCGTCGAAGTGGACGCCTATCAAGACCTCAAGAGCAACGTCGAACGCCTGGTGGGGGAGATCAACAGCCGCTTCGGTCGCGTCGGTCTTCAGCCCCTGCACTACCAGTTCCACGGGGTCAAACCGGATCGGCTCACGGCGCTCTATCGCGCTGCGGACGTCTGCGTGGTCACGCCGCTCCGTGACGGCCTCAACCTCGTTGCCAAGGAGTTCGTGGCCGCTCGCACCGAGAACAAGGGCGTCCTCGTCCTGAGCGAGTTCACGGGTGCGGCGTGGGAGCTTACGGAGGCACTGCACGTCAACCCCTACGACACGGACGCCCTCAAGAACACCTACCTGAAGGCGCTGAAGATGCCCCTTGAGGAGCAGGCCGCGCGGATGGTTCCCATGCGCGCAAGGATCCGCCGTGACGATATCCACCACTGGACGAAGGCGATGCTTGGGGCCATCGAGGACCGTGCTCCCAGCACGCCTCCGCGTCTCATCGAAGGTCGCGTCGAGGAGGAGTGCCGCCAGATGTGGGCTGATTCTTCCGATCGCCTCGTCGCCCTCGACTACGACGGGACGCTGCGCGAGCTCCAGGTGGACCCTGTGACGGCAACGCCCGCACCAGAGCTGATCGAGCTGTTGACGGAGATGACCGCAGTCGAAGGGAACGACGTTTGGATCGTCTCGGGCCGCACCATGGAGTTTCTCCGCGAACACTTGGCTTCGACGGGCGTGGGCATCATCGCCGAGCATGGGCGCCTCTTCCTACCCGCTGGCGAAGATCAACCCTCTAGCCTGACGGTGAGCCCCCACCCCAGGTGGAAGGATCGCATCCGTCCCATTCTTGAGAGTGTCCAGAGCCGCGTCATGAACAGCCACATCGAGGAGAAGGATCAGGGCCTTGCGTGGCACTATCGTGGATGCGAGCCTGACTCCGCTGCATGGCAGGCCCACGAACTCTACCAGCACCTGGGCGAGATCATGGCCGACGAGAACCTCGAGATCATGCGCGGGAACAAGGTGCTTGAGATCCGGCCGTCTGGCGTTTCGAAAGCCAAGGCGCTCCATCGGCTCATTCACAACCGCGGCACCATTCCCGATCTCATGTTCGTCGCTGGCGACGACGTGACGGACGAGTCCATGTTCCGCGCGTTTCCCGAAGCACTGACTGTATTGGTGGGCGCTCGCCCGTCCGCCGCGCAGTATCGAGTTGACTCCCCCGCGCGATTCCGCGCGCTTCTCTCCCTCTTGCACTCCGCCAGCCAGTCGTCGCGGCCGGCCGCCAATACCCCATGAAACTTGACCACGGCGTCATCGGCAACGGGACGCTGCTCGCGCTCGTTCATCCTGACACGAGCATCGACTGGTTGTGTGCTCCGCGCTTTGACTCCCCCTCGCTCTTCGCTCGATTGCTCGACGAGGAGAAGGGCGGAACCTGGCGCTTTTTGCATTGCGGCTCCAGCGAAACGGACGCGGCTAGTGCCGATTCGGGGAGGGCGTTCCGAGGCGATCAAAAGTATGTGCGGAACACCAACGTGCTCATCACTCGCTTCGAGGTGGACGGGGATGCGTGGGAGCAGTTTGACTTCATGCCTTTTGTCGAAGAGGGTCTGGGGCAGCGGCGACCGTCGCGGCTGGTTCGCTATCTGCGTCCGCTCCGCGGGACGCCGCTCCTCTCCATGGATATGGACATGCGGCCGGACTACGCGAGGGACGTCGGCGAACCCAAGATCACTGCACGCGGTCTGGAGTACGCTGCCCATGACGGCTTGACCATCACGCTGTACTCCAACGTACCCGTGATGGACCTTGCGGGCGGCAAGCCCTTTCGGCTGGACCAAGGCCGGTTCTTTGTCCTCGATTGCGACGGCAAGGAGTCGCCAGCGCAGCTAGCTGACGTGGAGCGCGACCTGGATCTGACCATCGCCACATGGCGGCGGTGGACCCAGTTTTGCTCGCTCTCGGGCTTCCGTGACGACGCGGTCCTTCGATCTGCCCTTTGCCTCAAGCTCTTTCAGTTCGCCGAAACGGGAGGCATCATCGCAGCCGCCACGACGTCGATCCCGGAGGTGGTGGGGGAGCCGAGAACCTGGGACTACCGGTTCTGCTGGCTGAGGGACGGGGTGTTCACCGTCGAGGCGCTGCGGCGTCTTGGACAGTTCGAGGAGGGGCTTGAGTTCGTGGACTTCATGCTGAAGCTGGCGGACACGGGACCGCTCCAGCCGCTCTATGGCATTGGCACAGAGCGCGACCTGACGGAGCTCTCCCTCGATCACCTTGCAGGATTCCGTGGGACGAAGCCCGTCCGGATTGGCAACGCGGCCGCCGAGCAGCTGCAGACTGACCTCATGGGTGAAGTCATCCTCTGCATGCGCACCATGCTCACGGATGCCCGCGTGGATCCAGGGCACCCCGACCGGTGGATGCCGCTGGTGTCGCGGATGGTCAAGGAAGCGCGTGAGGCCTTTGAGGTTCCCGACCTTGGGATCTGGGAGTACCGCGGCGCACCTCAGATGCATACGTTCAGTCGCGCCATGTGCTGGGCGGCGGCCCACCATGGGGCGGCCATCGCACGGCACTTCCAGCGCGACGAGCTGGCGGCTGACTGGGAGGCCGCGGCGGAGAAGATGCGGACGGACGTTCTCCAGCGCGGCTACAGCGAAGACAAGGGAATGTTCACGCAGACCTTCGAGAACGAGGAGGCGGACGCGGCCAACCTGCTTCTTCCGTCCATCGGCATGCTGCGCGGCGACGATCCGCGCTTTTTGTCGACCCTCGACGCCTACAAGGAGCGACTCGTTCGCCCAACGGGCGTGATGCGCTACGTGCACGAGGATGACTTCGGCGAGCCCAAGAGCACGTTCACGATCTGCTCCTTCTGGTGGGCGGAGGCGCTGGCGCTGGCGGGGCGACTCGACGAGTCGATCGAGTTCTTCGAGCGGGTCTACGCCCACGCCAATCCGGTGGGGCTCTTCAGTGAGGACATCGATCCGGACTCCGGCGAGCTCCTGGGCAACTTCCCCCAGGCCTACACGCACATTGGCCTGATCCACGCGGCCGTGACCATCGGGGCTCAGCTCAAAGTACGCGGCGGTCGCAATCACGCGTGGTCTTAGCGGTGAACGGCGTGGTGTGGCATCCCGCGGACGCTTAGGGGCGAATCGCCCCGCGGTGCGCTACCGTGGTCGCGCACCGCTCCACCCTGAGGACCTTCGCCATGACACCGATTCCCCTTATCGACACCGAGCTGTCCGCTGACGTTCTCGGGCAGCCCATCCATGGACGACACCTCGGCGGAGCGGAAAAGCTCGGGGAGCTAGTGGATAGAACCGCCGCGGGGCAGCCGACCCTGCTCGTGTTCGTCAGGCACTTCGGCTGAACCTTTTGCCGCCGCGATGTCGCGCGGCTGCGCTCCCTGGTTCAGGGGGCCGAAGGGGCAGAGGCCTTTCCGAGGGTCGTTCTCGTGCACATGGGGACGCCGGAGCAGGGGGACGAATTCCTCGGGGCGCGCTGGCCGGATGTGCCAGCGATCTCCGATCCGGCTCGAACGCTCTTCCGCGCGTTCGACCTCGGGCGCGCATCGATGAAACAGATCTTCGGGCTGCGCGTATGGAAGGAGCTCGCCAAGGCTCTTCGCTTTGGCGTGGGCATGCCGGCCGGCGACACGCTCGCCCTCGGGGGAACCTTCCTTGTGCAAGGGCGCCGCTTGATCGCAGCCGACGTGGCGGAGCACACAGGACATGTTCCTCCCTTTGAGGAGCTAGCGGAGATGGCCCGCGAGCGAAGCTCCGCATTCGGGACAGGCCCTCTAGCATCAAGCGTCGGCCCTAGCGGGGCGTAGCACCGTGGGGTAGGGTCCGAGGGTTGCCACTCCCAGGTGCGAGGCTGACCCGCGTCCTCGCAGAACTCTCTGTCTGTTCCCTTCTCACGATGACCATCACACGCTTGCACCTCTTGGGCTTTGCGCTCCTCGTCCTGTCTTCCGGATCGGCTGCGCAGACCACCGTCTCGCTGACAGCTGACCGTGACAACACGCTCTACGACACTCCGACGGGCAACCTGAGCAACGGGGTCGGTTCTCGCATGTTCGTGGGACAAACCGGCAATGGGCGCGTGGTCCGCGGCATCCTGCACTTTGATCTCTCCGGCGTGCCGCAGGACGCCGTCGTGACGGATGCGCGCCTTGAGATGCGGGTGGTGACCGCTTCTTTGACCGCCAATGGGTCCACCCCCCACTCCCTTTTTCGCGTCAGTCAAGACTGGGGTGAGGGTACGACGGCCGCAGCTTCAGGCCAGGGCGGCGGCGGGGCCTCCACCACCGACAGCGTCACTTGGATCCACACCTTCTTTCCGGGCGGCATGTGGGCGAACCCGGGCGGTGACTTCTCCGCGACCGCCTCGGACACGCAGCCCGCGCCTACGTTCGGCGACGTCGTCTTCCAGTCCGCTGGCCTGACCGCAGACGTGCAGTCGTTCGTGAGCGATGCAGCGATGAACTTCGGATGGGTGCTCAAGGCAGACGCGAAGAACGCAGGAGCGCGCGTCTATGCCACCCGCGAGGGGGCCACGACCAGTCGGCCGACGCTCGTCGTGACCTACGAGTCGCCCATTGGCTCGTCGATCTGTGGCCCAGCTGTGCTCAATCAGGTCGGGCTCTCCGGAGAGATGAGCGCCGCCGGAAGCAACGCCGTGTCGGACAACGACCTGACCCTGACGGCCTCGCAGCTTCCGCCCCAGGTCTTCGGCTTCTTCTTGGCCTCCCAGGCCCAGGGCTTCGTCATGAACCCCGGCAACTCGTTCGGCAATCTGTGCCTCGCCGGCACCGTGGGGCGATTCCAGATGCAGATCCAGAACTCAGGCATGGCCGGGGAGTTCTCGATTCCCGTGGACCTGACCGCGATCCCGCAGCCGACCGGCACCGTGGCTGTCGCGCCCGGGGACACGTACTTCTTCCAGGCGTGGTACCGGGACAGCCAAGGCGGCATGGCAGGGTCGAACTTCACGGACGGCTACGAGATCGACTTCAACTAGCTCGACTCCGGACCCCTCACTCGCTGGACCTGCCCGTTCGGTCCTGACTATGGAATCACGCTGCAGCTGGTGCCTCGGAGATGATCTCTACGAGGACTATCACGACAACGAGTGGGGCGTCCCCTGCCGGGAGGAACGGGATCTCTTCGAGATGCTGAACCTGGAGGGGGCCCAGGCGGGGCTGAGCTGGATCACGATCCTGCGCAAGCGCGAGAACTACCGCCGCGCGTTCGCGGGGTTCGACAAGCACAAGATGGCCCGCTTCACGGACGCCAAGGTCGACAAGCTGGTCTTGGATCCCGGGATCGTCCGACACCGTCAGAAGATCGAGGCCTTCATTCACAACGCGAGGGTCGCGGTTCAGATGGAGAAGGAGGGTGAGTCCCTTTCCGACTGGCTCTGGTCCTTTACGGATGGCGACACCATCGTGAACCAGTGGACGACCATGGCGGACGTGCCCGCCGTGACGCCGGAGTCCACGGCCATGAGCAAGGCGCTCAAGAAGCGTGGCTTCAAGTTCGTTGGACCGACGACCTGTTACGCTTTCATGCAGGCGGCGGGGATGGTGAACGATCACATGGTCGACTGTCCCTCTCGATAGGGGAGCGCCGCCGCGCCGTTCAACGGATGACGTGCCACTTCGTCTGTCGACCACCGATGTAGCGCACGGTCTTGCCGTCGAACCAAGCGTCCTGCTCGAGCTTGATTTGAACCGGCTGCATGTCCCACTCCGGCAGTGGGACGAGCACGTTCCCTTCGATGGCGTAGCAGGTATGGGGGTAGAGCGGCCAGTCGCCGCGCACCGGGGTCTCCCCCTGGTTGTCCCACATGCCGATCGTGGGCCCGGCGGCGTGCCCGAAGAAGCCCAGGGGGTGGGTGTAGACGCTGCAGACGATGCCCTCGGCGGCGGAAGCGTCGCGTGTTCTCTTGAGGATCTCGTTCCCCGTCCGTCCCATCACGAAGGCGCCCGTCAGGTGGTCCTGCCAGCGGTTGCCCACGGCCATCGCGTCTTTCAGTCCCTGGGGCACGTCCTCTTCGCCGATGCGCAGCACGTACGCCATTTCCTGGGTGTCCGTGTTGAGGCGCAGGTAGCGGATCCCGACGTCCGTGTGCAGAACGTCCCCGCGCTGAATCGTGACGTGGCTCTTGCCCCAAAAGGACTGATCACCCTCCGGCACGAGGCCGTTGCGTTGCACGTTGCAGTAGGGCATGAACCAAGCGGGCAGCCCGAGGTCCGTGAAGCGCTGGCGCAGGTACCAGGCCACGTCGTCCGTGTTCGTCACGCCGGGCGTGATGACCTCGTTGGAGAAGCCTTCCGCGATGACTCCGCGGGCGAGCTGCATCAGCTGCGGGTAGACCTGCATCTCTAGCTCGGTGCGCGTCTCTAGCCAACGAATGCAGAGGGACTCGGCCGATCGGAGCTTGGGGCTCAGCTCGTCCCCAAGGGCGCTTTCGAGCCTTCGCCGCAGCCCAGAGCTGAGCCCGTCTCCGAACGCCCAGTGTTCGCTCGTGTTGACGCCAATCGACTTTGGGCTGCGTTCCCTAATCACCTCGGCGAGCCGCGCCCACTGTTCCTCGTCGGCGCCGCCGTCCCAGGCGGAGGTGTAGAAGTCGCCCAGGTCGTAGCGGCTGACGGTCAGGCGCTCGACACCCAGTTCGGGTCCGCGATCGAAGAATACGAGCATCGTCGTGCGGCGCGCGGCGAACACGGGCTCCGGCACCAGCGTCAGGTAGACCGGGTCCTCGGCGTACTCCCGGTTGATAACGAGCCACATGTCGAGGCCGACTTCACGCATGAGCGTTGGGAGCAGCGTGTCGAGGCGGTCGCGCAGCATTCCGTTGATCGCGTCGGCCCTCGCTCTTTCCGGCAGTACTGCAAAGGGGCCTTCCACCTCGTAGCCCTGATCCCAGGGGACGTCCTGGGCGGCTGACTCGCCGTCTCCCGAAACGGTGTTCAAGGGCGCGGGGTTGAGAGGATCCGGGGAGGCACTCAACACTGAGGCAAGCAGCGCGGCGGAGAGAGTCGACAGCATAGGGAGACCGGGTAGGGCGGTGAGGAGAACGGCCCTCCAGCATAGGCTCCAATCGCTACTTGAGCGGGTCTTCGAAGAGCGCGAATTCCAGCAGGTGGGGCGTGATGTCGAGT
>CALHGQ010000246.1 GCA_938030175.1 uncultured bacterium | reverse complement strand
CGATGGTGTACTTCATCGCGCCTTCCTCTTCGAGGCGGCGGACGATGTCGACGACCGTGGACTGCTTCTGACCAACGGCAACGTAGATGCAGATGACCTGCTTCTCGTTGTCAGGGTCGCCGCCACCGGTGGTCTTCTGGGACAGGATCGTGTCGATGAGCAGCGCGGTCTTACCGGTCTGACGGTCACCGATGATGAGCTCGCGCTGGCCGCGGCCGATCGGGATCATGGCGTCGATCGCCTTGATGCCGGTCTGCATCGGCGTGTCCACCGGCTGGCGCTCCACCACCGAGGGGGCGGGCTGCTCAATCGGGCGCAGGTCGCTTTCGGTCGTGCCGAGGGGGCCTTTGCCGTCCACGGGATCGCCGAGCGCGTTGACGACGCGGCCAAGGATCTTGGGGCCGGTGGGCACCGAGATGATTCGGCCGGTGCCTTTCACCTGCTGGCCTTCTTTCACTTCCGTGGCGGAACCCAGGAGCACGCAGCCAACGTTGTCTTCCTCGAGGTTGAGTGCCACGCCACGAACGCCACTCTCGAATTCGAGAAGCTCGTTCATCACGCAGTCGTCGAGGCCGTACACGCGTGCAACGCCGTCACCGACGCTCAGCACGGTGCCAACGCTTTGCATGCCGCTGTCCTGGCTGAATCCCTCGATTTCCTTTTCGAGGATGGAGGTCACTTCGGCGGGTCGGAGGTCCATGGTTCAAAGGGCCCGAAAAGAAGGAGTCGGGCGAGTTCCGGTGAAGGAAGAAAAGCGACCGGGGTCGGCCGGGGTTGGAACGGGTGTTCGGTGTGTTGAATGCCGGGCGGGGTGCGCTCGGCCAGCTAGCTTGCGCTAGTCATTTCAGCCAGTGAGCGAAGACGACATGAGCCGCTCGCGCATGGTGGCAAGACGTCCTTTGACAGACGCATCAAAGAGGCGGGCGCCCACGATGACTCGCACGCCCCCGATGAGTTCAGGCACGGTGCGCTGGGTCAGCACAACGGTCTTGCCGATGCGCTTGCCCACCGAGGCCTCAAGGGCCTTGATGTCCTCGTCGGACATCGTGCGAACCACTTCGCAGACGCCCTCGACGCGGCCGGTCTCAGCGTAGACCTTGTCCTTGAACGCCTGACCGATGCCAGCCAGGACGTCCTGACGGCGGCGATCGAAGAGCAGGCGCACGAAGCTCTGGGTCTTGGGGTGCAGGTCTTTCAGAACCGGCTCGAATTTGGCGATCCGTGCCTCTTGGCTGACGCTGCTTCCGAAGAGGAACGCCGACACATTGGCGGGCTTCACCTCAGCGGAGAGACGCTCCGTGTCGCGTTGCACGTCGTCTACGGCGTTCGCCTTCTTGGCGACCTCGTAGAGGGCTTCCGCCCAACGTCTTGTGACGGGATCGCCCATCAGTTGGCTCCGACGATGTCTTGAGCGAGACGGCGATCGTCTTCGCTGCCGACCGAGCGACCAAGGACGCCGGTGGCGGCCTTCATCGTGAGCCCGACGACTTCGCTGCGAACCTCGGCGAGCGCCTTGTCGCGCTCGGCTTGGATCTCGCTGCGGGCCTTCGTCACCATCGCGTCAGCCTCTTTCTTGGCCGACTCGATGATGTCGCGCTCGCGGGCTTCTGCCCGCGCGGTTGCGGCCTGAATCGTCTGCTTGGCCTCAGCGTTCGCGTTGCCCAGGGCAAGCTCCACTTCAGCGCGGCTCTTTTCAGCGGCTTCGCTGGCGGCCTCGGCGGCGTGGATCGCCTCGGAAGCCTTCGAGTCACGCTCGATCAAGGCGGCCGTGATCGGTCCGAAGACCATCTTCCACATCAGAGGCAGCGACAACACGAAGATGATCAGCGTCCACAGGAAGTTTCCTGCGCCGTTCAGATCGAACACGTTGAAGTCGCCGTCGGCGATGAGGCCGAAGGTTGACATTGAGAATCGTTCTAGAATCGCGTGCGTCAGCATGGCGTCCTAAGGAGGCGGTCCAGCCAGAGATCCAGCGGAGAGTCTGATCGGAGACATTCCGATCAAGAGAGATGTACGGTGAGGCGCCAAAAAATCGAGCGCCTTTGGGGGCTTGGGTCCGGACCTGGACCCCAGGAAGGAGCGATCGAGTGAGAACACTCGACCTCAGCCACCCGGGGCCGCGGCCACTTGCGACCTAGCCATTCGAAGCGCTCTTCCCCCATCGATTCACAACCGAGGAGGGGCTCAAGCGCCGCGAAGCGGCTGCTCACTACGCCGTGGCGATGAGCAGCGTGACGACGACGGCGAAGAGCGCAACGCCCTCGATGAATGCCGCGAGGATAATGGCGATGCCGCGGATCTTGCCGTCGGCCTCGGGCTGACGGGCGATGCCCTCGGCAGCGGCGCCACCGAGGCGGCCGATGCCCATGCCTGCGCCGATGGCGGCGAGGCCAGCACCAATGCCGGCTCCGGCTTTGGCGATGCTAAGGGAGGCTTCTACGGTCTCTTGAACGGGAAGGATCATGGCTTCCTGGTTGCGTGGTGGCCCCTGGGGGACCGGCTGGGTCGATGGATGCGTGCCTGGCAGCGGAAGGCTGTCGAGAACGCGGTCAGGTTAGAAATCAGCTCTTCGCCAATCAGTGCTCCGGGTGGACCGAAGCGCCGATGAACAGCGAAGAGAGGAGGGTGAAGATGTAGGCCTGCACCAGGGCCACGAAGGCCTCGATGATCATGATGAAGACGGCGAAGCCGGCCCACACGGGGCTGAGCGCGGTGCCGACCGACGATCCGAAAGCAGACCAGAAGAAGAAGATCAGCGCCATGAAGGACAGCACCACAAGGTGACCGCCGGTGATCGTGGCGAAGAGTCGAATCATCAGCGCGACGGGCTTAATGACGAGACCAGCGATCTCGATGACGAACATCAGGGGCCAGAGGAACCCGGGCACGTGGGGCACGAGGTTCTTGAAGAAGGCCACCGGGCCCTGGGCCAAGATGCCGCCCGTGATCATCATCGTGAAGGTGATGAGCGCGAGGGCTCCCGTGACGAAGATGCTGGCCGTCGGCGTCACCGACATGGGCGTCAGCCCCATCACGTTCATGAACATGATGAAGAAGAACAGGAACATCATCAGCGGCAGGAGCTTGGCGCTGAGCTCCTTGCCCATGGCCGGCTCGACGAGATCGTCGCGTAGCCAGAGGCAGAACCCCGCCATCAGACGCGTGACCCAGCCGCCCTTGCCCGTGCGCAGATAGCCGGGAACGCCGCTGAAAGCGACGAGGATCATGAGCAAAGCTGCGATCTGGAAGATCTGCAGGTTGTACAGAACGAGCTGCGTCCCTTCCTTGTTCGGGTTGCCGTCAAAACCAGACAGAAAGCCCGGGAGCGGAATCTGAAGGATCGGCTCAGCTGCGTGGCCGTGGCCATGGTCGTCGTGGGCGTCCGCGCCGTGGTCGTCGTGGCCGTGATCACTGTGACCATGGGCCGGGACGAGCGGCGACGGAATCACGTGGAAGTAGAGCGTCGTAAAGATCGAGCTCGGTTCAGCCACACGCTCAACGCCGTCCTCCGTCACCATCGGAACCTGATGGTGAGCGGTATGACGGTTAGCGAGGAAGCAGGCGCCGACCACAATGGCCAGCATCACAAGCGGGCGGAGGATACTCACGTCGCGCTCTCCAGCGAGTCGCTGGAGCCAAGAGGGTGGACTGGGGGGGAAACCGGAGAGCCGGAAGAAGGAGCAGAGGAGGTGGCC
>CALHGQ010000245.1 GCA_938030175.1 uncultured bacterium | reverse complement strand
CAGCGGATTGCAGCGATACGCAACGAGGACGCACGGTTTGGGCGCAGAAGAGACCGCTCGCCACTCGCCTGCCGCAGTGTGTTTCGAAGCGCCGCGAAGCTGTGGCCAAAGGCGCCTTGGGTGCAGCTCGAAACAGACGAGAAGGTGACCTACCCTGGCTACTTCGGCGAAGCGTTTCATGGAACGCCGCGTGCTCACTTGACCACGTCGAGCAAGGCGCCGCGGGGCGTGGGGACGCCGCTCTTTCCGATCAACTTAGTGGAAGCGATCCTTCGGGACCATGCCGGCCGCGTGAGGCGAGGCTCTTGGCTGACTTCGAAGCTGCGCCGGTGTCTCAATCAGCACCTCGCGTTCTATGCGGCTTGGAGGAACTGGGTTCTGCCGCGCTTCAACCGTGACGAACATGCGCCAGGCGTGCTCGCTGGGATGGCGCCAAGGAACCTAGCGATGGGCGAGTTTCTGGGCTGGAGGCAAGTGTGGGGCCGGCTGAGTCCTTGTCCATTCGGGAATGGTGCCCGGTCAGTGGACGACCCGTTGGAGTGCCCGCTAGCGGCGGAGCTTCGACTCGCTTGATCAGGAGACGTTGCGTCGAGTGCGAGAGGCCTGACCAACACTCTTTGGAGCCAGTGCGTAGTGGCTAGGGCACTCGCCGAACCCGGGCAGATGACGTGCGATCGTTGAAGTCGAACGGAAGCAGCTCATAGAACCCTGGCCCCAGAACGAGCGCTTGTCCGAGCCCGTTGCCGTTTTCGAAGAGCGTGACCTCGTAGCCGGGCGGGATCCACGCGGCGCTCGCCTCGTTGTTCAGGAAGTGCCCGTCCGCTGCGCGGAAGAGCCTCGTCGTCTGGCCTTTCCGCAGCCGTAGGTTCCAGGCCTCGCCTAGCTCTCCCTCGCGGGGCAGATGCTGATGTAGGCGGACAGAGTCGCCGGGGCCCCGGGGCGTCGCGGGGTCGAAGTGCCCGGCGCGGCTCACCTGCACAGACGAGACCTCGTCACCGAAGCCAATCGCGTGGAGGTCGTGGCGCCCCGGCGGAAGGACGACGCGCCGCCCGTTGCCTTCTCCGTCGACGAAGAGGGTGAGCGTGACACCAGGCGGAACCAACGCAGCCGATGCGGAGTCGTTGTCGAACGCGAATCCAGCCGTGGTCAGCCCCGGTCCGAGCTCCCAGATATGCCCGGGTGCATCGGCGTGATCGAGGGGGTGTTCGAAGAGCCGAGCGTGCAGACGATCCGGGGAAGTCGTGGCGGGCACCTCAGGTTCCTCATCGGGCGGAGGTTCCGTTGGCTCGCTCAGAGTCTGTCTTGCTGGCGCCGCACTGGGCGGTGCCGGCGTATCGCCCTCGCCCAAAGCATCGGATACGTCAACGAGCACGACGGGGGCTTCGATCGCCGGTTCCGGCTCAGACCGGGAAGCCAGGTCTTCTAGGGGGAGAGCGGGGTTCGTGTCGTCCGCAGAGCCTCTGCTGAGTATCCCGACGACGAGCGCTAGCGCGAACAGTGGCACAAGCCAGCGACCGCCCGTCGGCATGGGTCAGGAGCCCTTCTGCACCATCTTGACAGCGGTGCCGTAGGCGACGACTTCTGCCGCGTTCTTGGCCACCTCGCTGGTGGCGAACCGGAAACCCAGGATCGCGTTAGCACCGAGGGCGAAGGCATCCGCCTTCATGCGGTCAATGGCTTCTTCGCGAGCTTCTGCGATGACCTTCGTGTACTCGTGAACCTCGCCGCCCACGAGCCCTTTGAACATGCCCATGATGTCGTTGCCGAGGTGGCGCGCACGAACGGTGGTGCCGCGAACCAGGCCGAGGGCCTCGGTGATCTTGTGGCCGGGAACTTCCGACGTAGTGACGATCAACATGTTCTAGCGCTCCACGTGGCGATAGGGGTCCAGCGGAATGGCGCGGATGCGGCGCCACAGCACGGTCAGGAAAAGGAGCGTGAAGCCAAGGAGCGAGCTCAGGATCAGCCCTCGATGGAGGTAGCTGATGCCTTCGTTCGTGGCGACGGCCCAAACGGCGAGAGCGAACGAGAGTGCGGTCGCGGCGATCAGTAGGAACCAGCCGGCTCCCACCGTCCCTTGGTAGAGAGGGTCGAGCTGCAGCGCAGCCCAGTCGTGGTCGGCGGGCTCCTTGGGAGCGATGCGGCGGGCTAGGACGTCCAAGGCGTGATGCTCGGCCACGCGATGTACGAGCTCCGGCTCGGCCTCCATGCGGCTCTCGAAGCGCAGCGACTCTTCCGGAGTCATCTCGCCGTCGGCATAGGCCATGGCGAGCAGTTCTTCTTCGCTCGGCTCGGCGTCAGCGCCAGCTAAATTTTGGTGTCGTGCGTTCATGACAGTTGAGCTACTGCACTCCGGCGATCAATATTCTGAGGCGCGTCAGCGCCTGTCGGTTTCGTCATCGGATCCCCCCTCATGACAGAAGCCCCGCGCAATCCTTGTCCCTATCAGGGTCGCTGCCGAAGCGCCTGCCGCGGGTCTTCCGCTCAGGAGCGGTAGCGACAACCCCTTCGATCTGGTCAGCCAGGAAGGTCTTCAGACGCTTGCGGGCGTGGAAAAGACGGGACATCACGGTGCCCTCCGGTACGGAGAGGGCCGTGGCGATGTCCTTGTACGAGAGCTCTTGGTAGTGGCGCAGGACGATGATCTCGCGGTCGCGGGGCTTGAGCTTGTCCAGAGCGACGTTGAACGCCAGCGATTGCTCGGCGGACTCGGCCTGGAACGAGGGGCTCTCAGCGGACTCATCCACGATGTCCCAGCTCGCGTCCTCGCCGTCCTCATTGGTACGGTGGATCGAGCGCTCGCGAAGGCGGCCCTTCTTGCGCAGGAAGCTGAAGCACGTATTCCGGAGGATGCGGTGAAACCACGGGAGGAAGGGCTGGGAGGGGTCGTAGCTCTCCCGAGCCTTGTACGCCTTAATGAAGGCCTCTTGGGTGAGGTCCTGGGCGTCTTCATGGGAGCCCACGAGGGACCGAGCGGCCTGGAATGCGCTGGCGCGCACCTTTCGGAATAGGGTCTCGAACGCGTCGGTGCTGCCCATGCGGGCAGCTGTCATGAGCTGGGTGGCCTCGATTTGCATCTGTGACCGGTCGTACTCCGGCGCTGCCGGGGCATTCGCGGAATCTGACGATTCGTTTCGAATGGGGGGCCCCGCCGCATCCCCAGATGCGTCTTCTTTTGGGCCGTCTTTGGGCGCCTGTTCTTGGGTCGGACTCATGGGGACCCTAATTTCACGACAATAGGCCCCTTGATGCCACCTGCAGGACGTGCCCAGCGGCGCGATCGATGGCTCCAGCCGGTCCAAGGCGCCTGGCGGCTTCCTGGAGGCCCTTCGCGTACTCAGCCCGAACCTCCTCGTTTCCGAAGGCGTCCGCGACTTGTCCGGCCACTTCATCCATGGGACCGTGGCCGCGGAAGCAGTGCTCCGGGAGAACCTCGCTCCCCGCGAGCAGATTGGTGGAGGCGAAGAACGGGCAGGTGAGGACGCGGCGGTAGACCCAGGTGTCGAGGCGCTTGCCGACGCGATAGATCACGACGGTGGGCAGTCGGTGGTGCAGGATGTCCGTGAGGATCGTGCCGGAGACGGCGAAGGCGGCGCGGGCCTCGGCCAAATGACCGTGCAGCCCGCCGACGACGAGTCGTGCCCGGTCGCCGCCCTGGGTGCTTGCCAGGATCTCTTCGATCAGCTCTCGGTGCTCGGCGGTGGCCTGGAGGATCTGGACGTCGGCGTCTGGGTGCTCCTTGAACAGTTTGGTCAGCGCCTGGATCATCCAAGGCAGGTTCCGGCGGATCACGCCGCGCCGGCTGCCGGGTAGCAGCGCAAGCATCCGGCTCTCCGGCTTGGGCTCCGTCACGGGCACGTCGCTGAGGGCGTCCAGCAGCGGGTGCCCAATGTGGGCGGTGGCCACGTCGTGGCGAGCGAACCAGTCGGGCTCGTGGGGGAGGATCGTGAGGGCGCGATCGATCACCTTGCGGTAGGCCCCGACGCGCCATGGGGCCCAGGCCCAGTACTGTGGCGCGACGACGTGGACGACCGGAGCGCCGTAGCGGCGCACAATGCGCGCGAGGGGAACGTGCAGCGCCGGGGAGTCCACGCCAACGACGATGTCCGGGCGCGTTTCGCGCACGTGCCGCGCGGCATCCTCGAGCAGTCCAACGTAGTAAGGGAGCGACTGGATCACGCTGTCGAACCCCATCTCTGCGCGGGCAACGGGGTCCCCGATCGTCGTGATGCCGAGGGCGCGGAGGCGGTCACCTCCGATGGCGATGATCTCGGGCCGCGGGGTGCCTTGATCCTCCGCCATCTTCCAGAGCGCCTTAGCGAGGCTCGCCCCGTGGATCTCGCCCGAGGCCTCCGCTGCGGAGAGGAAGATGCGGAGTGGCCGATCCTTCGGGAGTTCGAACGCTGGGGCGTCCGAGAGCACGCCATTGCCCGCCTTCACGTCCGCCTTGATGTCGTACTTGATGCGCGAGCGGAAGGGGACGTGGGCGAGGTAGCGCAGGGGGGCCACCAGGCCGCCGCCCACGGCGCGTGCTAGCTCGAGCCGCGCTGCGGTTCGGGGCATCATGCCGGTGGGGGGCGGCGGAGTAGGAGCGCTAGCGCCTTCGACCTCGGGAGACTTCACGACGGCGAGCATACGAACCGCGGGCTCCAGTTCATGGATTCGATGGGGTTTCAGTCGCAGCCCAAGGGTTCGCAGCCGGAGAGGCTCGGGCTAACATGACCCGCGCCATGGCCCGGATGCTCCTCTTCTTCGTTGTCGTGATCTTCTGCACGCGCCTTCTCGCGAGGGTTCCTGTGGTCGGCGCGATCTTCCAGATCCCGTTCCTTGGGTTCTGGTTCACGGCCATCTTGCTCTCGGCGCTGGCGGCCAAGCTCGGGTCGGATGCTGTGGACTACTCGGCGAGGCGCCGCCTCGTGCAGAGCCTCGGGTCCGTGGATACGCCCCACCACAAGGGCAAGCTCGGCGCCTTGCTCTTGAATCAGGGGCGCGCGCGAAAAGCGATTCCTCTCTTGGAGGAGGCCGTCGAAGGGGACCCCGCGTCCTTGGAGTGGCGGTACCAGCTTGGCCTCGCGCGACTGCGCGGCAAAGCGGATGCCTCGGCGGCTCTCGCGGCCTTCGACTCGGTCCTGGCCGAGGACGACGACTTCAAGTTTGGCGCCGCGATGCTGAGTTCGGCCGAGGCGGCCCTCGCCGCGGGCTTCCCTGACAATGCGCTGCTGCGAGTGGGACGCTTCGAGAGCGACCAGGGCCCCTCACCCTCCAGCGCCCTCCTGCGGGCCCGGGTCCTCAAGAAGGCGGGTCGCCGCGCCGAGGCGAACGCTGCCTTGGACGAGCTTCCCGGGCTCTTCAAGAGCGCCCCGAAGCGGCAGGCGTCTCGAAGCTGGTCAATTCGGATGCGCGCTCTCGTTCTGCGACTCTTTCCCTGACCTCTGGCCCGCCTGGGCTCCGGTCGGATGGCGCGGACTGCCGATTTCGGACTATGTCCTCAACGCTCCGCATCCTCCCCAGGTGTCTGCTCCTATTCGTCACTGCCGTCTTGATGTCAGGTGCCGACGCGAGCCCACTCCTTCAGCGGACGGATAAGCACGCCCAGTTTGGATTCAGCCTCAGCGTGCCCTCCCAGTTCGAGCCGCGCCCGATTCCCGCGGAAACGCCCGGGCTGGTCGCGAACTACGCGCCGAAGGACGCGCCGCTCGATCGACGCTCGCCGTTGATGCAGAGCGTGTGGCGAGTGGAGCTCGGTCAGGCGGGTCGCGCCTCCGCCGAGTACACGCTCCGCCGCTGGATCCTGGACACGCTCTCGCCTCTGTCCCTAGAGCCTGTTCGATCGGTCAAGCGCCGCTTCGGGCGCGACCCGCTGCGGTTCGAAGGATCGGCGCTGACGGAGGATGGCGGCGAGCAGGCTCTCTTCGTGCACGCGTGGGTGGGTGACGAAGACTTGATCGTGTTCGTGGGCGAGTGCGAGTCCGATCGTCTTCGTCGCGAGCGCCGTGCATTCGACCGCACGGCCATGAGCTTCAAGTTCTTCAGCCAGTCCGAGGAAGAGGAGGCCCGCCAGAAGTGGACGCGGCACTACCGCCGGACGTCGCTCGCGCACAAGGAGCGGCGTATCGATGTCGCGACCGCCGCCGTGGATGGATGGGCGATCCGGGACACCGAGCACTCTCTGATCCTCTTTCACGGGGCCTCGAACTCACCGGTGCTCTCCAAGATCGCCGACAACCTCGTGACCCTTCGGAGACGCTTCGCCCGGGACTTCCCGCCGGACAAGCCCATTGACTCTCTCTCCGTGGTGCGCGTCTGCCGCGATCGCGGTGAGTATCTGACCTACGGTGGCAACCCCAATACGGTGGGCTACTTCCACCCGAGGGCCCAGGAGCTGGTGCTCTATGACGCCCGCGTGAACTCGTCGGAGGAGATGCCTGACGATCATCAGACGATGCGCACGCTGTACCACGAGGCATGCCACCAGTACCTGCACCACACCGCGAGCTCCATGAGCCCCCACTCCTGGTACGACGAGGGATCCGCGGAGTTCTACGCGGGCGCTACGTTCAAGGGCGGCGAAGTGGAGTCGATCCTTGGACTCGAACAACGCGAGTCGTTTCTCCGCCAGCCTGAAACGCTCCGTCGGCTGCCGAGGTTGGAGGCGCTGCTCTCCATGACCCAGTCCCAGTTCTACGCCGATGCGGACGTGAATTACTCGATGGGCTATGCGCTCATCAGGTTCCTGCGGACGTCGGAGGCGGCGGGACTGCGCGCGGAGTGGAGCTCGCTCCCGAAACGCTACTTCGAGTCGCTTCGGGATACATGGCGCAAGGAAGCCGAGAAGCTTGCGCTCTCCGGCCTCACAGGCGCCGGCTACCAAAGCGCCGTCGAGCGCTCGCGCGAGGTCGCTCTCAAGGCCTCCCTCGTGGGGGTGGACCTTGAGAGCCTCGAAGCCGAATTCCTCGCATGGATCCGGCGTGGGTCCATCGACTAGCTGCGTCGACCCGTAGCGCTACTGCGAGAAGTAGCCCGCGATGAAACGAACGTCGGGCACGGGGATCGACTGGACTCCGGTGTCGTAGACGCACGTATCTAGGAGCGGTGTACCGGCGAGGCCCAGCTGGGCTACGTCGACCACCTCGGCGTCGGGAATGGCAACGAACATCAGTCGAGCGTCGTTGGTGGCTTCGAAGGTGCTGCTCGACCGCTGGCGAATCGGAGCCTTGCCGTTGACGACGGCAGGCTCCCCGGACGTGTATGGAGAAGAAGGCGAAGGGTACTCGGTGTAGTTCACGAGCTCGTCGAACGCGATCGACGACGGGATGCCGCTGATGTCGCCCGTTGCTTGAGACAGAGTCAGAGGGACGCTGAATGCCAGGTCTCGGAAGTTGGGTGTGGTCGCTGGCTGAAGTGGAACCTCCCCGAACAGCGCCGACTCAATCCGCAGTCTAGAAACGGCGCCGACACCAAGGGAACCGCTCGCTCCGGTCTGCGGATCCAGAGGCCCTTCGTATGCGATGTACACGGACGCGTCTAAGTTGGTGGGGTCGAGGGCAATAGCCTTCGGGGCCTGGAAGATGAACGGAAGCACGCCGATGGTCGAGTCATAGCCAATGCCGTTGGCGCCATCTGGTCCTGACTCGAAGACCGCGACCTCACCGTTGCGCCCGAGGACGTAGGCGAAGTACACGCCGCGTTGGAACGCGAACCCCGTCATGCGCTGCGTCACCGCAAGCTCGAACGGCAAGTCCACCAGCGACGGCACGGTCTTGCGCACGGTGAGGGTGAGCGGGTCGATGATCGAGATCGTGTTGTCGAGCTCGTTGCAGACGAGGATGTCTTCGTCGAGCGGATCAAACGCAATGCCGCGCGGGCCGTGGCCGACGGTGATCTCAGCTAGGACCCTGTGGAAGGTTGCCGACCCGGGGTTGATGTCGATGATGGACACCTTGCCTGTGCTGCCGCTCGTGACCGCTAGGATGTCGAGGTTGGGACTCATTCCCATGCTGGTCACCCCGGGAACGTGAATGCGCTCCAGCGGGAACATTCTGTTCGAGTTGAGGACCGCGATCTCTTCCCGCTCGCTGTCGACGATGTAGAGGAACTGGCCGATCTGCTGGCGCACCCCGTACGGGTTGCAGAGCTGTACAGTCGTTTGCCCAAAGCTCGGACCGTAGAACTGGTCCGGTCCGATGCGACCGCGCAGCAGCCCCGTCGGGGGCGCTCCGAGGCTCGGGTCGGGGAACGGATTGCCTGGAACGAGGAGGTTCGTCGCGAGCATGCCTGAGTCCACGCTCGTGGGCTCGTCCCCGTCGATCGCCGGGAACACGCAGCGCCCTGGGAACATCAGTCGAGGCGGGTTCGGGTGCATCGGGAAGCTCACCAGGTTCGGCGCGCCGGGTGGCAGCGTGATGTCCGGGTTCGGGCTGAGGGACTTGATGCCGTCCAAGGCGCAGACGTTTCCGCCGCCCACTTGGCAGCCGAACGGGGGCGGCGCGTTGCGGAAGACCGTGTCCAGCGACGAGCCGTAGTGCGCGTCCGATGCGTCGGCAAGGGTCGGCCATCCAGCGAGCACGTTGTCTCGGTTGATGTCGAGCGTCAGTGTGAAAACACCCGCAGACCCCCCGTCCACCGTGGACATGCCAGGGTTGAGGAGTGGACGAGCCGTTGGGTTCTGTGTGACGTTGGGGTTGTAGGGAAAGCGCGACTCACCCTTGAGCGGGAACGGCTGGCTGGAGACGGGGTTGCCCGTCGACTGGCCAAAGCCGTTGAGGTCGATGACCGAGAGCCCGGGGCGACTGCCCCCCCTGGAGAGCAGCAAGGACTCGGGAACCACGGGCGCGTTGGTCGTGGAAGCGCCGCGGTTGACGAGGAAGCGAAACCCGACCTCGTTCTGGCCCGTCATGCCGATCAAGTCGACCAGCCGATCTTCGTGCACCACGACTTCGACCCGGGCGAACTCTAGGTTCTTGAACATCCCGCCTGGGTCGAGGCCATCGAACGGGCGGCTTGGGACGAGCCTCCATGTCGTCAGGTCGTACGGCGACCGCGGAAGCGCGTTGTACGCACGCTGCGACGGTGCCACGTCCGGAGCTTGGATGAGATCGATCGCTCCGAGGTTGGCAGGGCCCGCCAGGGCGCCAACGCTCTCGGGTTGAATCGCTTCGGTGAAGCGAATCTCCGGGCGCGCCAAGGGGTCGACGGCCTGCTCTTCGTTCCGAGGGTTCGTCTTGGGAATCCCATTGAAGTGAACGACCTCTGGGCCGCTTGTGTTCGAGCCGACGATGGCCGACGCCACGGCGGGGATCAAGAGCCTCACCTGCGACGTGCTGCAAAGGCTGGACGGGATGCGAAGCTGGAGCGGGGCCGCCGTGGGGAACGACTCGAAGGTCGAAAGGTCGTCATCGGCATCCATCACCACCATGATCGAGCTGGGCGCAGCGAACGTGCCAGCGCCCGGCAGCTGCGGTGCTTCGAAACCGGGGAAGCCGATCGCTTCATCGCGGGTGATCTGAAGCTCCCCCGTGTTCGGGTCCATGGTCGCCCACTGTTCGAGGTCGCCAGCGGCATTCCGCGTGAAGCCGCCGATGAAGACCCGCGCGGGCACGACGACCTCCTCCTGGGTCACAGGGTCGAAGGTGATGAGCTCGAACAGGTCGTGGTAGCAGGTGCCCTGTCCGGTGCAAGCACTGAAGCACTCCGCCTCCGCGTCGACCGCGTCCGTGAACTGCGCCAAGAAGAACTGGTTGCCGTCACGCCCGTCCGGGAGCACCGCGAGATTCGGGAAGCCGACGGTCGGCTTGACCGTGTTCCCGGCTTCTATCAGCACCTCAAAATCGGTGTGCGTTCGCAGCTCGACCTCGGACTGTCCGCCTGAGCCGTCGTCCACTAGGCCGATGTGAGGGAGCTGCTGGCCGAAACCGTTGGTGACCGAAACCAGTTCAAATACCTGGTCCGAAATGGGTGGGACCACCGTGCCCGGGGTCTCCGACGAATCGGAGCAGCCGGCGGCGAGGATCGCAACGGCAAGGCCCAGCGTGGTCGACGCGGGCAGGGCGGCAGCGAGAGGCGAGGGGCGACGGTTGCCCGGCATCGGGCGATCGAGTGGTGTGGTCAAAGTAGGGTGCTCTGCTTTCGCAGAGGCCGTGAACTTGGGAAGAAGACTGACGATGCAGCGCTCGAAAGCGCACGGTTCACTGGGGATTCCGCGCGCAGCAAACGCTGTTCCACGCCCCGTGACGCTTCGCCAGGCGTGGTTAGGCTCGGCCAATTCGTTTTGATGTGCGTCTTCGCACGTTCCGCAGGAGTGTGTCGTCGATCCTCCCGCCGCGACGTAGTCTGAACCTATGCAGGCTAGGGCGCTCTTCATCATGGTTCTCGCGATTCCGTTCTTTGGAGTGGCCAGTGGCCGTTCGATTCAGGATGGCGCCACCTACCGTCAGCTGTTGGACCAGGGGGTCGCACTGCTCGGCGACGGGGAATACGTGCAGGCCGTTGAACGCTTCGAAGCGGCCGGCCGGTGCGCTCCGGATGCGGTGCTGTGGCATCTCTACTTGCGTCGAGCCCACGAGGAGGAGGGGGCCGCCCCCGTCTGGCCGGAGCCGACGCCCACCCCGGTCATGGATCGATTTCCGTGGGACCCCGTGGCCATCACGGTGCTCGGCAGCACGCGTACCGCCCAGCTGGCCGCAACTGGCGAGCGTCTGCTCTCGTACTTTTCCGGTGAAGCGGCGCTCGTTGACGTCGACTCGGGCAGGCTGGTCGCGCGGCTCCGGCCGCGCTTTGAATCCGTCAACTCCCAAGCGCGATGGGCCTTCGATACGAGTGGCCGCGCCGTGATCGCCGCGGGCGGCCGCTTTGGGCGCGGCGTGGGGCTCGACGTTCGTGACGCGTTGACGGGGCGCCCGATCGAGGTCGTGGGGGCCCTAAAGTTCAACGTGACGCCCGGGGCTCGCTACGAATGGTTCGCTGCTGGTGAGGAGCCGCCTGCATGTGACTACCCAGCCACGGTGGACCTCGGGTCAGCGGATGGGATCCTCCGCTGCCATTCGGTGCCCCAGGCCGATGGCCATCACGAAGGCAAGACCCTGGGCGCTTCCCTCAGTTCGGATGGGTCGCTGGCGATGCTGCGTGACCAGGCCAACCCGACCACCGTCCGGGTGATCGATCGAGAGTCAGAGGAGATCATCCTGGAACGCTCGCCTGCTGGATGGCGGTCCCGGTTCTCACCGACGAATGATGGCATCTACGTTGAATCGCAGGAGACCGTCACGAAGATCGACCTCGCGTCCGGCGAGCCAGTTTGGGAGGTACCCATGGCGCCCGTAGTCGCCAACGCGGTCAACAACGCCGCCCTGATCTTCCGGGGCGACGAGTTCATGGAGGTGGCTCCGACGGGAGTCGTAAGTGTGTTCGACGACAAGACGGGGACGCGAAGCGAAGTTCAGCGTCTCGTGCCTGCGCCGAAAGGGCCGATCTACGGCGCCAAGCTCGCGCGGTCGGGCACGCTAGTGATCATCGCCGATGCGGAAGGCACGTGCTGCTACCGCATGGGATCTGGGGAGCGGCTTTGGCGCCGTGGCGTGGTGACGTACTTCAGAGACCCCACGATGGGCACCGTGGACGAGGCCGAGCGACGCTGCATGGTGCAGCTCGAGCGGCATCGGGTCGGTGTCGTGGCGCTTGAGACGGGCGAGCCCCTCGGCGACCTCGGGGCCGCGATGGTTCCCATCGAGCATGTGACACTCGTTGAGAACGAGGACGCGGCGATCGTGACCCTCGCGGGCGGCGAGCTGCGGCGCGTGGAGCTGGCCACGGGTGCCACGTCGGCGCGGGTCCGCGCTGCCGCAGGCTCACTGCTGGTTCGCGATCCCGAGTCGCTTGAACCCACTCGCGGGGCAGCGCTTGAGGTCGGTGCATCGGTCCAGGCCTTCAGCGAAGATGAGCGTTACGCGGTCACGACGAGGCTCGATCCGCCGCGTACGAGGCTCGTCCGACTCACCGACGATCTTGCGGGCCAAGTGGTCCGGGAGTTCGATCGGTCCTGGGCCGTAGCTGCGTTCTCCCCATCGGGGGACTCTGTGGCTCTCGCTGGGGGAGGGCGTTGGGCTCGCCTCGATGCACTCACAGGCGAGACTCGCGTTGAGGGGGCATTGCTGGAGGGCAAGGAGCTGAGCGTCGCTGCGTTCCACGGAGAGGGCGTGCTGATGGTTGGGGAGGAAGGCCACGGCTTTGACGTACCGGGCGCGTGGGCGGTGGACGCCACCGATGGCCGGGTCATCAAAGCGCTCGACGTGCCGGGTCCAGGGCTCGGCTGCAGCGTCATGCAGATCCACTCGGACCAAGCGGCCGGCGTCGTCGTCTTGACCACCTCGGGCTACACGACGGTGATGGCGTTCGAGGACGGAAGGTGGGAGCTCGAGTGGAGCCAGGGCCTTGACGGCGGAAACTACGGGACGTTCATGCTTCGTCAAGCCGAAGGCTCCAGGTTGGCCTGCGTCTCCGGCCCCCCTGGCCGGTCCCGCGTCTTCGACGTGACAACGGGCGAGATCATCGAGAACGAGAAGACGCTCGGCGTGATGGACCTCGCGCTAACGCGCAGCGGTCGATTCCTCGTGGGACGCATCGCCCAGCGGCTGACGGTGATGGACGGTGAGTCCTTTGAGACTCTCTACTCCCGTGAAGAGGACTCCGCCGGTAACGCATGGATCCTGGAAGATGGCTCGCGGCGATCGGCGTCCGCGACGGTAACTGCGCCCAAGGATCCAGCCCACCTCATTCGAGACGGCTGGAGCGCACCGATCAGCTCCTTCGACGCCTGGCTCTACGACCCTTTGAAGCTCCGCAAGGCGCCCTACAAGAGGCTCCCCAAGCTGCCGGTCATTCTTGGGCTACGGAGCGTGGAGGCTAGCGACGGATCGCGGACGCTTGCCATCACCGCAAGTGCGGACGAACCCTTGATCGGGCTTGTGTTCGAGGACACGACAGGGCGGCAGCGGTTCGTGGCTGTCCCCGAGCGTCGACGCGTCGAAGGCCCTCCGGGCCCGCTCGTCGTCGAAGAACCTCGAGGGTTCTGGGCCTCCGTTCGCCTCGTGGCTAGGAGCGGCGTGATGAGCCGGCCTGCCCTGCGGCCATAGGCGCCTGCGTCAGCGCACGGACGCATACAGCGGCGCCCGGACGTTAGAGTGTGGCGATGCTCGTACCACTCTCGCCACGACTTGTTCTTCTCGTCGCTCCTTTCCTCTGGGGCACGGCCGCGCCGGCCGATCCTCTCGCCGCGGAGCCCGGCCCGTGGGACAAGGCCTCCAAGAAGATCGAGGCCTTCCTAAGCGACAGCGCCGCCTTTGGCTGGTCTGGAACCGTCCACATGCAGCGCGGAAACAAGAAGGTGTTCTCGGGGGCGTTCGGGCTGGCGGATGACGAGAGTGGGCGGCGCTGCGAAGTGAACACGCTGTACGAGGTGGGGTCGTTGACCCAGGCGTTGACCGCAACCGCTGTGTTGACCCTCGTGGACGAGGGCAAGCTCGGCTTGTCGGAGCCGCTTTCGACCTACGTCTCGGACGCGCCCGAGTACGCGGCGAAGATCTCCGTGGCGCAGCTGTGCCAGGGGAACTCTGGGTTCGCGGGCGGCGTATCGGTGAAGGCGGACGATGCACGGGACGTTGCGCTCGCCAAGCTACTGAGTCGGGATCCTAAGCACGCTCCTGGCGCGGTCCACGATCGGTGGGACGATGGCTTCGTCTTCTTGGCGGGGGTCGTCGAGAAGGCGTCGGGGATGAACTTCGAGGCGTACCTGCAGAGTGCGGTCTTCGGGCCTTCCAAGGTGGAGTCGGTGGCGTTTGTCGGGGACGAGGTTGACGCCGCCCTCGAAGCGACGGGGTACGAGCGAGGTCGACCGCGTGCGGCGTCCAAGCCGCCGTACGGTTCCTACGGTTGGAACTACCGCGGCGCCGGTGGGCTCGTCATCTCCGCGCCGGATCTGGCCAAGGTGCTGGTGGCGCTCCAGGGAGACAAGCTCCTCAAAAAGGAGACACTGGCCGTGATGGCGCGCAGGGGACCCGCTGACCAGGGGCTTGGCTGGGGGATCGACAGGGACTACCACGCGAGCTGCGATCGACTGGAGGCCCTCGGCGAGACCCAGGGCTTCCGCTCGTTCGCTTCGGTGAATCTCGGCACCCAGCTCGTCACCGTCGTGCTTTCCAACCGAAGCGATTGCCCGGCGCGCTTCATGGACACGATTGTGCGTGACATCGCCTCGGGCGAGAAGCTTCTGACCAAGCAGTCGTTCTATCCGCCCGAGACCGTGAAGTGGTCGACGAAGGATCTCGACGCCCTCGTCGGGACGTGGGTGGATGGGGACGGCGCGGAGCTTGAGCTCAAGCGCTACGGCGAGCGGTCGCTGACGGCCGAGGCCTACCGAGTATCGCTGGCCGCGGGTACCGGTGAGACCAAGCGTGCGATCTTCGCGCCGGTCGCAAAGCGCGAGCTCGTGAACCACTCTTGGTCACCGGGGGCCAAGGTCTCCAAGCTGGAGTGGAACGGGAAGCGCGGCGCGAAGGGCGTTCTCACGTTCACAGACCCAGAGGGCGTGAAGCGAACGCTTTCGCTTCAGGAGTGACGGGCGCTGGTCCTCGGGCCACGGCTCAGTCTTGCCGCTACTCTTCGATCTTGAGGGTCCGCCACCAGAAGTCGTGGCCTTCGCGCACGCCGGCGGCCACCGTGTCGTCGTCGATCCAGCGGATGCGGTCGATTTCACGGAAGGGGCCGATCTTCTGGCTACCGCAGGCGACGTAGAGATCCTCTTCTCCCTCTTGGGCGATGAAGGCCACTCGGTCTTCGTTCGGCGAGAACTCGAAGCTGTAGATCTTGTCCCATGGGTCGCTGAACTCCATCTCCTCTAACGTGAGCCCGCCGTCTTCCCTCACGGCGTACGCGTAGCACATGTGCGCCTTGCCCTGGTAGACGGAGTTGACCGAGCTTGCGTTGAGCCACAGGTTCTCCAGAAGCTCGCCGTCGCGATGCTCGATCCAGGCGATGCGTGTGCCGGTCGAGTCCGGGCGCGCCGCGAAGATCATGTTTTCGGAGGGCTCGACGAGGTAGCCGTCCATGCCGATCCCAAACTTCTTGTCGCGCACGTAGACGAAGGCGTAGTGCTCGCTGTTCTCCGAGAACTTGGGGAGCGCCGTTGCGTCGGCGTTGACGCTCACGACCTCGCCGTCGACCTCTAGGCGGAGGCGCGGGTACGTGACGGACTTGGGCTTCTTGTAGCCCTTGATCCTCTCCTTCACGACCCGTCGCACAAAAGCGTGGCGCTTGCGATCCTTCGAGTAGATCGCCTCGCGGATGTAGCCCTTGTCGGTGTGCAAGACCTCGTCCTTGGCTCCGCCCACGGAAACCAGGACGCCGCGAGACGTGTCGTCGTGGGCCGCGCCGATGGCCCGGGTGCCGTCTTCGCTGAGGCCTGGGGTCGAGTAGGTCAGTGCCCAGGGATAGATCTTGCTGGTCTTCTTGCGGAACTTCTTCCCCTTGCGGTGCCCGAGGACCATGCAGGCCCGGGTGAGGATGGGCTTGCCGCTCGGATCGAGTCGGTAGTCGGGCTTGGTCCAGTACGCGAAGCTGTTTCCGTCGTCCGCTATGACCGCCGGCCCGACCCAATCCTCCTTCGCGACGCTCTTCCCGTCGACGTAGACGGACCACTTTTCGGACCGGTTCTTGTTCACCTTGGCCGTTGCCATCAGGACATGCTCGCCGTTCTCGCTGTAGATCGGCTTGCGTCCCTTGTGCCCGTAGCCGATGTCTTCCCCGTTGAAGAAGGCGTAGACGCGGTCCTTCTTGGCCGCGTAGAAAGCGACCTGGGTCCCGTCCGGGGAGAACGTGAAGGGGAGGTATTCCAGCTCCGCGGGCTGGTCGATTCGCTCCGCCATGTGGGCCGCTGCGAACCCTTCGGGGATCGATGCGACTAAGCGGTCACCGGAGGCTTCGCTTTCTTTTGCGCCCTCCTGGGGAAGAGTTGGAGCGGAGGCGAAGGGGCCAGCGGGACCGAGGGAGAGGCAGACGGCAACGGCGAGAACGAGCATGCGAAGCGGGGCGATGGATGGGACGGGCCGGGGAGCCCGCCCCATTTTATCAGCTTCACCCCGGCGCAGTCGTCACGCGTGTTCGAATCACCCCAGGATTGCCATGCCTAGGGCACACGCTTGGCGAAGGCCTTGAACGAAAGCACGTACAGAACGCCCGTCAGAGCCAGCATGGGGGCGACGTAGCGCCAGTCGAGCTGGTTCTCCATCACGATCTCCATGAAGACCTTGATGTCGACGATGCGATAGAGCGAGTAGTTCGTGATCGTCTCGACAAGGTAAATGGCGAAGGTCAGGATCGAGGCGAAGAGCATCACGAAGCTGATCCTCAGGGGCTCGGATCCCAGCGACGACCAGAGGAACGCGATGCTGTAGACCACGGCCAAGAACGCGGACATGTGCACTGAGCAGCGCAGGAGGTCCGGCAGCTCCATCGTTTGATCGACGAGCTCGAGCAGCCACGGAACGGTGAGGCTGGTCGCAAAGACGGGGAGCGCGACCGCGAGGAGCCCGAGAACGTAGCGCTCCGTAAGCAGCCGCAGGCGCGACACGGGCCGCGCGAGCCAAAGCTCCATCGTGCCTCGGTGGGCTTCGCCCGCCACCGCGCCGGAGGCGAAGAGGATCGCCGCCGCCGTACCTAGTGTGCTACAGCCCTTGAAGAAGTGCTGGCCCACTACGTAGCCGGCGACGCCGCCTTTGTCGACCTGGTCCACCAGCTCCTTGAGCATGGGGACAGGGGCGGCCAAGGCCTTGATGCCGCCGATGTTCTCCATGAAGTTCGGCCACCAGTAGATCGCGGCGGCGAGCATCATCTCGAGCACCACGAAGAAGCCAAAGCCGTAGAGCGCGTAGCCCCGTAAACCACGAATCATCTAAGTGCCCTCCACGCCGTAGAGCGAGCGGTAGAGCTCGCGGAGCGAGAGCTTTCCGTGCTCCAATCCGATGGGCGCCGGGAGCGCATCCGCGGAGCTGATGGCCCGCAGCAGCCCGCGCGGATCGTCGGAAGAAAGCAGAACGTGGACGTCGGAACCGTCGACGCGGAGGCTCTCCAGCCAGTCGCCGCCGAGCGCCTTCTCCGCGCCGCCGAGGTCGGTGCCTTCCGGGTAGGTCACGCGCACGAGGCGCGCGGCGCGCTCGGAAACGGACGCTGCGGTTTCATCGGCGATGAGCTTGCCCGCGTTGATGAAGATCAGACGTTCGCAGGAGCGGTCGACCTCGCCGAGGTGGTGAGAGGAAAGGAGCACCGTGGTGCCGGACGCGGCGTCCGCTTCGATGCGGTCGAGCACTTCGCTGCGCTTGGCCGGATCGAGACCCTCGGAAATCTCGTCGAGGATCCGGACGCGAACGTCCGGGGCCAGCGCGGCCGCGAACACGAGCTGGCGCTTCATCCCGTGGCTGTAGCCGCGCACGCGCTTGTCCAGGGGCAGCCCCATGTCAGTGGCCGTAGCCTCGGCACGCTTCACGGCGGCGCGGCCTCTGCCGCGCAGAAGGAACGCCAGGTGGTCCTTGCCGTTGAGCTCTCCATAGAGATGCAGCTCGCCCGGGGCGTAGGTGGTGCGCTGGCGGATCTCCAGGCCGTCTCCGGACTGGCGTAGCCCGTCGACGTGGATCTCTCCAGCCCTGGCGGGCACAAGCCCTACGAGCAGGCGCATGAACGTGCTCTTGCCGCTCCCGTTCGGGCCGAGGAGTCCAATGACGCCGCCTGGTGAGATGTCGAGGTCCAGCGGATGGAGCGCGACCTTGTCGCCGAAGCTGTGGGTCAACGCCCGCACGGAGATGGAGCCAGGGTCCACCAGCGGGTTCGCTGGGGCGGCTCCAGCGCGGCTAGGACGGGGTGGGGCGGCGGTGTCCAAGGAAGCAGGTGGTCAGGGGAGTCGGAACGAGGGGGCCGCGGGTAACGTACCGCCCGTGGGATCCGTTCGTATCGAAGACGAGCTCAAACATGACGTGTTTGGCTGTGTTGAACTGGTGTCCTGGTCGGATCCCGGGGTTGAGACCGAGGGGACGGCCGGGCAGCCGGTTCGCATGATCCGCCGTGTCGTCCGTGGGCGGCTGGGGGCCGGGTGGGTCGCGAAGCTTCTCGCGCGGCGCGAGGAGCGCGCCCTGCGGCTTCTCAGGGAGTCAGGGACGACGGCGATCGCGGCGTCGCCCGCCATCCCGAGCGACGTCCTCGATGAGCTTCGTTCGTTGCCGACGACCCGCGGCTTTTCGCCGCGCCCGTCCCAGGTGTTTCTCAGGCCATTCGCGGACGGCCTGCCGCTGCACCTGGCGACGGAGCTGCCCCGCAACTTCTTCCAGCTCCTCGAGGACGCCGCCAAGGAGCTCCACGCCGTCGGCGTTTGCCACAACGATCTTCACAAGGAGCAGAACATCGTGGTCGGAACCGATGGCCGGCCCGTGCTCATCGACTTCCAGCTCGCGACGCTGCATCCGAAGCGTCCGACGAAGGGCTTCGAGGGACGCTGGTTCGTCGCTCGCTGTCGCGACGATCTGCGTCACATCCAGAAGCACCGTCGCCGCTACACGCGCGACGGGCGCGGCCCCGTGGAGGAGCAAGTCCCCGATCGGGAGCGCATCAAGCGCACGGGCATCCCGCTCGTCTGGATGAAGACGGGCAAGCCCCTCTACAAGTTCGTGACGCGCAAGATCCTACGTACCCGCGACGGCGAGGAAATGCGCCCGAGCACCGGCCCGTGGCCGTCCTGGGGGCCCCCGTTGCCCGTCGCTCCTAGTCGCGAGCCGTGATCCGCAGGAAGTTCTCTAGGAGGCGCCTGCCGCCCGCGTGAACGGAAAGGATCGACTCGGGGTGACCCTGAACTCCCATCATCGGGAGCGAGCGATGGGTGAGTGCCGCGATGTCGCCGTCCCCGGTGCGTCCCGTGATCTGCCAGTCGTCGGAGAGCGACGGCTCGTCGATCACCAGCGAGTTGTAGCGCGCCATGGGGAAAGGGTTCTCCAGGCCCTCGAACACGCCTTCACCCGAGTGGGTCACGTCGCGGGTCGCGCCGTGGACGAGCTCGGTGGCCCGTCGGAGCCGGGCGCCGAGGGCGGTCCCCAAGGCTTGCAGGCCCAAGCAGACGCCTAGCACCGGCGGCCCACTCGCCGCCGCACAGCGCGCCCGGACCACGTCTTCTGAGCAGCCCGCGCCGGAGGGCTCCCCGGGGCCAGGTCCGATGAGGACGCCTTGGATACCAGGCCGCAATACCTCATCCACGCTGGCGTCCGCCCCCCGCAGGACGCAAACCTCCGCCCCGAGGGCCTGGAGCTCCTGAACCAGGTTGAAGGTGAAGGAGTCCCGGTTGTCGATAACGGCAATCACCCCGGAGTTGTAGCATTCGGCCGCAGATGAACCCCCTCAAGATTGTCATCGTCGGCGCCGGCGAGGTCGGCCAGCACATCGCCGGCATCCTCAGCCGGGAGCAGCACGCGGTCACCATCGTGGATCCCGATCCAGCGAAGTCCCGCAAACTGGCGGAGTCCTTCGACCTACAGACGTACATGGGGGACGGTACCCGCGCGGACGTCCTCATGGACGCCGGCGCCTCCACGGCGGACCTCATGGTCGCCGTCGCGGACGACGATCACGTGAACCTGCTGGCAAGCGTCATCGCCAAGCGCCTGGGGGCCAAGCGCGTCATCGTGCGCCTCAAGGACACGCGGATCCTCGACAGCTACCACTACTTCTACAAGGACGCGCTTGGGTTCGACGTCGAGATCTCGGTGGAGCAGCTCGCGGCTGAGAAGGTGCTGGAGATGGTGCGCGAGCACCACGCGCTGGAGGTCGAGAGCTTCGCCAACGGCAAAGTCCAGCTGCGGCGCCTTCCGCTGCGCACGGCCTCGGAGCTCACCAGCGCCCGGCTTGGGGAAGTACGCATGCCGAGCGGTGCGCTGGTGGCCGCGATCTCCCGCCAGGGGGAACTGGAGGTCCCGACGGGCGACGCCGAACTCATGGTGGGGGACCAGCTCTACCTCATGGGGACGAAGAAAGGACTGGACGCCTTCGAGAAGACCGCGGGCGAGAAGGTCGTGTTCAAGCGCAGCGTCGTCGTCTACGGCGCGACCACGATCGGTCGTTCGATCGCCAAGTCCCTGAGCGCCGAGAGCGGGCTGAGCGTCATGGTGATCGAGTCGGACGAAGCTCGAGCCCGTGCCCTCGACCTTGAGTGCAATGGCAGCGTGCGCGTCCTCGTCGGTGACATGATGGACCGCAACGTGCTCCAGGAAGAGGGGCTCGCGGATGCGAGCGTCTTCGTTTCCGCCACCGACGGCGATAGCAGCAACATCGTCGCGTGCCAGCTGGCCAAAGCCTTCGGCGTCGAGCGAACCGTGGCGCTCATCGACGGCGCCGGGCTCTCCGAGATCTTTGACTTCCTCGATGGGGTCGACCAGATCGTGAGTCCCCGGGTGGCTTCTGCCAACGCGATCCTCCGGTTCGTCCGCGCTGGGTCACTGGACGCCGTCGCGGTGATCGCGGGTGGCAAGGCGGAGGTCTTGGAGTTCCAAACCGTTCTCAACGAGGCCACCAAGGTCAAGAAGCTCGGGCTCCCCCGGGGCGTCGTGCTCGGCGCCATCGTCCACGGGGAGGACGTCACGGTTCCGACGGGCGAAACGGTCGTCCGCGATGGCGACAGGCTGATCGCCTTTGCCAAGTCCGACGCGATCCCCGAGGTCGAGAAGCTGCTCCGGCAGCGCTGATCCACGGCTCTTGAACCCCCGAAGATGAATTTTCGCGCAGTGGCCAAGATGCTTGGCATCGTGCTGATGATCGTCAGCGCGTTCCTCATGCTCCCCGCGCTCGTCGGCCTTGGCTACGGCGAGAACGGCGCGATGGTGAGCTTTCTGCTCTCGGCCGGGGTGAGCTTCCTCGCGGGCGGCACGCTGGCGTTCGCGTTCCGCGACGCGACCCACGACGAGCACGGCCGTGCGAAGTACTACCGGCGCGAGGGGCTCGCGACCGTGGGCCTCGCGTGGATCGTCGCCGGGGTCGCGGGCGCACTTCCGTATCTCTTCAGCGGAACCCTGGGCTCCTTCGTCGACGCTTACTTCGAGTCCGTCTCGGGCTGGACGACGACGGGCTCGACGATCATGTCCGCGCAGCAGATCGACGGCATGTCCCACGCGGTCGCGTTCTGGCGCTGCTTCAGCCAGTGGCTCGGCGGCTTCGGCATCGTCATGGTGTTCGTGGTGTTCTTTCCCACGGGCGGGCGGAGCCTCTTTCGCTCGGAGGTCCCCGGCGTCAGCCGCGAGGCGGCCCACCAGCGCGTGCGGGACTCCGCGAACATGCTGGCACGGATCTACTGCATCTTGAGCGCGGGCCTTTTGGCGTCGCTCTTGGCGGCGGGCATGCCGGGCTTCGACGCGGTGATCCACACGTTCTCGACGATCGCCAACGGCGGGTTCTCGAATCACTCGGCCAGCATCGCCTACTTCGAATCCGGCGTCATCGAGATGATCCTTGTCGCCTTCATGGTGATGTCCGCGCTCAACTTTGCGATCTACGATGCGCTCTTGCGCGGCGGGCCCAAGGGCCGCGTGCGTCCGGCCTGGAGCCGTTTCTATGGGAGCCTCGAGGCGCGGCTCTTTCTCGGCTTGGTCGCGTTCGCATCGCTGAGCATCGCCGCGGTGCTCTGGCACACGGAAGGCCTCGGCGGATTCCAGGACCCACTTCGTGCGATTCGCGACAGTCTCTTTCAAGTGGTCTGCATCATCACGACCGCGGGGTTCGCCACCGCGGACTTCGATGCCTGGCCCCAGTACTGCCGCATCCTCCTGATGCTGCTCGCCATCTGCGGCGCCTGTGCAGGCTCCACGAGCGGTGGCCTCAAGCTGGTGCGCACCGTGATCATGCTCAAGGCGGCCTTCGTCAGCGTCCGACGGATGGCCCGGCCGCGCATGCTCGATCGCGTACGCGTGGACGGGGAGTCGCTGGACGAAGGCGTCGTGGCCTCCGTGACGGGCTACTTCGTGCTCTGGGTCGCCGTGTTCCTCGGGGCCACGACCGTGCTGGCGTCCTTTGGCACGGACTTAGAGACGAGCGCCACCGCCGTCATCGCGACGCTCAACAACGTCGGTCCGGGCCTCGGGAAGGTGGGCCCGATGGAGAACTTCGCTGGGCTCCACGACATCGCCAAGGTCGTGCTCTCCATGTGCATGGTGCTCGGGCGCCTCGAGTTCTACGCGCTCGTTGTGCTGCTGATGCCGTCCTTCTGGAGGCGCTAACGGAAAAGAGCCAGCGCCCGTGAGGACGCTGGCTCTTCGAGAGGCTCCTAGCTTGGTGCTAGGCGGTCAGGATCACTGGAACGTGATGCTGACGGCGCTCGAGAAGTTCGAGCCGCCTGCCGTGGTGTCGCGCGACCAGTACTGGAAGTTGCGCGTGTCGCCAGCCAGAACGGCGATGGGACCCGGGAACTTCGGAAGAGCGGTCAGGTCGATCGCCAGGGAAACAGCGCCAGCAGCGCCGGAGTTCAGCACGTTCTGGTCGAAGCGACCCATGTCGAAGCTTGCGATGCAGAGGTGGCCATCGCTGTTGCCCGGGTTGTAGACGAACGCGTTGCCATCGGAGTGGACGAAGAAGCCCATGGCGTTCAGCTGAAGGTCAGAGACCGAAAGCGTCACGTCGTTGTCGGCGGCGACGTCGCTACCCGTGGCCTCAAGGAATGCGCCAACGCCGGCGGAGCTCGGGTTGCCGAGGCAGGCGATGGTGCCGAGGCTCGGGTTCATGACCTGGCCCCAGTTGAGGTTGTCGTAGAAGCGGCCAGAGTCCTCAAAGTTCGTCGCAAAGCTGCTGAAGCCGAACTGCATAAGCTCGCCGACGTAGCTCGGGTCGATGAGAACGTCGAGGGCCATCGAAGCCCAAGCGTTCGGGGAGGAGCCAGTGCTATCGAACTGAGCTTCGAAGAGGGTCGCGAAGGATCCGTCGGAGATCTTGAGGACCTTGACGAAGGCCTGGGTCGTCACCGTCATCGCCGGGTTGACGACGTTCGGGTTCTGACGGTGGTCAAACGAGAGACGCCAGGTGTTGCCGTCGTCGATTGCGCCGATGGGCTGCTCTTGGAAGACGAGGGCGTTGACGACGTTGCCGTTGGTGTGCTCACCGCTGTTGCCGTAGTCGCTGTAGATGTTCATGTACTGCGACATCTGGAACGGGCCGCCGTCGCCGGTGCCGATGGCCGAGAAGCCAGCGCCGCCGTTCGGTGCGTCAAACACGCCGTAGCCGTAGAGAAAGCCGCCGCTGACGCCGTCGAAGACGTTCGCGAAGATCTTCCAGCCGTCAGCCGTGAGAGCCGCCGGATCAGCCATGTCCAAGGCCTCGAAGTCCTGGGCGTAGGCGCTCAGTGACGGGGGCATGCTGCCCGGTGCTTCGAACGATACGTTGTCGTAGAAGCGACCCGAGTCGTCGAAGTTGGTCGCGGTGCTCGAAAAGCCGACCTGAAGAAGCTCACCGGCCCAGGTCGGGTCGATGAGGATGTCGATGCTGTCCGAGGTCCACGTGGTCGTGGAGGCGCTGGTGGTGTCGACGGTCGGGAAAGCGAGGGTGGCGAAGGAACCGTCGGAGGACTTGAGCACCTTGATGAAGGCGATCGTCGTCGTGCCGCCGTCGCCGTTCACGGGCGTCGGGTTCTTCAGGTAGTCGAAGCTGAACGTCCAGGTGTTGCCGACGTCGCCGGCGCCAATGGTCTGCTCTTGGAAGAGGTTGGCCTCCACGAGGTTGCCGTTCGTGTGTTCACCGCTGTTGCCGTAGTCGCTGTACGCGTTGACGTACTGGGCACCCTGTGCCGCGCCGCCCGAGCCGGTGGCGATGGCCGAGAAGCCTGCGCCGCCGTTCGGAGCACCGAACGTGCCGTAGCCGTAGAGGTAGCCACCGGAAACGCCGTCGAAGACGTTCGCGAAGATCTTCCAACCGTCGGCGTCCAGTGCCGCGGGGTTGGTGATGTCAAGCGCCTCGAAGTCTTGCGTGTAGGTCGTGAGTTGAGCGGCGGCGTTGGGAGCCAGCGCGATCAGCGCCAGTGCGGCGCCCTTGGTGATGAGTTTCATGCGCAGTAAAGCGTGTGAGAGCGGAAAGAGAGTGGACGATGCCGATGCCGGAAAGGGGCGTTAGCACCAGCGCTCGGGCTCATAAGGCTAATACGTTCAGACCCTCGAAGCCCCACGATCGCGCGGGTTCCAGGGCGCTAAGCCCCGAACTGAAACGCTTCTGCGTCATAGCGCCGTCCTTTGCCTGTTTTTCTAACGCTCCTCTCATCTTCGCATGCGGGTGCCCCACATGCGGACGAACACTCGCTCTGCGATCGGACTGTGTCCGTCCTGATCGCGAGCCGCAAATTCACCCTTGGTGGGCTCCGCTCTAGAGGATGTCTTCGCGGTACACGAACGGCTTGCGTCGCATGTGGTCGCGGCGGTGCGCTGCGAAGCGCCACATCACCGTGGGACCTGCGACCGTCAAGTACTTGCGCAAGGCGCCGCGGCGCTCGAGCTGGATCTTTCCGGTGACGAGTCCGACGAGTTCACGGTCGAACTTGGACTTCTTGCGGTAGACCCCCGCGCCCACTTGATCCGGGTCGTCGGGGAAGCCCGATGGAATCTCCAGCAGGAGCCCCAACACGCGCGGGTCGGTGCGCACGCGGGTCAGGACCGTCCATCGGCTATTGCCTTTGCGCCCCATGATCTCCAGCGTTTCGCCGTCACGTGGCTCCGTGAAGGAGAGAGGCACCCGCTGCAGCTTGATGTCCATCTCTGCGGTGAACAGTCCGCCGCCAACGGGCTCGATGACCGAGCTCTCGATGGACGGGCCGTCGCCGAAGTACGCCTCGACCTCCACTTCACCGCGCTCGGCGGTGGTGCCGAGGAACACGACGCCATGCTCGGTCGAGACGCCGAGCTCGCTGCCTCCCTCCGTCCGGATCTTGACCACCGGATCCATGATCTTGCGGGTGCCCGAGCAGGAAGCCAGGGCCGCGAGGAGGATCATGGGCAGCGCGAATGCGTGCCACTTGGCGCGCTGGACTCGGGCTGTGGCGGCGGAGATGGGGGTCTGTTGACGGTCCATGGCTGGGCGGTGCGGTCTGAGTCGGGTCGTCGGGTCGGCCTCTGAATTATCGTCTGAACTGGCTCCAGAGCACGAAGGGTTCGTGGAAGGAAATGGAAGGATCGCAGTTCTTGGGCGTCCAGCGGGACCGATATGACTCCCCAAGCCTCTCCAAAGTGGCCCGTCTTCGCCGGGCTGGGCCTTGCAGCGCTCTTGCTCGGGAGCGTCTGGCTCATGGGGCGGCCCCCCGCCCAGCCCGCGGTGGTGGGGATCGGCGAGTCCGGGGAGCTCGCCCCTGAGGCGCCGCCGGTCCTGGGTCCGGGCGATGTCCTTGCGGTCGCCTCTGACGAGGAAGGCATCCGGGACGAGGCGATTCCCGAGGACGAAGAGAGCGAGGAGGCTGAGCGGGCGGCCCGGCCGATGACCATCGCCGCCGGGGTGCGGGCGCCCCAGCTCATCGGGCGCATCGTTGATTCCGCTGGCAAGCCGATTGGCGAGGCGGACTGTCTCTTCTCGACGGAGCGAAGCTTCGATGGAGAAGAGCCTCCGCTTGGCTTCGAGGCAGGGTTCGAGCGCGCGGTGGGCGACGACGTGATCCATTGGGTCACCGAGGCCGCCGGCGAGATACGGGTATCGGAACCGAAGCCCGCCGTGCCCGGCGATGGGCAACGTCTGAAGGCGACGCTCCGGCCAGGGGCTCCGTTGACCGGTTTCGTACGTCGACAGGGCTACGTGCCGCTGCGTATTGAGGGCCAGGTCGTCACGGCGTTTCGCCCGCACGACCTCGGGGATCTGGTGATGCAGCGCGGCGCCGTCATTCACGGAGTCGTCTCGGGCGCCCAAGGGTCACCCGTTCCGAACGCGCGATTGACCCTGCAGCAGCCGATGGCCCGGGGGATGGTGCTTTGGGATACGCCCGGACGCGGCCTGAACCTCGGCGTCACGGACCGCGATGGCCGCTTCCAATCCGGCGAGCTCCGCGCAGGGAAGTTCCAGCTCGTTGTGGAGGCCCCCGAGGCCAGCACGGTGATCTACGAGGCCGTGGCGACCGTCGGTCAGGAATCCCCGGAGATCAAGATCCGCGTGGGTGGGGGCGCCGTCCTTCGCGGGCGCGTCC
>CALHGQ010000244.1 GCA_938030175.1 uncultured bacterium | reverse complement strand
CGACGTCGTCGCCGTTGACATCCTCAAGTGCGATCCCGAGGTGGTCGAGCCAGCGCGGATCGGCCTCATGATCATGCTGCCGTGGACGTTTGCGATCGGCTACCGGCGCGCCCAGCAGGGAGCGCTCATTCGCTTCGAGCGCAGCAAGGTCGTCGGCCAGGGAACTCTTCTGAGACTGGCGGTGACGGGCGGCGTACTCGTGGCATTGAAGTTCCTGACGAACCTCGCTGGGACCACCGTCGCGGGATGCGGCGTCGCGCTCGGCGTCACCGCCGAGGCCGTCTTCGCAGGCGTCCGGGTCCGCGAGATCTACCCGATGCTCCAGCGCGAGGAGGAAGGCGAGACGATCCGTCCCGGGAGCTTCGCCCGCTTCTACGGCCCGCTCGCGCTCACGCCTCTCATCACGCTCCTCATTCAGCCGATGGGCGCCGCCGCCATGAACCGGATGCCGCGCTCCCTCGACGCCGTTGCGTCCTGGGGTCCGGTCCACGCCCTCGTCTTTACGATGCGCAGCGTCGGCATGGCCTTCAACGAAGTGGTCGTGACCTTGGTGGCCGTGAAAGGCGGGCGCCGCGCGCTCATCCGATTCGGCATGATCCTCGGCACGATCACGTCCTCCATCATCGTCTTGGTCTGGGCGACTCCCCTCGCCGACTACTGGTTCGGCACCGTTCAGAACATCCCAACGGAGCTCATCTCCGTGGCCCGCGTCGGCGTCGGCATCAGCTTCCTCATGCCCGCCTACCAGGTGGCGCAGAGCTGGTTCCAGGGCCTCTTGGTCCACCGCCAACAAACCCGGGCGATCACCGAAGCCGTCCTCCTCTACTTCGTCGTCTCATTCGCACTGCTGCGCACGGGCGTGAGCTACGCGGAGCGCCTCGACGCGAACGGCCTCAGCTGGACCCTGATGTCCTTTGTCACCGCAGGCATCCTGCAGACGCTCTACCTGTGGTGGCGCAGCGGGCACAGTACGGACGAAGCAAACGCTGAGTAGCGCCTGCAGTAGCTACCGGGATCAACCTCCGGGAATACGGGCCCAGCCAGAAACGCCCCCAAGCGGCGAACCACGACTTCTAGACGTTCGGCGGATCAGCACCGTCCAGCAAGATCACGGCGAACGGTCCCCCATCATGGTCAACCAGCAGGAACGACACTCGATCCTCTGTAATCTCTTCTGGGTCATCGCTCCAAGCCTTCTTCCGGTGCCAGAGCACCTCACCTTGATTCGAGAGACAGACCACCCCCCTTTCGTTGATCGCGATCAGACGATCGGTAACAACGACGACTGAAACAGAGTAGAAGCCGGTGTCCTCTACGGGCTCTCGATGAAGATCAAGACGGCAGACCTGAGCTGCTGGTTGCATCAAGACGACGAGCCAGCGCTTCAGGGCCGTCAAGATCCCGACGTTGCCCCATCGGGCATACTCGACGAAAGGCCGTGAATGCTCTGTCCTAGGATCCAACAACACTCCTACGAAGCTCGGCTCACGTTGCTCCACTTCATCTTTGACCAGCGTGAGCGCTCTCGGGCGCAGCTAGCAAGAGATCTGTTCCAGGGATCGTGGGTGCCAGATCGTCGTGAGCCACACCTCTTCAATGTCGATAGGTCGAATTCGACGTACGTGTCCGGTCAGCCCATCTGGTAAGTGCCTACTCCCGGTGCCACCCTTCGCGGATGGAAACCGAACACCCAAAGCCGCGATGCGTCCCAGCACGTGAAGCAGCGGCGCTGCTCGAAGAGCAGCAAGCCAGCGGCCTGAGCATTGCCGCCTTCGCCAAGTCAAAGAACGTAGCCGCCTGGTCGCTCTACAACGCCCGGACAAGGGCGCGGAAGGAGGTGCAGACCAGCTTCAGCGAGGTCGCGATCGTTAGCGAGCGTCATGAGTCGCCAGTCGACCCCATCGAGATAGCTCTGCCGTCCGGCCTCACCCTCCGCGTCAGATCCGACTTCGATGAAGTCGCCCTTCGACGCCTATTGGGCGTGCTCGCCACGTGCTGAGCTTCCCACCCTCGCCCCAGGTCAAAGTCTTCGTCTGCCGCGAGCCCGTCGACATGCGAAAGAGCTTCGACGGCCTATCGGCAACCGTCGTGAACATCGTCGACCACGATCCCCGGTCGGGTCATCTGTTCCTGTTCTTCAACAAGCGGCGATCGATGATGAAGGCGATCGTTTGGGAAGACTCAGGCTACTGGGTTCTGGCGAAGCGGCTCGAGGCTGGCAGGTTTCAAGTCTTCGATCGCGCCGGCGCCGACAAGGGCCGCTTCGAGATCACGACGAGTGAACTTGCGCTGCTGCTAGACGGCATCGATCTCCGTAGTCTCAAACGAACCCGCGCACGCAAAGAAGTTCAGTCAATGCTTCGCACTTGACCACAGCGGCGCAGGATGTAACTTCGATCGCGTGACTCAGGTAACTGATCTCGACGAAGCGAACCGCCAACTGCGAGAGCTGCATGCTCAGCTCGCAGCAAAGCAGGCGGAGATCGAAGAGAAGAACGCCGAGGTCGAAGCGAAGGCCGCACGCATTGCGGAGCTCACCGAGCAGATCGCGTACCTGCGTCGGCAGATTTTTGGCCGTCGCCGCGAGACGATTGATCCGAACCAGCTGGCACTGTTCGAGAGCATGGAGCGCGAGCTGCTTGAGCTCACGCAGCCGGCCAAATCGAAGAAGAAGCCGAAGAAGGGCCACGGACGCGCGCTGTTCCCGGCTGACCTGCCCCGGGAAACGATCACGCTCGACCTTCCCGAGGCCGACCGCATCTGCCCCGACTGCGGCGACGCCCTGAAACACATCGGCATCGACGCCACCGAGCGAGGGCACATCATTCCGGCGCGGATGACCGTCAAGCGTTACGAGCGGCACAAGTACGCATGCTCCAAGGGACATGCCGTAAGAGTCGCCCCCTTGCCGGACGGCGTGGTCGATCGCGGCAAGTATGAAGCCTCTGTCTACGCATTCGTAGCCACGTCGAAGTACGCCGACCACTTGCCGCTGAACCGGATCCAGCAGATCTTCAAGCGTTACGGAACACACCTCCCGCGACAGACGATGTGGGACCTGCTCGTTCGCTTGGACGAGCTAGTTGCGCAGCCAGTGCTGAAGCAGATGCGAGCCGAGCTGCTCGAAGAGCAGGCGCTCCAAACCGACGAAACACCGATTCGCGTTCAACGCGAAGGCGAGAAGGGATCAAGCCAGGGCTGGCTCTGGTCGTGGCGCAACGTTCGAGGCAGCCCTGTCGAGAAAGTCGTAGCCGACTTCCGCATGGATCGCTCGGCCGATGGACCGAGCCACTTCCTTGGGGACTGGTCGGGCATCTTGCTTACAGACGGCTTCGACGGAGTGAATCCGATCGCAGTCAAGAACGACATCACGCGCGCGGGCTGTTTCGCCCATGCGCGACGAAAGTTCCGGGACGCACTTGAGTCCGGCGAC
>CALHGQ010000243.1 GCA_938030175.1 uncultured bacterium | reverse complement strand
GTTCGGGCCCAGGGGAGCGCCATCAGTTTCGCCAGCGGAGGGTTCGTCCATGCTCCTGAGGCTACGGAACCCGGCAGGCCGTTGCCATCGCGGAAAGCGGCGCCCCCGTGGTAGGCTGCTTTAATGCGTACGTTATCCCCTCTCCACCTGTTCCTCCCCCGCTGGCGCCCCTTGGTGCTCAGCGGCTTCCTTGCCGCAGCGGGCCTATCCCACGCCCTCACGCCTGTCGCCCCCCCACTGGACGAAGGCGCAGACTACGCGGCCGACATCGCCCACGTCCTCGAGGAGATCGGCGAGAACGCCGCGCGGGTCCTCAAGGACAAGGACATCGACTGGAAGAAGGTCGCGAAGCGACTCAACAAGAAGGCCGAGGACATCGAGTCCGACCAAGAGCTCATCGACCTTGCGTCCGAGATCATCGCCGAGCTCCACGACGGGCACGCGAGGTTCACCAAGGTGGAAGTCGACATGGAGGGCTTCGGCGACGGGCCGCGCGAGTCCGGCGGCCTCAGCCTCTTTCCGCACAAGGGCAAGTGGTACGTGCTCCGCTCCGTCGGGGCCGCGGACAGCTCGGGCATCAAGGCCGGTTGGGAAGTGGTCAAGATCGGCGGCGAAAAGGCCAAGGATTGGATGGCCCGCGCGAAGGCGCGCCTCACGTCCAGCCGCGGCTTCTCCACGCCGCGAGCGGCCGATTGGATCGTCGGAACCTGGGGCGTGAACGGCCCCGACGGCGATTCCTGCAAGTTCGAGTTCAAGGACGAAAAGCGCAAGTCGAAGAAGAAGACGCTCACGTGGGGCCGCAAGGCCGGGGGCGGCAGGCTGCTCGGGCCGGTGGTCTACCCAGGCAAGCTCAAGTCCGTCGGCAAGGACGTTGCGTACCAGAAGCTAGAAAGCGGCATGGGCTACGTGCTCGTAGCGAAGGTGCCAGGGGACCTACACGAAGCATTCGACGAGGCCATTGCAGGGCTCGGCGAAGTTGACGGCCTCATCCTCGACTTCCGCGCCAACATGGGCGGAGGCTACGACCGCGACGCCGTGCTCGGCCGCTTCGTTCCGAAGGGCCAGACCTTCGGCGGCGAGAAAAGCGCGGGCCCCAACCCCTACACCGGGCAGATCGTCGTCCTCGTGGATCCGGCGACGATCTCTGCGGGGGAAACCATCGTGGGCGAGCTCAAGGAGGAGGGCCGCGCGTACCTGATCGGACCCGGCGGCACCCACGGTGCCTCGGGCTCGAAGAAAGAGACCACCGCGCCCAGCGGCAAGTTCGCCATCCGCTACGTGGTGGCATCGAACAAGCAGCGCTTCAACGGCGGCCGCGGCGTGGAAGGGATCGGCATCGAGCCCGACGAGATCGTGGAGTACGACCCCAAGGTCATCGTGCAAGGCATCGATCCCTGCATCCAGCGCGCCGAAGAGCTTCTGCAAAAGCCGCTCCCTAAGAAGGCGGTGACCTACGTGCCGCCCAAGAAGTAGCCAGGCGCGATTGGGTGCGCCAGCCAAACTGCTGCGGGGCGTGGCTGCGGGACTTAGCGTCCTCTGCGCCGGGGCCTTCGTCGCTCGGGTGCCTGACCTTGGGCCGTTCACGCTCGGGGTGCTCTCCGAACGACTGGGCAGCGTCGTGATCGGAGCGGGAGTCTCGACGCTCCTGGGCGTCGCCCTTTGGGGCAAGCACGGCGGCCTCCTTGGGAGCGTCACCGTGACGCTCATGACCTACGCGCTGGACGCCGACGTCACGCGGCGGCGCAGCGCACTGCTCGCGCTTCTCTGCCTCGGCATCCCATGGGCGCTCCACGCCATCCTCGACCTCGGCAGAAAGCGCCGCCTCCCCTGGGTCGCCTGCGCGGCGGCTGCGTGGGCCGGCGTTGCCCTCATGCAGTTCCATGACCGCGGCCCTTACCGCACGTCGCTGCCCCCCATCGACGCGGCCGTGCCAGCACCCGGCGCCCCGAACATCGTGCTCATCACGATGGACACGACGCGCTATGACGCAGTGTTCCCGGCGAGCCAGGAATCCAGGACCCCTCACCTGCAGCGCTTCGCGAAGTCTGCGCTGCGCTTCCCCAACGCCATCGCGGAGGCTTCCCACACCCACCCGTCGATGGCGTCGCTCCTGACGTCGCGGTTCCCGATTGAGCACGGCTCCATTTCAACGTCGCCGGTCATCGACCCGTCCATCCCAACGCTCGCCTCGCACCTGCGAGGCGCGGGCTACCGCACGGCGGGCTTCCTTGAGAACCCGTGGCTCGGCCCGGACTTCGGGCTTTCCGAAGGCTACGAGTACCTGCACAAAAGGGCGGAGCTGAGCCGCATCGACGCGTGGCTCGCGGAGGACCCGAGGGCGCCGGCCTTCCTCCACGTGCACCTGTTCGAACCCCACGGGCCCTACGAACTACGCGAGTCCCATTGGCCGCGGCCGCCGAAGGGAGCGTGGCTCGACGCACGCGCGCGGCTGGGCGACACGATCTCCGCGAACTTCATCCGCGAGGGAGAGGTCCCCGGCACCCATTCCCTGGGTCCCGCCGATTTCTCGTGGCTCCAGGACATCTACCTTTCCGAGGTCTCCGCCATGGACGAATGGCTGGGCGAGTTCCTGGACCTCGCGGAACGCAACCTCGGACCCGAGACGCTGTACGCGATCACCGCCGACCACGGCGAAGAATTCGGCGACCACGGTGCGCTCCATCACGGGCACACGCTCTACGGGGAACTCGTTCACGTGCCGCTCCTTCTGCGTGCCCCAGGCGTCGCGCCAGGAACGAGCGCAGCGTCCGCCGGACTCGTCGATGTCGCGCCGACGCTCCTCGAGGCGGCGCACCTTCCACCGCTCGTGAACGCCGCAGGCCGCTCCCTGCTTGCGAGCCAACCCGACGAACACCCGATGGTCTCCACTCGCTTCCATCGAAACGGCGAGCACCTCTTCGCCATCCAAAGCGCCGAGTGGAAGCTGCACTGCCGCGTCCGCGATGAGCTTGACGTCTCCACGGCACCGGTCGACTTCCAGCGGCTGTCGTTGCCGTCCTCCATCGAACTCTACCGCTGGACGGAGGACCCCCGGGAGCAGCGCAACCTCAGCGCTGAGCAACCCGACGTTGTCGCACGCCTCTTGGGCGACTTGAGCGAATGGCAAAGCAAAGCGCTCAGGCGGCGGGCCCGCGATCACGCCGGCGGCACAGCAAAGGAGCCGTCGCAAGCCACCTACGACGCGCTTCGCAGCATCGGATACTCAGCTTCTGGGTCAGACGACCAGTAGCGGCGCCGATTGGCTCCAACAGTAGGGCGCTCTCTGCGTAGCACACCCCATGGAATGGCCCTGTGCGCTCATGATCGCGATCGCCGCCACAGCTTGCTCGCCCAGGCCCCAAGCCTCGACCGACCACGCCGATGATCGGCGGCTTGACGCCGCCCTTGAGCCGCCGCGAGAGATAAGCAGCGAGTGGCCCGGACACTACAGAGTCAAGCACTCTTATCCCGGCGACGTTTGCGGAGTCATTCTCCTCGGCAACGGAGTCTACCGAGGCTACACCGGGCTTGGGCAATTGAACCTCGCGGTCGGGTACTGCGGACAACCGGCCGGCGTCGGTGTGTCGAACGGGACCTGGAGCCTGCGCGGAGACGAAGTCTTGCTCTACCCCAAGAGCGAGAGTCCCGAGCTGCGCTTCTCGTTCGAAGGCGCGCGGATCCAGCCGAACCTGGACGAGTTCGACCTTGTGACACGCGACGCCGCGATGCCTACGCGACGCCTCTGACCCATGGCGCAGGGCCGTCAGCAAAGGGAGACAGCACCTTCGCTGCCTCCCCTCTTGTTGTCGCGACTACTTCGTCCCTGCTAGGACGAGGTTATCGAGCGCCCCCGAACCGCTCCAGATCAGAGCGAGCTGTGAAACGCTCGTCGGGTCGAACGAAGCCGACTGACTGGCGGTAGCCGTGGCCGCGAAGCCCGGCTGATCCATCAGGGTCGTCAGATCGAGGGTTCGGAAGCCGGCCCCGCCATGGACCTCAACGTCCTCGGTCCATCCAGCAGGTACGACGTACGTTCGTGTGCCACCATTGGTGTCCACGAGCGTCAACGTGACCCCCCCGGTAGATCCGCCGTCCACGCCTGCGTCCACGTCGATCAAATCGATAGACCTGAGCGTCGAGGGCGAAACGAACCTAAAGAAGATGTCTCCCCCATTCGCGTCATCGTGGGGTTCGTCATAGAAGCCAGGCGTCGTCTGGGTGGCTGGGTTTCCCTGGAGGATCAAGCAGTTACCGAGGCCCACGAGGAGATCCTGATCAGACCCCATCGAGTTGGCTCCTTGGGGATCCGTGTCGAAGACTGCGATGCCGGCCCCGGACGAAGCCAGGCCGCCGATGAGCATCCGCGTGCCAAAGAATCCCCGGTGAATCACCTGACCGTTGATCAACGGAGTGACCAGGTCATCCTCGGTCTCGAAGTCCAGAATAAGATCGGAGCCGCCGCCCGCCACGTCGATCGTTACCGCGCAGGTTGCCTCCTCCCCAGCGACATCCGTTGCCACGAAGGTGACCACGTGGGTCCCTGCGTCGCCGTTCGAAGGCAGCCATTGGAAGCTCGTCATCACGGGGTTTCCCGAGAGAGGAAGCGCAGGGGTCGTTGACGCCCCGGACGGCAGTCCGACGACGTCGAGCGACACAATATCCCCGAAGTCGAAGTCTTGGGCCTCCACTTGGAAGAAGACCGAGCTGCCCACATTGGCATCAACCGTCTGCCCACAGGGACTGATCCCCAGGAAGAGCGGTTCGGAGTTGCTCTCCGCGACGTAGCGGAAGAGCCCTTGCTGGACGATGTCATCCTGGGGCGTAACGACTCGAATGGTCGTAGGTCCTTCGGGTCCCGCAGGAGCGACGAACAGGATCGACTCGTCGCTCACCTTGAGGATCGACGTCGCCGGGCTACTACCAACGAACACGTCAGTCACGTCATCTAGGTTCTTACCGACAAGGAGGATCTGGCCACCTCCCAGGGTTGAATCATCGACCGGAAGGCAGCGCTCAAGAAGTGGCGTCGGCAGGCCCTCGAACTGGCTCGCCGTGTAAGCCCCCGTCATCCAATCGACGAGCCGGTCAGCCACGACCGCCTGGGAGTCGTCGATGGCAACGATCCGAGCGAGCGTATAGATGCCGAAGTTTCCGTTCTGGCGAAGCTCTTGGGCCGACACCTCCAAGGAGACGGTTTCAACGGAAGGGGCGGATCTCACCTCCACTGCCGCAGAAAGCTGGGCGATGGTCTCCCCGGCAACATCGAGCAGGTCTGCACGGACCGAGTAGGTACCCGGCTCCTGGGCCTGGACCTGCAAGTCAAAGCGCAGAGCCTCAGCGAGTCCGTTGGTGTCATCGTCCACGAGACTCTCGGTCACGGTTCCGACGAAGCCTACGTCCGTGGAGGCAACTAGGAAGACGTTCCCACTCGTTCTGCGCAGCGTCACTCCGGCGAGGTCACCGCTGATCTCGGAGGACAAGGCGTAGAAACCGGCGTCGGCCGTCATGGAGAACGATCCGGTGAACACGCCATCTCCCGCAGCGGCGTCGGCCCCGAGGCCGTCATCGGTCAGGTCAACCAAGACCTCACCTCCGTTGGGCAGGCGAACGCCAGCGCTCGCCGCGCTGGACGTCGGAGTCAGGACTGCGCCAGCGGGATCGAGAAGCGACGCCTCAATCAACACCGCGTCGCCCTCCGCAACCACGCTCGCATCCGTTGTGACAGAGAGCCCAACGCCGTCGACGTAGCGCACATCCACGATGGCGGTGGCGTCACTACCAGCCGCGCTGAGGCGCAGCTCGAAGTCGCCGGCGGGGAGCTGGACGCTGAGGTCCACGCGGCTCACGCCGGCCTCAATCGGAGCCACGGTTTCCTCCGAGGCTGCGACCTCAACTCCGGCACCGTCGAAGACCGCAATCGCCGAGCCTTCACCAATGAGCAGCGCCGAAACGCGGATCTCGCCCGGCGCACCGGGGCTGAGCGGTGCTCGATCGTCGAGCCCGGCCATCGCGTTTAGTTCAATAGTCTCCTGGGCAGGCAGTGCTGCCGAACCGGCGAGATCTGAGCCACAAAGCGCAGCGGCGGTCCCAGAGAATGATGCCGAGGTCGATGCCGTCCCCGGGCTGCCAATCGTCCCGATCGTGGCGGGCTGGCCCGCGAGGAATCGACCTGTGGACACCATGACCTCGTCCTCGTTTTGAACCGAGTGGCCGCGTCCCGGGACCTCGAGCTCCCATCCTCCGACAGATCGCAGACACTCGCCACTCGGCTGGAATCCGAACAAGAGGGTTTGTTCGAAGATGCGCCCAATGCCGAATGCCGAAACGCTCGGATTGATCACGATGTTCTCGTCCACCGCGGCGAACAGCATCGTGCTGGAGCTAGTGGAGATCGAATTCGCGTCGTTCCAACCCGGGATCTTCTCGCCGAAGAGCGGCTGAAGGCCGTTCATCTGGAATTCGTTGAGTAGATTGGGCAGCGAGTTGTTGATGATCAGCTTGGTGCCGCCGTGGACAGCATCGAACGTGACGTACTTGTTCAATCGTGGCTGTGACCATCCCCGGTTGACCCAGCGGCGACTGATGGCGCCACCGAGGCTGTGTCCCGTCATGTTGATGGCGACCGGGTCGGAGCTAAAGCGCGCGAACTCCGGAAGGACACGGTTCAAGAGGTGAAGCTCCATGCGAACGGCGCTGTCCGCGACAGAGGATGCACTCTGGAAGGCCGAGTTGTCGTAGCCCCACGAAACGCCGTCATTGGGGTAAGGCCCGAAGACATCGCGGGACGGCATCCCCCAGAACGGGAAAGCCGGGATACCTTGGGGGTAGCCAAGTCCCTGTTTCGTACGGAAGAGCTCGCCAGAGATCCCGCTCGACGGTCGACCAGGGTCAGCTGTGAGGAACGCGCTCAGGCGCGCGGCCGAACCGGAGTTGTACTGCCCTGCGACCCCGGGCTGGAAGATCACAGGGAATGGAAAGAAGATCTGCTCGGTGCCAGTTTGCTGGCGGCCGAGCGTGTGCAGCGGGTCCCAGAAGGGATAGTTTGTGATGGTCCGCTGGGTCTGAATGCCCGTGTCCTCCGTGTAGGTGATGGAGGCCATCACTCCCCGGGTCGCCCCAAGCTCGCCGGGGAGATCCGGGAACATGTCCTTCGACATGCCGTCAGGAACCTCGTAATTGCCGTCGGCATCCGTCATGACCGCCGGTCCAACGGGCACGGCCACGACGTCGGAACCCGACTGCTGAAGGGCATAGGCAGTCACGACAGCTCCCTCGATGGGGTTGCCGTCCTGCCAAAGAACCTCTCCCTTGCAGCCACCGTTCAAGGTCAGCGAGTACTCACCCAGCGCGCCGGGGCCGCCTGTCACGAAGAAGGTCCCCGGGTCGAAGGGTTCGCAAGCGATCTGCCAGAAGTCGATACTCACGTAGAGCGGGCCCGTCTGCTCCGGGCCGAACGGATCCTGGGTGTCAGAGCCCGTGAAGAACTGGGCGTCGATTCCAGACTTGATGTAGAGCCCGTCGAAGGTGCCAACTCCGAGGGAGCTCATGGGGAAGATCGATGCGACCTCGTCCTCGTCAGCGAACTTCCAGTAGCGGTTCTCGACGTAGCAGGGCGGCCCTGGCGCAAGGTCGAACCAAGCCGTCGGTGCATCCGCGCATTCAAGGACGCAGTCCGACGAGCGGACCAATCGGTCGGACGTCATCATGATCCACCCGGGGTCAGAGAACGTCGTCTCCTCTAGCCCGCAGAAGCTGCCTGGAAGAGTGGGACCCAGATCGACATCGGCTCCGGGAGGCGAATAGGGCGTGACCTGGCTGAATGAGGCCGATGCGAGTGGCACGGCCATGAGTACAGCTAGGGTTGATTGGAGAGTCATAGGAACGAATTGGCTGGCTAAGCAACGCAAGGGATCAGTCCTGCGCCGCGATGTTGTTGAAATGCGCCGGGCACAAGACCGGCATACGCGGGAGAGAACGAGGAGCAGCGACGGGGGCTGCCAGAAAACTCAGTGAAGAATTTGTGGTCGACCCCTCTTCCTCGGCCGCGCGAGTCGCCATAGCTGGGGAGGAATGCACTGCCCCATGTCGAAGCTCGGTCCGTCGTTGCCGGAGCCACTCCGTCAACGGCACATCACAGCCAAGGAGCATGTGTCAACCTGCCTGAATCTGCACCGGCGCAGGCGCCTCGCGACGTTCAGTCCTTCTGTCCAGAGCGCGGGAGAGAGCGCACCTGCCGAGACCAGCCCGTGGCTCTGGGGCGCCGCTGATCGGATCCGAAGTTCACGGAAAGTTCTCAGCTGATATCTGGCGACTCCGAGAGCTGATGACGTTTAGCCGTGTGACGACGCGTATGCGAAGACCGGACATGCACCGAGGATTGAAATGACGAACCTGATCCAGCTCACTCTCTTGATCGCGCCCTGGTTCATGGGATCGCCCTCCGGAGGGCACAACGAACCTCCCGCCCATGCTTCCGCCCACGCTTCCGGGCTCCTCCAGAACCAAGAGCCCGCCTCCGACCGCTTCGAAGCAGCGATGAAGGGTCTGGTTTCGAAAGACTCGCGATTCGCCGTTGGTGTTGTCCTAGAGGGAGAGGTTCTCTTCGAGATAGGCCGCGGGAACCCGAGAACAAGTCAGAAGAAGCGCTTCAAGCCCATCTCCCCCGCGCACATCTTCGATCTCGGATCCGTGTCAAAGTCGGTGACAGCGGCCGCGGTTCTCCACTTGGTGACGGCGAAAGGGCTCTCACTTAACGCGCCTCTCACGGACTTCTTCCATGACCTGCCCGAACAGGCCCAAGGTGTCACACTCAAGCAACTCCTAGGTCACACCTCGTCGCTGCCAAAGAGCATTAGCCTCACGGAGAGTGCAGATGGCGACGGTCCGCGTGCCGTGCGCGAGATCATGAAGCAGCGACGGAGTGGCGCTCCTGGAGAGGAGTTCCACTACTCGAACGTTGGGTACCAGGTCCTCGCTGCCTGGGTGGAAGAGGTCTCCGGGGAGCGCTTCGAGTCCTACGTCGAGAAGAAGCTCTTCAAGCGAGCTCGCCTCCCCTCGGCACGCCTCGTCGGAGGAACCAAGCCGAAGAAGGAGTCCTCGACCCAGAGGATCAGCGGGAAGATGCAGTCCAAGATAGAGCTGTTTCCGTACGGCTTTGGCCGAAAGGGAACAACGGGTGCCTTGATGAGCGTTCGCGACTTCATCCGATGGGACGAGGCACTTCGAAAAGGGAAGGTCCTAGACGATGCCTCGAGGGAGCTCTGGGCCGAAGAAGGCCTCGGGGGCTACGGGCTCGGTTGGTTCGTTCGAGACGACGGCCCCAACGGCAAACGGCTGCAGCATGGCGGCAACGTCGAGGGCTACCAGTCGTGGGTTGCACGGTGGCCGAGCAAGGGGGCTCTGATCGTCGTGCTCGGTGATGAGAACCTGGACAAGGACGCGATCGGCCAGCAGCTCGAAAGAGCGCTCTTCCCGAAAGAAGCAGGCGCGACCGACGACTGAGACCTCGGCTTGACATTGACAGCGATGACCGCTCAGGCAGAGGGACCCCAATCCACTGCCCCACGGCCATGCGTCTTCGGTAGTCCCTAAGCGGTTCACCGCGATCGCGGTCTAGTCGCGTGTGACGGTTAGTGCCACATCAATAGATCGGTAGAGCTCTTCGGTCCATGCTGGCGCATCGGCCGGAACGGCGAGGGCTTCGCCGGGCGCGGGTCGGTACGGGGCGAGCACGACGGAAACGGCTTCGATTCCCACTGTCGCCGCTAGGACGAACAGCTCTTCGATCGACTCGTCACCGATCGCCAGGCAGCCGATCGATCGATCTTTGCCGTGGATGAAGATGTTGGTTCCGGGCTCGCTGCGCCCGTCCTCATCGGCCCGCGCCAAGTCGAACGCGTTGGGGTAGTCGATCTTCATCGAGAGGTGGAACTGGCTGTTCGGGTTCAGGTATTCGATGCCGTAGAGCCCCTCGGGGACCTGACGGTCACCCTCCTTGAGCTTCGGCCCAGGGCCCCCACTGGCCGCCTTCACGCGGTAGGTGTGAATGAGCGTCCAGGGCGCGGCTTGATCGTCGGAGCCGCTTGGTCTCGCCCACAGCTCAAGCTCCTTCTCGCGCTTGTACCCGACAAGGCGGATCGCTGACGGTGGAAGCGCCGCGTCAGCCGCAGAGAAGCGTGGCTCTAGGCGTTCCTTCACGCGCGCCCCGATCTGCCGCACCACGTCATCCACCGACGACCCCTTGGCCATGAGGAGGCGCATCGGGCGGTTGGCCCCGAACAGAAGGCATCCCGCAACGCAGCCCCCGAGAACCCATTGTGGCAGGCTGAATCGCGACATGGGACCGACCGTAGCAACCGTGGCGGCGGCATTCACGCATCGTCGGCGTACTGCCTTGGAAGCCGCCCCCGCCCAACTCAGCCGGACCCCGGAGCGACCGCTAGCTCTCCGCCTACCAACCGTCCGGCGCCCCGGGGGTGATCGTCACCTGCCGAGAGGTAGAGACGAGTTGGTCCCCATGGAGCTGAGCCAGCGACAGGCCGATGCTCACTGAGCCGTTGCCGCGGCTGGTCACCCAAAAGCCCCCTTCGTCGATGACACCGTTCCGGTTGTCGTCCATGGCGTTCGGGGCCTCACTGCGAAAGACTCGCTGCACCGAGGAAGTGAGCACCTCTTCGCGTCCGCCTTGGATCCGGAGAAGCACCCTCGCATCACCGCGACGCCCGAGGCGGAATTCGCAAGTGCCAGCAGCAGTCGGGAACTTGACGTTGGACGATGCGAGCGGAGAGAACAGGGTTTCCTCGATAGGCCCTGTGGACTCGCGCAGAATTTCATCGCACACACTCCCCATGACGCGGTGCGTTTCCTCTTGAAGCTCCCGCTGGACCTGCCGGCGCTTCTGATCGGAGGCCTCTCGCCGGCCTATCGCTTGATCGGCTGCGAACGTAAGGCTGGCTCCCACAAGAAGGAGCCCGATGAAGCACTGGCGATTCCGTTGACGCATTTCAGAACCTTCGTCCGAACCCCAAAGGACCTGTAGCCCATCGACCGAATCGCTCGGGGCGCCCCCGATCGGGGCTCGCGCTGCCCATCCCCCAGTGGCGACGCACGGGGGGCCGGTGCTCGATCAGAAAGTAACGCTCACCGCGTCCGTCAAGTTCGAGCTGAGGCCCGCCGGGGTCACTTCGCGGTGCCAAGCCTGGAAGTTCCAGGTAGAGCCGGCCGCGACGCCCACGAATCCATTCGGCGTGGGGATGTTCGTCAGGTCGAGCTCCAGGCTGAAGGCTCCAGGGAGATCGCTCGCACCGTGGAAGCCGGAGTTCTGAATCTCTCCCGGACCAACGAAACGGCCCACTTGACCGCCCAAGCAAATCTCGCCGTTGGAGCTTGCGATCGGCGTCGCTGGCGTCGCCGTTTGGCTCGC
>CALHGQ010000242.1 GCA_938030175.1 uncultured bacterium | reverse complement strand
AGGAGGTCCACCCCGTCCTCGACGAAGACGCCGTTGCCGTCGTTGAGGAAGTACCGGCCACTGTCGAGGTTCTTCGCTGCGACAGCATCGATATCCCCGTCCCCGTCCACGTCGAAGAGCTCGATCGCGCGGTTGTCGTTGTTGCCGTAGAACACGGGGCCGTCAGGGAACTGCCCGTCACCGTTGTTGATGAGCACCTGCTTCTGACCGAGAGCCGACATGAAGACGTCCATGTCGCCGTCGCGGTCGAGGTCAGCGGCCTCCACGTCACGTGCCTCGGTGGACGTCACCGGGATCGAAGCGCCGGTGAAGACGCCGTTGCCGTTGTTGCGCCAAAGCTGGGAGTTCGAGCCGTCGTTGGCGGCAAAGAAGTCGATGTCGCCGTCGCCGTCGAAGTCCGCCGGAGCAGCCGCTTGGGTGCTGATCCCGCCGCCAAGCTGTTGACCGCCCGGGGTAAAGACCCCTGCGCCGTCGTTGAACCAAACGCGGTTCGCCTGGTTCAGGATGTTGCAGAAGAGAGCATCGAGGTCGCCGTCACCGTCTGCATCGAAGAGATCGATCGACTGGCTCATGGACGTGCCGAGGGTCTGGCCGGAATCTGACAGAACACCGGAGCCATCGTTGAGCCAGACTTTGTTGGGACCGTTCACGGCCGTGACCACGTCAAGGTCCCCGTCCCGGTCCACGTCGCCCAGGGCCACGTCGCGCGTATCGTCGGTGTCGAACGTCTGGGTCATGACCCAGGTCGCGTTGGAGTTGCCGACCCAGCGCTGACTCGGGTCGCCGTCGATGACCGCGAGCACGAGGTCGAGAACGCCGTCGCCATCGAGATCGCCAACGGCGCCGCGCCGCGCCTCCACCGACTCAGCGGCAGTCGGCGCAAACGGCACCGGCTGGACCGTGATGTCCACGGGTCCCACAGAGGAAACGTCCGTGCCGTCGTCGAACGACTCGATGGAGTCGGCCGTGACGACCGCGGCGATGTCGATGCCCGAGAGCGACGCCGTGTCGGCGTCCTCCTCGCTGTAGTTGCCGCGCGTGTTCAGAATCGGCGAAGCACCGAGGGTCACGAGGACCGTGAAGTTCTCTTCGCCGGCCTCCACCGTCGCTCCAGCACCGAGGTCGTCGCCGACCTTGGTCAGCAGGATGTCCGATGCGCTTGCGCTCGGGTTAACGACGATCCGCTCGCCGAAGCGGAGGTAGATCTGGTCGCCTTGGTTCAGGTTGCCGTCGCCGTTGATATCCCGGTAGTGCGCCGGGCCCTGGAGGCGCACGTTGCGCGTGGCGAAGTTACCGTCGGAGACGTCAGGGATCGAGCGGTTGCCCGCGGCGTCCACGGCGACGATGCGGATGCGGTTTTCGCTGCTGTCCTCGACGCGGGCCGAGGCCCAGTCGAAGCTGCCCGTATCCGGGGCATCGAGGGTCACGACCTCCGTGAAGGTGGCGCCGCCGTCGGAGGAGAGGCTGATCTCGACGATGTCCAGGTTGGCATCCGCCGAGGTCCAGGTGATGGCCTGGGTCGCCGTGAAGGTCTCGCCGCCGTTCGGGCTGTCGAGCGTGATCGTCGGCGGTGTCGAGTCAACCTCGAAGTCAGCTGCCGACGCGTCGATGTTGCTCTGGTTGCCGCCGCGATCGGTGGCCATGATCTGGACCCGGTAGGTCGTCCCATTCGGGAGGCCGGAGGCGTCCCAGTCGAAGGTGCCCGAGTCCGCGGCGGCATCCGCAACGGTGATCCCGAAGGTCGCGCCGCTGTCGGAGGAAGCCAGGATCTCAACGGTACCCGGGTTGACGTCCGTGGTCGTCCACGTGACGACGCCACCCGCGCCGACGAGCTCTCCCCCATCGGGGGCGGTCAGCGCGATGACCGGTGCCGTGTTGTCCACGCTGAACGCGCCGGTCGTGTTCGTCGACCCCCCTTGGGTGACGCGCACCATGTAGTCGTCATCGTCACCCACTGAGGTCGAGTCCCAGGTGAACCCTCCGTCGTTGGCGGTGTTGTCCGCGAGGATGTCGAAGGTCGTTCCCCCGTCATTGGAAATCTCAATGTCCACCGTGCCTTCGGAGCCGAAGCCAGACCAAGCGATGGTCTGGTTGCCTCCGACCACGGAGCCCGCGGCAGGGGCGGTCACCCGCGGGACGGGGGTTGGGTCGTCACTGCCGCCGCAGCCGGGGAGGTAGGCCGCGGCTAAGACCGCGAGGGGAAGGGCGCCGAGGCTGGCACGCGAGGAGGGGGCGTTTGGAGACGTCATGGTGAGGAACGGTTCGATAAGGAGAGGCCGTGGCGGCAGGCCTGCGGAGCGCGCAGGACCTCTAGAGGGCCATCGGGGAGAAGTCGGTCGGATCACCCCGTGGAGTGAGCCCGGCGACCCGCGTAGACAGCCGTGTATAGGGTCATCGGCGACGCTCCCAAGGATCAGTCCCACCAAATCCAATCGTCGTTCATCATGAACAACGCTTTACCTACGGGCGCGCGTCAGGGGGCACCGAACGTGCCCCCGGCAAGCCGGAAACACCTTCGATGTTGGCTTCGCCTCCGGGCTTCGGTGAACGCACGAAGTCGGGTCCGAGCGCCGGGCTGGGGGGCATTGGGGGCGACTTAGGTGCCGCTTGGCCTGGCCCCTAGGAACTGGACCCAAAGCGTGTGGATTCAGCCCACGCGGCCAACCTAAACCTGCCATCGACAATGACATCGATCGGTCACTCCCCTGCGGGGGCCCTCCGGCTCCTAGCAGCTCTGGAGTTGCCCGATGTTTCGACCACCCCGAGCCGGCGACCTGGGCCGTGACGAACGTGGGCCAGGAGTGCTCGCCGGGATGGTCCCGAGGAACCTGGCGCTGGGCGAGTTCCTGGGGTGGAGGCGAGCTTGGGGCTGGCAGAGCCCCTGTCCGAGCGGGAGCCTGTCCGATCGGGAGTCTGTCCGATCGGGAATGGCGACCCGTCCATGGTCGACCCGTTCGAGTCCCCGTGAGCGGCGGAGCTTCGGCTCGTTCGATAAGGAGCAGGTGCCTGGATTGCGAGCGGCTTGAGCCACACGCTTTGGGGCCAGTGCGCAGGCGCTACTTCGGGCCCTGGGGCTGCTTCTTGGCCGTACGCGCCAGAGCCGCCCGGCGAATCGCAAGGGCCGCCTCAGCCGCAACGAATCGGTTGCCTGCGTCGTTCAAGTGGACGCCATCATTCGTCAGAACGCCCTTCTGTTCGCCCTCGACGTTGAAGAGCTCCAGGTGCTCACGGAAGCGCTCCTGGAGGTCGCAAACAGGCCGATTCCCCTCCCCCGCCACCCCGCGGGAGAGCAGCGAGTACTTCGCGAGCATGCTGTCGAACTTGCCCTTGCCGAAGGGCATCTCGCCGATCACGCTCGGAGTCGCCATGGCCACGGTGGCGCCGCCGGGTCCCTCCAGGCGGCCGAGGAGTTCCTTGAGACCGTTCTCGTAGTCCTCCTCCGAGGTCCCCTGGTCCCACTCGCTGTGCCACACGTCGTTGATGCCGATATAGAGGAAAACGAGCGAAGCATTCTTCGCACGGACATCCGCCTCCTCACGCAGCAGTAGATCCGGGACTTTGTGACCGCTAATCCCCGCAGGAATGACGCTCGCCCCCGGCTGCGCTCGCTTCATGGCATCGCGCAGGATGCCCACGTAGCCCCACGATTCGTTGCCTTGCTCGGTGATCGAGTCGCCTAGGAAAGCGACTCGTTCGTCCGGCGCCAGCGAACGCGCCATCATCTCACCCGCAAGGCGGGCGCGACGCCCAGGATCGCGGCGCTGGGCAAACATCCACTCCAGGCAGCCCTCTTTCCCGTAGGCCTGGGTCCACGCGTCGTGCCCGACCCCCGGCAATTCGTGGTAGTCCGCTTCGATCCCCAGTTCGCCCAACTCTTCGACCATGCCGCGGCTCCGCTCGACGGGGACCGCGTCGTCCTTGTCTCCGTGCCAGATAGACAGCGGAACGCCCACAAAGCGATCGGCCGTTTCCACGTGGCCGCCGCCGCAGACCGGGGCCACGGCCGCAAACCAGTCCGGCCGGCGCGCCGCAAGGTCGAAGGTGCCATAGCCCCCCATAGAGAGACCCGTGAGGTAGATGCGGTCCATGTCCACGGGGTGCTTCGCCACGAAATCAGTCAGCGCGGCGACCGCGGTCGCCATGGGCTCGGTCATGCCGTAGGCCAGTGGCTCCGCGCTCTTCGAGCCCCAGTTGTCCGCGGTCCAACGCTCGTCCTCGGGGCACTGGGGCGCGAGGATGAAGCACGGGAACTTGGCTCTGCGCTCCGGCGTCATCATGGTGACGGGGAAATGCTTGAGCTGGATCTCGTTGTCCGAGCCGCGCTCCCCAGCGCCATGGAGAAAGAGAATGAGCGGGTACCGCTCGCCCTCGACCACGCTCTCCGGCGCGATCCAGCGGTACGGCATGGTGAACTGGCCGCCCCTAACGGAGGCGGACTGGAATTCTTGGGCGCTCGGGTTCGGCACGGTGGAAGCGGCGGCCAGCGCCAGGGAGATGAGGATCATGGCCCCAGGATACCAGGGGCGCCACCCGGGCGGATTTTGATGGGACTTGCCCGTAAGGTGGGCCCTATGCCCCGCGTCGAGCTCACGTCCCACCTCTATCTGTACTTCCCAGCCCTCGAGGCACAAGAGCTGGTCGTGGAAGCCACCAACGTCGCCGAAGTCGTCGCCGCCGTGGAAGCCGTCGCCCCCGGCTTCGCCTTTTACGTCTGCGACGAGCGCGGACGCCTCCGCCAGCACGTGAATATCTTCATCGAGAAGGAGCGGGTCCAGGACCGCGCGACCCTCACCGATGCGGTTCCCGCCGACGCCCGCGTATTCATCATTCAGGCCCTCAGCGGCGGATAGCCCCCACCTACCTATGCAGCAGCGAATCCTCGTCGGAACCCGCAAGGGCACGTTCATCGCCGAAAAGACCCAGGGCACGTGGGGCGTCAGGCTCGCGGGGCACATGGGCGCGGGCGTCAACTTCGTCGCGCGGGATCCAAGCACGGGAACCCTATGGGCCGCCCTTGGGCACGGGCACTGGGGCGCCAAGCTCTCGTCCTCGAAAGACGATGGCGCCACCTGGAGCGACGCGCCGCAGATCGCCTACCCGGAGGGTGCGCGCCACTTCCTGCCGCCGCCCCCTAGCGACCTCGGCCCCGGCGAAGGCGCACCGACCCTCAAGGACGCCACGCTCCTCAAGCTTTGGTGCATCAGCTTCGGTGGCGACGGACGCATTTGGGTGGGAACGATCCCCGGCGGCATCTTCACGAGCGACGACGGCGGCGAGTCATTCGAACTCAACCGCGCGCTTTGGAACCACGAGTCCAGGGGCGGCGACCTTTTTGCGGGGGACGGCACGGGCTCGACCCAGTGGTTCGGGACCCCGGCCGCCGAAGGGGAGTTCGCTCCGGGCGTGCACTCCATTGAGGTGGACCCCCGCGATCCGAAGCGAGCCTGGGTCGCGATCTCCACGGCCGGCGTGTTCGAAACCCAAGACGGCGGCGAGTCGTGGCACGTGCGGAACTCGGGGCTCGTCTTCGACTACTCCCCCGAGCCGACGGACGAGTGGGCGGGGCACGACCCCCACGCGATCACCCTGTGCCCAGGCGACCCGGATCACATCTGGCAGCAGAACCACTGCGGCGTCTTCTACAGCAGCAATGGGGCGGCCTCCTGGGAGAAAGTCAGCTCCGAGGACGACGGGGTCCACTTCGGGTTCCCCGTCGTGGTGGACCCTAAAGACGGCCGGACGGCCTGGGTCATCCCCGGGATTTCCGACGCGCGGCGCACGACCATCGACGGGCGGCTCTTCGTGGCCCGAACCTCCGACGGTGGTGCTTCGTGGACCTCCCTGCAAAAGGGCCTACCCGAGAGCGGAGCCTACGACATCGTCTATCGACATGCGTTCCACAACGAGGGGGACACGCTCTGCTTTGGCAGCACCACGGGCAACCTGTATATCAGCGAAGACCGAGGTGAGTCATGGATCGCTGTGAGCCAAAACCTCCCTCCTGTGTACAGCGTTCGCTTCGGTTAGCCCCCATCGGGAACGTCGGCTGCTAAGCTGTCGGCTTCCCATGAGCACACGCCCGCTACTCAACGCGCTTCGCATCGCGTTCCTCCTTGGTTCCTTGTGCGCCGTGTTCACGGCGCTGCAATGGAAACGCGTGCGACCGTACACGGTCAAGCTAGACAAGTACCTCGTCGAGCGTCTGACGAAGGAGCCGACGGAGACGTTCGATGCGGCGATCGCGCAGCTCAAAGCGGGCGAGGAAGAAGCCGGACTGAGCGCGCTGACGAAACTGGCCGGGGACCTGCGCGACGTGCGACTGGGCACGCGGCTCGCCACCGTCAAGACAGACACGCTCGATGAGCTCGGCGCTCGCCTCCTCGCAGCGGGGAAGCACGAAGAGGCTATGCAGTGGACCGAAGAGCTGCTGGACTACGACCCGCGCGACTTCCCTGCGCTGATCAGGCGGGCTGAGCTGCATCGCCTTACCGGCAACGATGAGTCCGAGCTCGAAGACATCCAGGCCGCGTTCCGCGTCGGGGCAGCGCCGGGCCCAGCCATCGGTCCCTTCATCGATGCGATGGCGAGGCGAGGACGCCGGGATGAGATCGCAGAGGCCCTACTCGGTCTGGGTCACTCCGGCCCGCTGGTCGTTCCGCCCACGGGATGGGAGTTTCGATGGGCAGAGGCATCGGAAGCAGACTACGCGGGCGCGGTGGACTTCTCCCCCAAGCCCGACCCGCTCACCGGGCGCCTTCGCGGAGAAACGCCCACTCAGCCTGGCGTGACGATCACGGTGCAGCATCTTCGCGTCGACCTACCCCAGGGCCTGCACGCTGCGCTCCAAAGCCTCGAGGTCGACTTGACGATCCAGGACGGATCGAAGAGATCGATCGGCCTCGCTGAAGTCGTTCGGACGAGTCACCTAGAACCTCAAGAGGGCGGCGGCTTCGTCGCCCAAGGACTGGCCGATCCCTACTTGGTCATGGAAGTCCCAGGGTCCAGTGCCTGGGAAGGCGTCGCCCAGGTCTCCATCACGATGGACATTCATCCGTTGCTGCCGCCCGCTGCCGCGGAGCTCTTCCAAGAAGGCATCAGCGCGGAAGAACGCGAAGCATGGGGACAACAATTCGGAGTGAACATGGTGTCAGCGCTAGAGGTCGGCCTTGGGCGCTAATTCCAAGCAGGGCTGGCTCCGCCGGTTCCTG
>CALHGQ010000241.1 GCA_938030175.1 uncultured bacterium | reverse complement strand
CTCCGCCGACGGCCAGCATCTCACCAATCATGGAGAGCAAGCCAGGCATCGCCCCATGGCCGCTCGCACCAACGTCCGCGGGGCCGGAGTCGGTCGTCGGTCGTGTCGTCGGGCGATCGAGGGTCATGGGTAGTGGGTCCGGGGGCTGACCTGGAAGTTGATTCCGAGGTGGGCCCTCGGGGGTCGGGTTCTCCACTAGCCTCCGTCGGGTTTGACGCGCCCGTTCATTGAGGGAATCCGCCGCCCCATGGTCCCTTCTCAAGGTGAGCCGTGCGGCTCATGTGCACGGTCCCTCAGCGGCCAGCGCTCAGCCCCCAGGGAAGCTGGTCCCCGTCATTGGGCACGGCGCGCCGGAACCCTCTGCGGCGTCTGTATCTACACCCGCTGCGATCGGGCCGCGGCTTGCACGCCGGGATGCACGGTCCAAGACCCGATGGCATGGGGAGTTGCACCATCCTATGCCCAGCGATGGGGACCAGTTCCGCTGGGCCCCGAGCGTTAGTCCACGACGAACGGACGGCTACGGGGCACTTCCGGTAGACCGTCGATCCCAAGGACCGCGCCGACTCCGGCCATCAGGGCGCGTCGACTCTCCACCTCTGGACAGCCGCGCTCGAACTCGATGGTGAGCGTGGGAACGCCTTGGTCGATGCCCATCCAGGACCCAAACGAGCCCGGGGTCGGGTACCCCATCGACGGCTGAACGGTCCACGGCGTCCCCGCCGCATGGGCAAAGCTCTCGGCGTACTGCCTTGCGGGGCCGTCGAAGTTCACAAAGGGCCCGCGGCTCGTCGAGTGCAGGACGATCACCAGTTCCGGGTCGAACCTCTGAAGGTCGGCGTGCACCGCGGCGACCCCGGGTTCGGAAAGGGGCGCGGGCCCGCGGCTCCTCGCGGGCAAGAAGTTCTGCGCGGGCCAATTCCGGTTGGGATCGACGCCCTTCGACGTGAAGCGGGCTCCGCGCGAAGTTCCATCGGGGTTGACGTCTTCGTACACGCGGATGGTGCCGTCGTAGGTCGCCAGCGGCTTGAGCAGCTCCGCGAGGTGCCGCGCTCCCTCGCGTTCGTTCCCGTGGATGCCGGCGATCAGCGCCACGCGTGGACCGAGAGCTCCACCGCGGTTCCCCTCGATGCTGAGGGCGCGAATGGGGCGTCCACCGCGGCTCTCCCCAAGGGTTTGCCAAGCGGGTGCCAACGGCTCCGTTGCGGGGAGGCTCGCGGCCGTCCGGTAGGCGCTGGGTGCGGAACAGCCGGCAGCTATCGCGGCGATGACGATCAGGATCGGCCACCAGGTCCCTGCGGCCAACTCCTCCGCCGAGATCGCCCCACGGGCGCTACTCGTCATAGTCGTCCGGGAACATCGTGCGCTCAACCGCTTCGATCGCGATGTGCAGCACCTTGATGTGAAGCTCCTGGATCCTGTCCGAGGTCACGGCTTCAGGCACCACGATCGCGAGGTCCGCGAGCTCCTTCATTTCACCGCCGCCCTTGCCCAGGAGTGCCACCGTGGTGACGCCCATTTCCTTGGCCTTCTTGATGGCGAGGATGGCGTTCGGGCTTCCACCGCTCGTGGACATACAAACCAAGACGTCGCCGGCTTTTCCGTAGGCCTCCACCGACCGCGCGAAGACTTGGTCGTAGCCAAAGTCGTTGGCGATGCAGGTCAGCTGGCTCGGGTCGGAGAACGCGATGGCGGGCAGAGCGTTCCGGTTGCCGCGGAAGCGTCCGGTCCATTCCTCGGCGAAGTGCATCGCGTCGCACATGGAGCCTCCGTTGCCGCAGGCCATCAGCTTGCCTCCGTTGAGAAGCGTGGAGTGGCACAGCTCCGCGAACTTCCCGACGGCCTCTAGGTTCGATTCATCGGCAAGGAACGCGTCGAGCGTGGTGCGCGCCATCTCGAAGGAGGCGCGAATCGCTCCTTGCTGATCCAGTCGGTGGGTCGTTTCAGGTGTCATAAAATTGGGTTACGACTCAGGAGTTGATTGAACGTCTTTGAAGGCCACCTCTGCGGCCTCCAGGACGCGGCCAATGACGGCGTCCGTGTGGGCAACGGAAAGGAAGAAGGCCTCGTAGGGCGAGGGCGGCATCAGGACACCGTGGCGCAGCATCACGTTGAAGAAGCGCGTCCAGGCCTCCCTGTCCGTTGCGGTTACATCGGCGAGATTACGGGGCATCGAGCTAGAAAAATAAGGACACATCATGGATCCCATGCGTCCAACCGAAATCGCCCGCCCGTGGTCGTGGGCGATGCCCATCAGGCCCCTCTGTAGGGCTGAACCCGCCTGGTCGAGCGCTTCGTAGACGCCGTCGCGCCCCAGGATCTCCAGGGTCTTCCTACCGGCTGCCACGGCCAGTGGATTGCCGCTGAGGGTGCCCGCCTGGTACATGGGGCCCGCGGGCGCCACCTGCATCATGAGGTCCGCGCGCCCGCCGTAGGCCCCCACCGGCAGCCCGCCGCCGATGACCTTGCCGAGCGTGATGAGGTCGCAGCGCACTTCGTGGAGGTCCTGGAAGCCGCCTTTTGCGACCCGGAATCCCGTCATCACCTCGTCGTACACGAGCAGCGCGCCCGAAACGTCGCAGTGGGCGCGGAGGCCCTCAAGGAACCCCGGGTCTGGTGGGATCGTGCCCATGTTTCCCGCGACGGGCTCCACGAAGACCGCTGCGATTTCGCCGCCGTGCTCGTCGAACACAGCCTTGACGGAATCGAGATCGTTGTAGACGGCCACCAGGCTGTTCCCGGCCGTGGCTGCCGTGACGCCGGGTGAATCCGGTGCGCCGAGCGTGAGGGCTCCACTTCCCGCGGCCACGAGGAACGAGTCGCCGTGACCGTGGTAGCAGCCTTCGAACTTCAGGATCTTCTCGCGACCGGTGGCGGCCCGCGCAAGCCGCGCGGCTGACATGGTCGCCTCCGTGCCTGAGTTCACGAGGCGTACGACCTCGCAGCCTTGGACGCGCTCGGTGATGGCCTTGGCCATCTCAAGCTCGCCACGGGTCGGCGCTCCAAAGGTCGTCCCAGAGTCCACGGCCTCGTGGAGGGCCGCGCGCACTTCGGGATGGCCGTGCCCGAGGATCAGCGG
>CALHGQ010000240.1 GCA_938030175.1 uncultured bacterium | reverse complement strand
TGTCGTCTTGCCGACTTGTCGCGCGCCGATCAGGGCGACGACAGGGGTGGCTCGCAGGCGATCCTGGACTTCGTGTTGGTGTGTTCTTCGGTTGATCACACACCTAGAAATACTTGAATATTGAGCGATAGCCCCTTGTTTTTCGAGTATTATTCCGCTGCCCACCCGGAAGCACCATGATCCCATGGGAGCGGTAGGAGCCTGTCGCGCCTAGCTGAATCCTCGTAGCACGCGCCCAGTTCCGGTGCGCTGCGTTGTCCCAAGACCCCGGTCACGACTGGTGGCTCGTTCGCCGCAAAGACCTGAACGGCGAGCTCCGCTTACCGCCGCAATCCGTCCAAGGCCACCGCGCCCACGATGATGGCGCCGATCAGGATCTCTTGGACGTAGTTGGGGATCCCTGAGAGGTTGCAGCCGTTGGCGAGGGTCGCCATCAGGAACGCGCCGATGAGCGCGCCGAGGATGGTGCCGGTGCCTCCGGATAGAGAGGCGCCGCCGATCACGACCGCCGCGATCACGTCGAGTTCTTTGCCGCCCGCCGTCGTGGGGTCGCCCACCGTCAGGCGGCCGAACTGAAGGACGCCAGCGAGGCCGGCGGCCGCGCCGCACAGGACGTAGATCGCAAGCTTGGTGCGCTCGACCGGGACGCCGCAAAGACGCGCCGTGGGCTCGTTCGAGCCAATGGCGGTGGTCCAGGTGCCAAACACGGTCACGCGCAGGAGGAAGGCGGCCGCAATGGCGCAAAGCACCATGAGCCATACGCCGGGTGCGAGACCCAGGATCGAGGTGTCGGCGCTCTTGGACATGGCGTCCTGGAGCCAACCGCTGGGTGCGTCGACTTTTTGCTCGTCGCCGAGCCACTTCGCGACACCCCGGGCGGCACCGAGGGTGCCCAGGGTCACGATGAACGGCGGCAGCGCGAGGCGCGTGATGAGGCCACCGTTCAGAAGGCCCACGAGGGCTCCGGCTCCGATGCCGATCAGCCCCGAGGCGACCTCGCCGTAGCCCGCCTGCATGCCGAGGGCCGTCGCGACCGAGGCGAGCGCGATGGTCGAGCCTACGGATAGGTCGATGCCGCCTGAGCGGATGACGAACACCATGCCGATCGCGGAGAGGCCCACGATCACGGTCTGGGTCGCGATCGTCTTTGCGTTGTAGAGCGACATGAACCCAGACGGAGCGATGATCGCGAAGAGAATCACGACGGTCGCGAGGCCGATGAACGGTCCGAACGTGTCGAGCGTGTACTGGAGGCGCGTGCGGGACGGCGTGGGATCAGGGCTCGTCATGGCGGGCGCAGAGTTCGATGGGGAGGGCGTCATCGGGCGGTTCCTTGCATGGCTTCTGCGATCGCTTCCTCGGGGGTCCAGTCGGCGATGGCACGCGCAGGGCCGAGGGCGCCGCGGTGCATGATCGCCATGCGGTCACAGACGCCCATGAGCTCGGGGAGGTAGCTACTGACCATCAGAATGGCCTTGCCGTCCTGGGCCAGCTGGTCGAGGAGTGCGTAGACCTCGACGCGCGCGCCCACGTCGATGCCCCGCGTCGGTTCGTCGAGGAGCAGGACTTCGGCGCCATCCGAGAGGAGGCGCGCGATCGCTACCTTCTGCTGGTTGCCCCCCGAGAGCGCCCGGACCGGCTGGTCCGGACCCGTGGTCTTGATGGAGAGCGCCTCCAGCCACGGCGCGGCGGCGGCTGCCTTGGTCTGTGCCGTCAGGATCGAACCGAGGGTGGCGAGGCGGGTGGCGCTCGAGAGGGCGACGTTGTCTGCGACGGACAGTTCGACCCCAAGGCCCTCGTGGGCGCGGTCTTCGCTGAGGAGGCCGACGTGCTGCTTGAGCCACCCGCGCGGCGTCAAGCTCGCGACTTGGTTGCCGTCGAGGTGCGCGCTTCCTGAGACCAGAGGGTCGAGCCCGTACAGGGCGCGCAGCATTTCGGTCCTGCCGGATCCGACGAGGCCAAAGATGCCAAGGATCTCGCCGCCGCGGAGGCCGAAGCTCGCGTGCTTCGGGAGGGTCTCGCCGCTCAGCTGGTCGACCCGCAGACGCGTCGGCCCGGCCGTCCGCTCGGAGCGAGGATAGATGTCGCTGACCGGTCGCCCGGCCATGAGCGACACCATGTGGTCCGTCGTGGCGAGGGCCGCCTCGTGACCCGAGGCAACGGACGCGCCGTCCCTCAGTACGCTGAAGCGCTCCGCTACTTCCTTGACCTCGTCGAGGAAGTGACTGATCCATATGATGGAAACGCCGCGCTCGGCCAGCTCGCGAACGATCGCGATCAAGCGGCGGGTGTCGGGGGCAGAGAGGGAGCTCGTGGGCTCATCGAACACGATGATCTTCGCGTCGGACATGAGCGCGCGCGCGATCTCCACCAGCTGGCGATCGCCCGGGCCGAGGCCGCCAACGATCGTGCGCCCGTTGAAGCTCTCCACCCCGAGGTCTCGCAGCACGTCCGAAAGCCGTGCCTTTGTCTTCGAGCCCCGCGCGTTCTTCATGCCCAGCGTGACGTTGTCGAAGACCGAGAGATGCGGGCACAGGTTGAGCTCCTGGTAGATCATCGCGATGCCCGCGCTGCGCGCTTCGCCCGGCGTACGCGGCGCGTAGGGCTCGCCGTCGAGCCACATGCGCCCGCCGTCGGGTCGGACCGCGCCCGCGAGCACCTTCATCAGCGTGCTCTTCCCCGCGCCGTTCTCCCCGAGGAGCGCATGGATCTCGCCTGCGCGCACCGACAGCTCGACGCCGTCCAGCGCGCGCACGCCGCCGTAACGCTTGGCGGCCCCTTCGATGTGGAGCCGCAGCGTTCCTTCTTCCGCTGCGGTCGAGGTCACTGGTTCAGGATCGAGAGATCCGGGCTCAAGAGAGTTTGAACGCTGGGCTCGTCGATGCGACTGGACTTGACCACTACCACGCCGGTGTCGATGCGCGCATCGGGTGCGTTGCCGCGGATCTGATTCACGACGGCGCGAACCGCCAGGTCGCCCATGCGCACGGGGTCCTGGAGCACGAGGGCGTCGATCTCGCCTTCGCGGAGAGCCGCGACGAGCTTGTCACTCGCGTCGAAACCGATGAACTTGGCGGTCTTCGTCCGTCCGCTGTCCTGCAGGGCGCGGAGCATGCCGAAGGCCGCGGACTCGTTGGGACAGAAGATCCCGTCCACCTCGGCGTAGTTGTTGAGGAGATTCTCGGAGGCCTTGTAGGCGCCCTCGGTGGTGGCGCCCGCGTACTGATTCGACGAGATGATCTCGATCCCCTCGAACTTTGCCATGGCCTGTAGGAAGCCTGCCTCGCGCGCCGCGGTGCTTGCGGAGCCCTCAAGGTAGCGGAGCAAAATGACCTTGCCCTTGCCTTCGAGCATCTCAGCCAACGCTTCACCCGCGAGCTCGCCGCCGTGCAGATTGTCCGTGGCAACGAACGAAACGCGGTCTGGCCAGTCGAGATCGCTGTCCGCGACGACCACGGGGATGCCGCGACCGTGGGCTTCTGCGGCGGGCGCCGCGAGGGCCACCTGGTCGAGGGGCATCAGGACGATCCCGTCGACGCCGCGAACGACGAAGTCTTCGACGACTTGGATTTGGGCCGCACGATCATCCTCTTTCAGAGGACCCTTCCAGATCGCTTCGACCCCGAGCTCTTGCGCGGCGGATTCTGCTCCCGCGTGCACGGCCTTCCAAAACTCATGCGTCGTCCCCTTGGGGATGACGGCGATCTGCAGCTTCTTGGATCCGTCGCTATTCGCATCGCCGCAAGCGCCCAGGAAATAGGGCAGGGCCAGGAGGAGCGGAACGGCCAGGCAAGAAACGCGCTGGAGGGTCGTGGTTCTCATGCTCCGCAATCTAACAGCCACAGGGCTGCGTGGGTTCGCACAATGCTGTGATGCAAGTCGATGCCCACCAGCACTTCTGGTCCTTCAGCGAGGAAGAGTATGCCTGGATCGTTAGCAACGGTCTGGACGCCCTGCGGCGGGACTTTCTCCCGCCTGATCTTGCTCCCATCCTCAAGGCCCACGGGATCGATGCGACGATCGCGGTGCAGGCGCGTCAGTCCGTTGAGGAGACCGAGTGGCTCTTGGGCCTCGCAGCCGAAAACCCGTGGATCGTTGGTGTCGTCGGATGGATGCACCTCGCGGGCGGCGGCGTGGAAGAGGAGGTGGCGCGGCTGCGCACGCTTCCCGGAGGCGACCGGCTCGTGGGGATGCGCCACGTGATCCAGGATGAGCCCGACGGCTTCATGGATGCCGCGCCGTTTCGCGAGGGTGTGCGTCAGCTCGGTGCGCTGGACCTCGCCTACGACCTCTTGATCTTTGAACGCCAGGCGGAAGAGGCCGTTCGTTTCTGTGCAGCGCTCGACGAGCAGCGGATCGTGCTCGATCACATTGGCAAGCCGCGCATCAAAGACCGGGTGCTCGAACCGTGGGCGAAGGCGATGGGGGAGCTGGGCGCCATGCCCCACGTCAGCGTCAAGCTCTCGGGTCTCGTGACCGAGGCGGACTGGGAGACGTGGACGCCCGCGGACCTGCGTCCGTACATCGACGTAGCGATGGAGGCCTTTGGTGAGGGGCGGGTCATGTTCGGGTCCGATTGGCCGGTATGCACGTTGGCGGCGGAGTACGGGGCCGTCGTGGAGTCGCTTGGGCCCTGGACGGCGGACAGTGGAACCGGCGCCGCGATCAGGGCTTACGGCCCCCTCGGGCCCGATATTGCGTCCTAAATACGACTTCGTAGCGGGCTTGGGTTTCGGGTCTAACGTTGAGGTGGGCGCGATGGTGCGCCCGTACGAGTCCGTCCCATCCCGCGCCCAGTCTCGTCCTCGAGTTGGCCGTAGGACCCCTTCCTTCCCACGCCCACATGTCCACCCCACTGGCCGTCTCGGTCTTTGCTGCGGTTGTCGCCACGACCGCGTCCACCTCTGCACAACAGTTTGAACTCGTCGATATCACCGACCGCGTAGGTATCGACTTTGACGTCGCGGACGGCCGCATGGGTTTCGCCATCGGCGACTACAACGGTGACGGTTGGCAAGACGTCGCCGTCTTTGCCTCTGACGATCAAACGCCTTCGATGTTCATGAACCAGGGCGCGCTGATCCAGGCGGGCCAAATGGTCCCTTGGTTCACGAACGTGACGGACCAGGTCATGCCGCCCAATGACATCTTCACGACGATGGGGGCGTTCGCGGACATGGACAACGATGGCGACCAGGACCTGGCGCTTGCGCGCCGCGGTTACGACCCTGTGGCCGGTGCGCCTGACCCGACCCTCGGCGCTGTCGCGTACTACGAGAACAAGCTGGATACGACCGGCCGCTTCGAGATCGGTACGAACCAGCTCCGCGTCGGCCACTCGCCTTCCACGGTGAGTAGCCTCGCGCTTGTCGACTACGACGGCGACTCGGACCTCGACGTCTTTATGGCGTACTCCGGCGTGATGGGGGACTACACCCACTCCCGCTGCTTCATGGTTCGCAACGATGGCCTGCCGCACCTGACGGACGTTTCTTCGACCTTCGGCGCCCACCTCCCCGGCATCCAAAGGGCCCTCACCGCAGTCTTCGCGGACTTTGACGGGGACATGCGTCCCGACCTGCACTGCGCCGTGGATTTCCATAGCGACTTCCAGTGCCGCAACATGGGCGGCGGTCTCTTCATGGACGTGACCCAGGCCGTCGGCGTCACAAACGGCGGCTCGGACATGGGCCTCGCGGTGGGTGACTTCGACAACGACCTCGACCTCGACCTTTATTCGACGAACATCAACATCGGCGTGCTCTACGTCAACGACGGCGCAGGGAACTTCGTGGACGAAGCGGCCCAGCGCGGATGCCGGAGCTTTGCGAACGGAGCCGTGGCCATCGGGTGGGGCACGAACTTCGTCGATCTCGAGAACGATGGCGACCTCGACCTGACCGTGATCCCCACGGGGACCGGGACAGGGAACTTCTTCATGAACGATGGCTCCGGCCAGTTCACGGACGTAACCGTGGCGACGGGCATCGAGCTCAAGGGCTACTCGATCATCGACTTCGACTTCGATAAGGACGGTGATCAAGACCTGATCGCTATGGGCAACGGCGATCTCAACTCGCCGAAGTTCTACCTGAACAACCAGACGACGACGAACCACTGGCTCGTCGTCGAGCTGGAGGGAACGCTGTCGAACCGCGATGCGATCGGTGCCCAGGTAGTGGTGCGCACGCCGGACGGTTCGGCCCAGCTACGGGCGATGATGGCGGGGCACAGCTACCGCACAGGCACGCCCAAGACCCTGCACTTCGGGCTCGGGGACCAATCGATCGTTTCGGAGGTCGAGGTCCGTTGGCCGAGCGGGCAGGTGACACGGCTCACGCCGTTCGTCGCGAACCGCTACATCAAGGTCGTCGAATAGCCGTTCATGACGGCAACAGATAGGAGGTCGTATTCGGCCTTCCTATCAGTTTGAAGCACGTCGCAAGATCCATCTAGGTGAGCTGCGGGTCCGAAGGGGACGTCGGTCGACGTCCCCTTCGCTATGCCTACTCTCCCCACGCTCCCCCGCGCTCAGACCTGTTTCTCGATCCTCCTCCTTGCGGCCGTCGCTGGCGCCTGCTCCGGCGGTGGAGGGGATGGGGGCGACGCTCCCAGTGATCCGCCCCAGGGCGACAGCATCACGGCTGGGGCTT
>CALHGQ010000239.1 GCA_938030175.1 uncultured bacterium | reverse complement strand
CCGGAACAGACGCTCGCATCGCGGCAGGTACGAGCTGGCGGACGCCGCGTGGATCGACACCTCGAGCAGTCCGTGCAGCAGGTGCGCTGCGCGTTGGTCGACGGCGCTGCCGGCCATGCCCTCCGCCAGCAGCGAGGCGTGTTCGGCGAGTCGATCGGCATGTACGGCCTTGATGGTCTCGAAGGCCGGGGCGGATGCTGCCGTGTGGACCAAGGTCTCGAGGCTGTCCTCCACCAGATCCAGCTCGTGGCGTTCGAGGTGCGGGCCGAGTGCTTCACGGATGAGCTGGCGCAAGCCCGCGGGATTCTGGTCGCCCAGCTCCAGTGCGCTTGCATGCAAGAGGTCGGAGAACTCCTCGCTCAAGGGCTCGCGGGGCGCGGCCGTGAGCAGGATGTGCACCGGCATGAGCTCGGCGATGTTCGGGACCAACAGGTCGAGCACCAGATCGGCATGTTCCATGTAGGCGACCGCCAACGGAAAGCTCGGTGCGGCGATGCGAAGCAGGGAGAGCGCATCCGAGAGACTGTGGCGCGCGCGTCCGGAGACAGCCTCCTCGAAGGCAAGGTCGAACCTGGCGAACACGAGACGCCAGAACATCAGTGTCGCGGGCACACGCCGCACGACCTCGTGCAGGAAGAGGTGGACGAAGTCGAGCTGTGACGCGGCGCAGGACGAAGGCGCCTGACGGCCGGCCCAGGTCCGGAGACAGATGGACAGGTGATGACGCAACGCCTTGGAGGTCTCGCTCGCGTTCGTGACGCCGGTGGGTCCCGCGAACATCGATGCGGCGAAGGCCACCTCGTCCACCAACGCGTTCCATCGCTCGCTGCACACCTGCTTCTCGCGGGCGAGGTCCAGGTAGGTGTGTGCGGCGGCGGCAGCGTTGGTGCAGCGAAGACCGAGCTCCGAGTTCGCCGAGGTGGACGACTCGCTGGCGATGGTGTCGAGATACTCGGATGCCAGGTTGTAGGCATCGGCGGACCGTGCGGCGATCTGCAGACGTTCGCGGAGTCGCACGCCGATCCATCGCGGGTCGCCACCACGACTGACACCTTCTGCGAGCTCCAGGGCGATGCTGGACAACGGAGCGGGCACACTCTCAAAAGCGGCCCGGGCGGCGACGAGGCGATCGGGGTCCGGTGGGGTGACGACATCGAGATAGCGGTCGAAGGCGGAGGAGCGATTCATGCGACGAGCGCCGACGACAGGCTCGTGGTGAGCAAGGACGTATTGAGCGAGAAGGCTCGACGCGCTTCGTCGCAGGCGCGGTCGATCTCCTCCGTCGTCCACGAGATTCGCTCTGCTTCGGCGCGCCATTGCGTCGACAGCGCACGGGGACTGCCGTGTGGGCTGAAGTCGTGGAACGACAGCGCGTCTCGCACCGAGTCACCGAAACAACGGGCCAGGGTGCGTGCGATGACCTGTCCGCCCGCCAGGTCGCCGAGGTGGCGGGTGTAGGCGTGGCCAAGCAGACGCGCGGGGTCCTTGCGAACCTCATCGAGTCGCTCGCAGTAGGCTCGTGCTGCATCGGAGGGACAGCCCCGGTCCTCGCCCAGGATGGCGAGATCCTCGACGATGTGGGCGGCGCGTCCTCGCAGGGCAGGGGAGAGGATGGTCGAGGCGCGAGGAGAGGCAGCCAGCGCCTGGTCGAGCGCCTCGTAGACAGGAACGAGGTCGCGCAGGTGGCAGACCCACGCTGCCCGTGGCAGTCGGCCACGGAACAGCTGCACCATGTACGGGTGACTCTCGATCTCGTTGTGCGCCGTCTTGGTGCGGGCGCGGAGCTCTTTGCAGAGCGACAGCTGAACCATGTGCATGCCCTATACAACTCCCGTGACGAGGAGCGAAATCGGGATGCTGGGAGATCTCTTGTGTCCACAAATGTCAATGAACCCGACATGGGTGCAGGTAAGTTCAAGGTGGTATCGTGGTTTCGCTTTCCGAGGTGCCAGAATGCGTTTGTATAGGGTTTGAATAGTCTTGCATCGCCGGATATTCGAACGCGCGCGACCGTGTCCACACCCTCGACGGCGAACCGTCCAGGGAGCCACCCGTACGCTTCCCCCAGTGGCTCTGGTAGTGTCGGCGGCGCATACCCTCGGCCACCCAATCCACGGACGTTGCTCTCATGACAGACCTCGAACGGCAGATCCGAAGCTTCTGGGAAACGGAGGTGGGGAGGGATCAGATCCTCAAGCACTGGATGTACGAGGGGGTGTCCGAGCTGGTTGACAACGTCTGGGCTTGGCGACTTGCCGAACGCGTGGCCGCCAAGGTGGGCGACGACACGCCGGAGTTTGCGGAGCTGGAGGCCTACAGCGCGTCCTGTTTCGAGGCCTTGTACGGCGAACGTCCCTTTCAGCTCTTCGTCGGACCCGGCCGGCTCTCCGCGAAGGGTGCCAAGATGCTCAAGGGCCTGCTGAACAGCGATGAGGGCGTGATGCAGGTGCTGCGACGATTCTCGGACGGTGAACGGCACCTGGCCCTCGAGCTGGTGCTGGCATCAGAGGCCGCCGAGCTGACACGGG
>CALHGQ010000238.1 GCA_938030175.1 uncultured bacterium | reverse complement strand
GCATCGCCCGTCCGGCGGGTGGCGCAGGTATCGAGAGCTGACTGGCTTAGGGGGGGTCACCAAGCGGGGGCCTTTCGGTAGCTCCATCGCCCGTAGCCCGCTTCCTCGTCCAGGTTTGCGCCCTTCCGTGCCCACGAACGGGGTCAGCTTGGAAAATTCGCGAATTCGGCAACGGTCGCCCCGTGCCGTGCCCCAAGGCCCGTGAACTCGCTTCGTGAGCTATCACTCAGCCGCGATCCGAGGGTTTCTGTCTATGGAGTCCCACAAAATGTTGCAAGTGAATCGGGTTGGCGCAGCAGCGATGCTGTGCGTAGTCGCGCTCGTCGTAGGTTTGAGTCTCTCCGGCGCCCACTCCGAGGCTCACCTTGCTGCCGCCTCCAACCAAGTCGATCGCAGCTCTGGACAGCGAGATGTTGTCCTTCCGCAGGCAAGTCTCGGGCTCGAGGTAGATCCCTCGGTCGGTGGTGCGAGGCAGCCTATTGCCGCCCCGACGATCGACCCCGGGGTCCAAGGCTTGCGCCTGTCCATTCAGTCCAGTCTCGACGGTCACTTTCTGGAGTCCGCCGAGGTGCTTGTCACCGGACCTGGGGGAGTCATCGACGGAAGGTACATCTCTTCGCCGTCTGTCGCCGGCACCACCCATGTGGCCACTCTGATTCCCCAGTCGGTGTTCGTAGATAGTCGCGAGCAGATGCTTGAGGTCTCGGCATCGAACCATTGCACCCAGACCATCCCTTGGCTCGCGGGAATGGTGGAGGAAGAGGTCACGCTCGACGCCGCAGCCTCTCTGACTGTCCGCGTTATTGATGAGGCTGGGACACCGCTTGAGGGAGTTCCGATCAGCTTGCTAGAGACCTTCGGAGGCATGGAGGGAGGCCGTGATCGTATCTCTGCCCCCGTGCGGCTAAGAGACGAGCTGGTGAGGCAGTCAGACAGCAAGGGCGAGGCAACGTGGATCGGTCTGACCACCGACTCAAGCTACCGATGGACCGCACTGGACGGATCGGTCGCGCGCTTTGACCCACCAACCATCCACCGCGACACACGAAACGCTGACGGGAGTATTGGGATAGAGGTTGGCGATCAGGAAGCGAAGGCCTCTGGGCCCATGAAGTTGGAACCGCTGGAGCATCGTCGAGTGACCGGCATAATGGCCCGTAGGAGCTCCTTGACGGGAACGCTAGCTGATGCTGCCCTGGAAGCTCCACTGCGCGCCGTTGTCAAGGTCTTCCACTGCTCATCGGATGAGGTCAATGCTGCGCGTGGCTACGGGTCGACAGAGCTAGAGGCGGTGGGGCACAGCGACCAAGAAGGGCGCTTTCGATTCGAGGGCCTTCGACCCGGAAAGAAGGTCTTTCGTGCGAATTGGCGAGAGGCGGGCCACCACGTGTACTTCGCAAACGCGTCGTTCAACATGGGAATGGGAGAGTCTCTAGACATCGGTGAGGTCTCGCGCCTTCGCGGATCGACCCTTCAGATAGAGACCGAACTTCGCACGCAGGCCGGCCGCACTATTCCACTTGCCGACGAGGGCGACGATCATCAGCAGATCTTCTTCTCGCTAGGGATACTCTCTCGCGATCACGCTCGGCGCCAAGACTCGGCTCTCCAAGAGCTACTTGCGGTCGGCCTTGGGGAATCCCTCTGGCTCCACGGACTTCGTGAAGGGGAATGCAGGCTCGATCTAAACGCAGCGCGCGGAGGGGGGGGCAGGCAAGGGTGGACGATGCCCGAGCCGCGCAAGGTGGAGCTGCCCGGTACGGCCCACGTGAGCCTCGCTGTCATTGTCGCTGACCCCTTAGACGTGCAGCTTGTGGCTCACTTCCCCATGGGGGTTGCGGCAGAGTCCTGCGGCGTACAGGTCATGCCACTTGAGGGGCGAGGTGCGACGCACACAGGTCGACTCGAAGTGACAGAAGCTGGGCAAGCGTCCGGCTCGATGCGCCTCGATGAGGGACGCTACCAGGTTCTGATCCGGAGCCATGAGGGTGATCCGGATGTCGCAGGCGCTGGCGTGACTTGGGTTGGTCGAACCGAGTTTCATGTACAGGCCAGAGGCGTCCCCATCGAGGTCGAGCTTACCCCTGGAGCGTCAGTGCTCGGCCAGGTCGCCGTCAGCGCTCAGTCTTCGCCGAATGCAGATCATTTCGCGCTCGGGATTAGATCGGCTTCGGCCATCGGGCGTGTTCAGTGGTCTCACCCCCGCGTTGAGCTCGCCCCCGACGGACAGTTCAAGGCGAGCGGCCTAATCCCGTCGGCTAGCTATGTCACTGAGCAAGGGCTGACCTTCACGACCGGTCCAGCTGGCTCCGTTCAGTCGATTCAGCTTGAGGGGCACTGATGATGAAGTGCCCGATCATGGCGCCCCCGATGCGCTCTTCAAGCGCTCCGAGCACACGCACAGGTTGAGACCCGTGCGTACTCCGACAGCACTCTTCTCGGCCCTCTACCGCTAAGGCGCGACGTAGCGGAGAAGTGCTTGTCACTCGTCCCATTGAAACCCCAACTAAGACCAACCATGAATATCCCTTTTCGTTTCACCTTCCTTGCGCTGATCGCGCTCGCGGCGTCCAGCCAGGCAATCGCCGCAGCCCCTGACGGCATGGGCCAGGGCATAGGCCAGGGCGGCCTCGGATTCTGGACCAAGACGGTAGACAACCTCTACCACAACAACCCTGCCGTCGTGACGGCGAGCTGCAATTCTCTGAGCCAGGGCGCGGCGCAGGCTGGGACAGACGTGGCTCGAACGTGGGGCGGTGGATACGCCCGCGACAACTCGTACTTCTGCAGCGTGCGTGTGCTGAACTACACATCTGGGTACCATGAAGAAACCTGGGTCTATACGCCTGGGACCTCCCCCAACGCCTCTCTTCTGGGCGGGGCCAAGGGCAACGCATCGACTGATGGCTATGCAACTGCTAGCTGTTTTACCGGCAACTGTGCCGCACTGGTGGGGGGCTATGCCTATGTCGATTGCAGCATCATGCCGTTGCTGAGTGCTACTCTCGTTGCGGTGTCCAAGGAGAAAGCTGGCACCCTTGCCAACATCGAATGGACCGGGCCCAACGGCGGGACGATCTACTTGACGGTACCCCAGGGCACCACTACGGACACCCTGCTCGGGTTAGTCATGGCATGGTCTGACGAGTACCGAAACTCTGACGGCATCGAGGAAGTCGACGTCGTCACTGCGATGACGAAGACGGGGATCTTGACTGAGCTCTATGCGGACGAGGATGCCTTTCTCCCCGGGCACGCCCAGGCCAGCTATCACATGAGCACGACGTTGAACCTAACGCTCTCAGTTCTGTAGCGAGCCACGGTGCCGTCGTGCCCCTGAGGGTCGACCGAACCCAGCATCGGAGCATCAGCCAGCACTTCCATCGAGGGAGTGCTGGCTGCGCGTGATCCACAGCAGCTCGCGGCGCTATGCGGACCGCGCCAATGGTCCGCAGGGGGGGGGCACAAATTTCATTCAACGGAACCGCGTCCGTTCATTGGGCGACGTACGCTTCAGGAGAGCGAACTAGTGACGGAATGAGGCGTCATGTTCTCATCAATTCGGATGTTTTGGGCCCCGGGCTCGTCACTTGAACCTATGAACCAAAAACCTGAGAGCCAAGGGCACCCTTCGTCCGCTAACGAGGTGGATTCGTCTTTCGCGCCTGGCTCGGATACACCAAGCATGAACGTAGCTTCCCATGAAGCTTGGCTACGACGACTGGCCTCTCGGCTAGTACGCGATGTTCATGCAGCTGACGACGTCGCACAGGAGACGCTGATCGTTGGACTAGAGAGTCCGCCCCGGTCAGCACCGCGTCACTATCTCCGGGCGATCCTTCGGAACAAGATTCGAGCGTACCGCCGGGGCGCAGACCAGCGCTCCGATGCTAGATATCATCTCTCGCATGACACGGCCTCGGACAGCTCGCCCGGAGTCGTCGATGCGGCTGAACTCAGTGAAGCTGTGCGAGCGGCATTGTCCAAGATCGAGGAGCCCTTGCACGGAGTGATGATCGAACGCTACCTCCAGGGCCGAACATCCGTCGAGATTGCGCGTGAGCGTTCGGTTCCGGAAGCGACGGTGCGTAGTTGGCTTCGCCGCGGCAGAGACGACCTGCGAGTTCACTTGGATGCCTGCGCAGGCGGCGAGCGAAGCTACTGGTTCACGGGTCTTGCTCCGCTCTTACGGGAGGCGCATACAGAGCAAGTCCCCGCTAAGGCAGTCCTGCTAGGCTCCGCCGTGAGCTGGCGATTGTTGGCAGGCATCGCTGCTGTGATGCTCGGAGTCCTCGGCGTAGGACGAATGCTGCTTGGCCCCGCCGCTGAGTCTCGTGAGCAAACGTTCGTAGTTCAGAGCAGCCCATCCGGCGGCGACTTGAGCATGGCGCGGGCCGCAGCGTTCGAGCCGCGCGGAGTAGCGCCGTCGAAGCAACGATCACGGACCCAGTCAGTGATCTCCGTGCCCGCAGCCGAAGAATCGGCCGCTGCAGAGATGGGTGAGGTAGGAAGCGCTGAGCAGGTGCAGCATGGGGGCGCAGAGCGCACCGTAAGCGTCCTGCTCGATGTTCGAGTGGAGAGTAAGCAGTGGAGTGGGCCCCTGAACTTGAGCGTCGTCACGGGAACGGTTCGCCGCCCTCTACCCAACGCCTTGGCGAACGAAGGGTTCGAGATCAAGTATCAAGAAGCTGAGCTTGTGACCCACCGCCTTGAAGGGAGGCGAGGAGCGTATCTGCAACTACTTGTGACGGCGGAGGGGCATGCGACGTCTGAGCTCTTGTTGATCGATTCCAAGAGCGAAGGTCGCATCGCGATACGGTTGGACCTCCAGCCTGACGCCTCAAGCGTGATGGGGAGGGTGGTCGACGAGGGAGGGAGGCCGATTGCGCGAGCGGTCGTCACTGCCCACGACATCCGCAACGGCATTCGCCGGAATCCCAACGGGTCCGCGATGGTCTCCTTTTCACCTTCGACGACCACCGATGCGGATGGGCGCTTCCTGTTGGGGAACGTGAGGTTGGAGGCCAAAGGAGTCAGCGTCGTCGCCCCGGGATTCGCCCGAGTCATTCAAGCCTGGGAGCACAGTGGGCCGGTGCGTCGCAGAGTAGACGTTGTGCTGGCACCAGGCGGAAGTCTGCTCGGCCGGCTTGTCGCCCCGTCAGGCGGCCCGCTTGCGGGGGCTGTCCTTCGCATCGCTCCTGCCACGGGTGTGGGTCCTTCGACGGAGGTGGTCGTCGGTGAGGGAGGGTCGTTCGAAGCGCACCATCTCTGCGCAGGGGCTCATGTCCTTACCTGCGACTCTGGGGGGGGGCGGCTTAGGGAAGAGGTCACAATTGCGGTCAACGAAACGGTCGAGCGAGTCTTCGAGATGGGCAAAACCGCGAACTGTAGAGTTCGCTTGGTGGACCTTGAGGGGGCCGCTTTTGGAGCAGCGCGGGTTGCCTTCTTCGTCTCCGATGGAAGGGACCTTGAACCCGTCTATCGAATCACAGATGCGGATGGGCGCGCGTCACTCGCCGTTCCCAAGGATGCGTCTGTCTCCCTCAGCGTGTTGGGCAGTGCTTCCAAAGTGCCCCTTGCGAACGTCGCTCTTGGGCAACATCACGATGCTGAGCACGCGGTGGAAAGTCGACGAGCGTACGGCTCGACGGGCCACCTTTCTGGGAGTGTCTTTGGGCTTGACCCCGACCTTCACGGCCCTGCTCGAATCACGGTCGAATACGAAGACCTCCGTCGCACCTTGTCGGCTCCAATCACGCCGGCTTCGGGCGCATTCTTAGTTACAGACCTCCCGCCTGGGAGGATCTCTCTTCGCGTGGTCACTGCTCGCGCCGGTGAGTTTCTTTGGCAGTCGTTGGACTTCGGCGGCAGCGACCTCACCCTCGATGCTCTCGAGTTGCCATTGCCAGGAACCGTGAGAGTCGATTGGCAGATGGGCCCAGGCAAGACCAGCTATCGATGGTTGCAGGTGACGGTGAATTCTCGAGGAGCGCTGTCCGCGTCGACGGTAAAGACGGGAACCGCGCAGGGCGAAGACATCCTGCGACTCATGCCTGGAGACTTTCTTCTCGATGTCGCGAAGGAGGGCGAGTCGACATCCCAACGCTTTACGGCCCACGTGCGGTCCGGAACCGATGTGAAGTTGCGTTGTTCGCCGGATGAACCTGCGCTGACGACGATCAGCCTGTCAAGCGTTCCCTCGGCGGTGAAGCACATCACCGCGGAATTCGTTCAGCTCAACTCTCTCCGCGAGAACGAGTGTGAGGGGGCCAGTGCGGACGCGCTACGTGAGTTCGCATCGAACGGGGTGAGGGTCAAAGAGCAGGCCTCAAAACGATTTCCGGGGGGCACGTTCGAGTTCGATGTCATGAAAGACCGTTCGCACTCTTGGGTCGTCACTTTTCACGCGAAGGGTGAGCCACTTCATACCTACTGGCTGCGTCAGCTGCCGAGGGACGTCGTGGCCCACGAGATACTCGAGTGGGACTAGCGTGAATTCATGAGCCTGCCACTCCACGGAATCGTCACCCATTGCGAGGTGCCCTAGCGCTCGAGCACCCAGGAGTGCTGAGACCAGGTCGAGACAGGGGAGTCCTAGCCCCGGCGCGCGACGCCGTCGTCGCCGATCACCCACGGTGTCCAAAGGAGCATCGGCGGCGTCAGGTCGAAGTCGCTCTTGCGGGCGCGCACCGTGACCTCGGTCAGCTCGATGTCTTTGGCTGCGGGGGCTTCTTCGATTTCGGAAACCGCGGCCTCGAAGGTCGCTTCGAGTTCGCGCATCTCCTCTTCGCGCTCCCTGAGCTCGCGCTCGGCGCGCTCCACGTCTTGCTTCTCCTTG
>CALHGQ010000237.1 GCA_938030175.1 uncultured bacterium | reverse complement strand
CCCGCTTTCTCCGCAGCGCTCAGAATTTGGTCGAACGCCTGGCGGCCGGGGACGAACTCCAGCGCCTCCAGGTCGCCCTCGGGATCCAGCAGGTGGGTGAGCTTCCACGCGAGCTTGGTATCGATCTCCAGCGCGCGGCTCCACTCTGTGGCGCCGGGCGTCGTGCCCTTGACCGCGCCGCTGATCGCAGCGCCTAGGTACTTCCGCAGCTCCGCGAGGATCGCCCGCGCTTCCGAATGAAACTCAGACTCCGCGCCGGCGCTGCCTTTGCGTTTGCCCTTGCTCGCCTGTTTGGATTTCCCGGTGGTTGGCACGCGTCTATCGTCGCTCATCGAGCCCCGAATCGGAAGGGTCGTTCCAAAGTCAGGCCTTAGATCGTAGTCCAAGGCTTACCAAAAACGGACGTGGGGCGGCCGAGCCGTCCGGCTGCGAGGCCTGCTCTTGGGAGGCTGTAAAGTCGCTTTTCGAGCGGATCCCCCGCCACCCCTCCGCAACGAGCACTTGGCCGACGATGCCCCCCAGGGTGTTTCCAGGGCCCGGCAGGATCAGGTGATCCGGGGCGTATTCGCGCAGCGCTACGCGCACCGACGCCGTGAAGTCGTACGGCGTCGTCACCTGGGCGCCCAGCGTGTAGCGGCGCAGCTCCGCTAGATCCGTGGACCATGGCGTAAAGGAGCGCCCGCGGCCATCGATGAGCGTCGTCTCCGGTGCGCGGAACTCCAGGTCACGGAACTCGGCCCGCGCGGCGTCGGCGACGGGCTCAGCGAGCGCCGTGTGGTACGGCCCGTGCTGAGCGAGGCGAATGGGGTAAGTTACATTGCCCATACGAACCTGGGGCAGCGAAGAGAGCATGTGGCTCACCCCCTTCTTCGAACCCGCGAGCACCGCGTAGCCCCCGAGGTCAATGGACGGCATCGCGGTACCGCCTGACGACTCCAAGACCGCCGCCACGTTCGCGGCCCGCTCGGGCGAGGGAAGCCACTCGTCGTCCACGACGGGATAGATGATCTGACCGCCGTCCGCGTACTCCTCCTGGAGCAGCGCCATGCGCTGAACGAGTCGGAACGCGTCTTCGAACGACAGCGCCCCCGCCAGGCATAGGCCGATGTACCAGCCCATCGAGTTGCCGCCCACGGCCACGATCTCATGCTCCTGGGCGACCTTCGTGCCATCGATCATCGCCTTGACGAAGATCAGCGGCGACACGTGCGCAGGCCGGAGGTGACGGGCCGGCTCGAACCGTGACGCCTGATCCAACGCGAGGAGCGGCTCGAGTCCGAAATCAGCGCGGCGACGCTCCGCCGTGCGCACCAGCTCGTGGTCTGGGTCCAACGAGCCAAGGGACGCCTCGGTGTAAGAGCCACGGCCGGGGCAAAGAACAACGACGCGACTCACGCGAGCACCTCCTGGGTGGCACGGACGATGTCGTCCTCGGAGAGCAAGACGATGTTGGCTGCATCGCCCAGCGGGATGTAGGTGTCAGCGCTTCGCACGGTCTTCATAGCGCCTCGGAAGCCGCCCTCGACGAGCGCGCAGATGATGGCGTCCGCGGGACCGGCAGCGGTCTTGCGGCACTCGTCCGCAACGAGCACCGCACCGCACTCGTCGGCGTGCCTTCGAATCTCCTCCATGGGCAACGGGCTCAGCCACCGCATGTCGAGAACGCGCGCACGGATGCCCTCGGCCTCAAGCCGCTTGGCCGCCCGCAGGCTCAGCCGATAGCCGTTGGCGTAGCTCACGATCAACACGTCCTTGTGATCTGGATGGGCGATACCCACCTCACCGGGAAGCAGACTCGACCCTTCGGAGCCGTCAGGCACGGGATAGTCCGAGAGCCAAAGTCCATCGCCCGGCTCGTAGAGATCCCGCTCGTGGTAGAGCGCAATCGGCTCGAGGAAAACGCTGACCCGCCCGGACTCCGCCGCCATCGCAAGGGACCCGCGCATCAGGCGAACCGCGTCGGCACCGGAGGAGGGCACGGCGATCGCAAGGCCGGGGATCTCCAGCAGCGCGCCGATGGAGTTGTCGTTGTGGAAGTGCCCGCCGAAGCCGCGCTGGTACGCGAGCCCCGCGATGCGAATGACCATCGGATTTTGGAACTGCCCCGCGCTGAAGAACTGGAGCGAGCACGCCTCGCCTCGGATCTGGTCGATCGCGTTGTGCAGGTACGCGAGGTACGGGATCTCGGGGATCGGCAGGAGCCCCACGAGCGCCGCCCCTTGGGCTACGCCAAGAATGGTCGTTTCGTCGAGCAGCGTGTCGAAGCAGCGCGACCTGCCAAAGTGCTGTTGGAGGTGCTGGGTGACCCCGTAGACCCCGCCCTTGCGGCCGACGTCCTCGCCGAACGCGATCACGTTCGGTCGGCGGATCATCTCGTCGTGGAGAGCGTCGTTAATGCGCGCCCCCAGCGTGCGGCGGGTCGGCGCCTTCGCCTTCTCTGGTAGCCGGTCGCCGAAGATCTCGCGACGCTTCGCCTGATCGATCGGCGCGTCCCCCGCCGCGCGCCAGCGCTCTGGCTCCTCGGGCGCGAGGGGTTGCACGATCTCGGGCACGCTCGTCAGCTTCGGGCGGCTCTTGGCTTCAACGCTCGCCGCCTTCACGCGCGCGCGGGTCGAGCTCAGGATCGCACGCAGCGTGGCGGGGCTCGCTGCGCCCACGTCCACCAAGCGGCGCGCGTTCACGAGCACAGGATCCTTCGCCTCTTCGGCTTCGATCTCCGCCTGGCTCATATACGCGGACTCCACATCGGAACCCGCGTGGCCCCAGAGACGGTGGGTGCGCAGTCGCAGGAACGTGGGCTGGCGCGTCGTGCGGCAGGTCTGAATAGCCAGCGCCACGGTGTCCCAAACCTCATCGACGTGGCCGCTCGCTTCGAAGTAGCGCAGGTGCTCAAGGCGCGAGAAGAAGTCGCGGATCCATCGGCGCGGCGTTTCCACGCTGATGCCGCGCTGATTGTCTTCGCAAACAAACAGCACGGGGGTTGGGTTCATGCGACGCCAGGCGTAGCGCGCAGAGTTGATCCCCGCGAGGGCCGTCGCGTGGTTGACGGAAGCGTCGCCGAACGTAGCGCACGTGATGGCGTCGTCCGGCAGACCGGTGTCGACGCCCAGCTTCTTGGCACGGCTCAAGGAGAACGCTGCGCCCACGGCCTTGGGCACGTGGCTCGCGATCGTGCTGGTTTGCGGCGGCACCCACGCCGCCTTGCTCCCCCACACCTTGTGCCGCCCGTGGGACACCGGGTCGTCCTTCGATGCCGTGAACGAGAGGAGCGTGTCGAAGAGCGGCGTCGAACCGTCGAGCTGCCGGAGGCGAGACGCCATCAGGCCGCCGGATCGGTAGTGCAAGAAGCACGGGTCCGTCGTGCGGAGCTGTGCGCCGAGCACTGCGTTTTGCTCGTGGCCGGCGCTGCTGATCGTGTAGAAGCCCTCGCCTTCGCGCTTGAGCTCACGTGCGGCCACGTCCAAGCACCGGGACAACACCTGATCCTCCCACAGCTCGACCGCCCGACGGGCCGTCAACGTTGTGCCGGGGCGGAGTGGCTGCTCGGGGGCAAGGGTCGAGCCAGGGCCCACGGCCCCGTCGAGGTATGCGTCGAGGTTGCCCTCGACCACTGCGACGCGATTCGTCGTCATAGAAGAGGCCAGGACAGGGGTGCCCGGGACCCGTCGAGCATCCGAGGAGCTACGGGCCGGCAGGGTTGGAGAGAAGACGACATCGGGCCGGGGAGGTTAGCCGCTCGGCACCGATTCCGTCAGGGCTCTCTTGGGATGCTGAGGGGTTTCCCCCGGGCAGCGATCAGGGGCGCGGCTCGCCTTCCCAGCCGCCGACGTAGTCCGAGTTGAACCCGGGCGCGTCCCGTTGGGAGAGGTCAAAGCTGCGGTGGGCAATGCCCCGCATCATGTGGGCGTCGTGGCTGGCCCAGGAGACGAGGAGATCGCCGGCTCGCACCGGGCCCTTCGTGGTGTGCTCGTGGGTCGAGGTCCAGTTGGCAGCCCCGAGGTTCCGGAGCCATTGGACGCTCTTCAGGCGCTCACGCTGGAAGCGCTCGGCCTCGCGGTCGAGCTCTCGCTCGTTGTAATTGAGCTCCTCCAGGCCGTCGTCGGGCTCGACGCGGGGCCAGGACTTCTCAGGGTCGCGGAGCGTCAGCTCCAGCCGTGGACGGAATTCAAGAAGCTCGCGGTCGCAGAGATGACCGACGATTTCGAGGACAGAAAGGCCACCTTCGGCCGGGCGCCAGCGCGCCTGGTCCTTGGGGAGGTCCTTAACAAGGTTGCGTAACTGGTAGGCAAAAGCCTCCAGGCGACCAATGAGTAGCTCAGGATTCATAGGAATTTGGGACTCGTCATCTGAGCCAGGGACGCGCGAAACTCAAGGGCTGAGGCGAGATGACGCCTTATTCACCCATGTAAGTGGCTGCGCGAGCCGGATCGCCCACTGCGGCCCGTTAACATGACTTCGGTCACTCAAGCCCCTCACCGCACCCCAAAATGCTCCGTAACCTCGTTCTTGGCAGCTTCGCCGCCATCGCCGCCTTCTGGTCGTACTTCTTCTGGGACCGCAGCACCGATCATCAGCGCGCGCTGGATGACCGTGATGCCCGCATCGCTGTCCTGGAAACCGACGTCGCCGTCAAGGATCAGACCATCGAGGAGCAGGCCTCGACGATCACAGAGCAGGAAAAGGAGATCCACCAGCTGGAGCTCGCGAAGCAGCTCCTGCGCCTGGACCATCGGGTAGCGAGCATCCGCATCGTCCGCCAGGGGCCCGCGGAGGACGGCTCCGGGGAGATCGAGACCGAACTTGTCTTCACCGAGCTCAACGACGCAGGTGAGCCCATGGGCGAAGGGGAGCCCATGACGATCCGGGGCACGCGGCTCTACATCGACGGCCTCGTGATCAAGTTCAACGACGACTACGTGGAGGCCGGCGACAACCTGCGCGGCACCTCGGTCTGTCTCTTCCAGGGCCTGTTCTCGGACAAGGTCGCCCCTGAGGACGGCATCCCGATCGACTCGAAGGTCCCCCATCCGCTCCCGTTCCAGGGGGACAACCTTCCCGACCCCCTCTACACCCAGCTCTTCGAGAAGATCTGGGACTACGCCAATGATCCGGAGGAGGCAGAGCGCCTCGGGGTCCGCGCGATCCAAGGGGAGGCCCCGTCCGTCGAAGCACGTCCTGGCAAGACGTACCGGGTCGAGATTCGTCAGTCAGGCGGCATCACGATTCGCGCCGAGAAGTAGAGCGCCCGGGGCGCCGCGCGGCTGAGGCTGCGCCGCCCCGAATTGCCGGGCGAGGGGCTCGTTGACGAGCCCGGCGGCGAGCACCGTAGCGAGCCCAGCACACGGCCGCGATCAGGCGCGGCAGGAGACGCGGCTAAAAAGGTGGCGTCAGCGCCCCGAAACGGTGCGCTAACGCCGAGGTCCCTTCCCGGGGACGATCTCTTGGAAGTGAGGGGTGTGGGCCCACTCACTTCTCTTTCTCCGATGAATAGTTCGCGATGTGGGGCGCGGCGGATGCGGGAGGATTCGCTTTTTGAAGGATTCCTCCGCGGGCCGTTCGACCCGCGGGCCGTTCAGCCCGCGGGCACTTCTTAGCGGCTCAGGGAAGCAGGACGGCGTCCACCACGTGGATGACACCGTTCGATGCTTGGATGTCGGTAGTGACGATGTTCGCCCCGCCGACCTTGGCGCTCTCACGGGTGATGGCGATCGGAAGCTCCTTGCCGTTCAGCGTCGGGGCCTTGTCCAGCTTGGCGGCTTGGTCCGCGAAGACCCGGCCAGCCACGACGTGGTACTTCAGGATCGATGCGAGACGCTCCTTGTTCTCAGGCTTGAGAAGCTCGGCCACGGTGCCCTCGGGAAGAGCCGCAAAGGCCTCGTCCGTGGGAGCGAAGACCGTGATCGGGCCGCCTTTCGTCAGGGCGTCCACGAGGCCGGCTGCCTTGGCGGCTGCGATCAGGGTGCCGAAGGTCTCAGCGCCAGCGGCGACCTCAACGATGTTCTTCGTCTCGGGCATCATGACGGTGTCGATGACGTGAATCACGCCGTTCGAGCACTTGATGTCGGTCACCGTGACCTTCGCGCCGGCCACCGAAACGGTGCCCTCGACGACGGAGATGTCGGCGCGCTGGCCGTTCAGGGTCGTGGCGTTCTTCACCTTGACGACCGCGGCGGCGTCGACGGCTCCGCTCACGACGTGGAACTTGAGGATGTCCTGCAGGAGGGCCTTGTTCTCCGGCTTCGTGACCATCGCGACGGTCTCCTTCGGGAGCTTGGCGAAGGCCTCGTCCGTCGGCGCGAAGACCGTGAAGGGACCCTCACCGGAGAGCGCCTCGACGAGCTCTGCGCTCGTAAGGAGTCGAGCAAGCGTCGTGAAACTGCCGTTCTCCACGGCGGTCTCGACGATGGTCTTGTCGGAGACGATGTTGGAGGCGAGGGCGGCACGGGCCGTTTTGGCACCGCAGGTGGACCCACACTGGCCGCCGTCGAGGGACGTCGTGGAAGCGGGGGTGGAAGCGAAAGCTGCAGCGCCGAGGGCGATGCTTGTGATTGCGAGGATGGACTTCATGGTTGAAAAAGCGGAGGTAGACCCGCGGATGTAAGAGCTCCCAGAATTGGAAGCTGGAAAGGGTAGAAGGGAGCAGGACAGCCGCTGGGGACAACGCGATGCGCTGCACTGCTCGAATCCACTCCGGCGGGCGGTATTGCCGCCGTGCGTCGAGGGGTTCGGTTCCGTACAGTCGCTGGATGCAGGCGCGCGCATCGTTGTCCGAAACAACACAAAGCCGAAACGTGTCCGCCCACCCCATGAACAGCACCTCATCTAAAATTCTCGTCACGGCCGCACTTGTTGCATCCAGTTGCGCCACCACGTCGAAGGTCGCGCGGCCCCAGTCCATCGCCCTGCGGAGCAGCGAACGCGCTGTGCAGGTGCTCGCCGACGACGAGATCTTCGCGCGCGTCACGCTTTCCAAGAGTGAGCCCGCCTCGATCGAAGCTCTCTTCAGTCACGGCGGTCGACACGTGCTGCGCGGCTTCCCGCTGAACCCGCGCTCCGGAGAGTCCGTCGATCACCCCGAGCACCTGTCCATGTGGACCGCGCATCGCTCGGTCTCAGGCTACAACCTCTGGAACGACGCGACTGGACCGAGACTCCAAGACCATTCCCTGCGCATGCGCGCGAACGGTTCGGCGGTCATCGGCATGGACCTTCACTGGTGCGCCCCGGACGCAGAGGTCCTGTGCGTAGAGCGCCGGACCTACACGTTCCAGGGCAGCGACCAAGTTCGCACCATCGATGTTCATCACCAACTCACCGCTCCCGGCGAAGCCGCGATCTTCGGGGACGTGCGCGAAGGGTTCTTTGCGCTCCGCCTGCAGGATCGCTTTCGCCCGGACAAGGGGAACGTGCGCGTGGTCACGTCGCTGAAGATCGAAGGCCAAGACCCCTACGGTATGCCAGCACGGTGGATCGCCTACACGGCGGAGATTCCGGACGCCGTCGGCAAGCTAGAGGACGTCACCGTGTGCGTCTTCGATCGGCCCGGCAACCCCGGGTACCCCGCGCGGTGGTTCGCGCGGCCCTACGGCATCGTCGCAGCGAACCCGTTCGCCGAAACGGCCTTCGACGCGCCCGAGTCGATCACCACGCTCACGGGACCCGAGGGCTATCGCATCGAGGCTTATCAGAGCGAGTCGTTTCTCTATCGCGTAGCGATCGCGCCGGGAGCCCTGACCAGCCTCGAGATCGAAGCCCTGTGGAAGGACTTCGTGAGCGAGACAGAGCCCCAGCGCTAGAGAGCCCCGATCAGTCGCGGATTTCCGGGGCGCCCTCGCCCCTCATCTCCGCGGCGCTGGCGCCCGCGAGCAGTGGATCGCGGCGGATCTTGAACGACTGCCGCTGCTCCCCCTTCTCCTCGTCACCCTTCCGAAGCACGGCGGTGTAGTTGCCCTCGGGGGCACGTGAGCCGCGACGGCCGTCCGCCTTCGCCTCTTCCGACTTCGGGTCCTTGCGCAGGTCCCACTGCACGTGATGCAGCCCCGCTTCCTTCGGGAGCTCCAGGATCGCGAGCGTTTCGCCTTCCTCGTCCTGAATGGTGAGAGACCACTCGGCCTCAGCATCCTGAACCGAGACCACGACGCTCGCCTGGGTGCTCTCGTTCTGTCCGCGCCAGATCTGGTCGCCGCCGCCGTATCCACCCACGGCGGATCGACGCGCCCAGCGGGTGAGGTCACCCACAGGGAAGAGGTGCGCGGGCTCCGCGAGGGCCTCCTCGGAGAAGGCCCGGACCGCATCCACGTCCACGGCCCAGAAGCCCCGGCCGTGGGTCGCAGCGACGAGCGTGCCGTCGCGGCCCTGCACGGCGAGGTCATGCACTGCGACGCGCGGAAGACCGCCGTTCAGCGGTGCCCACGCCAGCCCCTGGTTGCAGCTCGCGTGAACCCCAAACTCCGTTCCGACGTAGAGCACGTTCGGGTACAGCGGGTCCTCGACGATGTCGTTCACCGGCTCGCCTTCGGGCAGGCCGTCCGTAATGAGCTTCCACCCCTTACCGCTGCCGAGATCGGTGGTGCGGAAGACCAGCGGTCGGAAGTCGTCTTCGCGATAGCCCGTGAAGGAGACGTACGCCGTCGTCCGATCGTGGCTCGAAAGCGTCACGCGGCTCACCCACCAGCCGGAGGGCGCGCCGGGGAACTGGCCCGTGAGGTTGGTCCAGTCATAGCCGCCGTTCTCGGACATGTGCACGAGCCCGTCGTCGGTGCCCACGAGGAGGAGCCCTGGATCGAGGGTCGACTCCGAGATCGTGGTGATGGTGCAGTGGGGCACGTTGCCAGCGATCTTCTCGGCGTCCTTCGTCGAGAGATCAGGACTGTGCACCGCCCAGCTGTCGCCGCGGTTGAACGACTTGAAGAGGCGGTTGCCCCCGAAGTAGATGACCTCAGGGTTGTGGGCCGAGATCAGGATCGGCGAATTCCAGTTGAAGCGAAGCGACTCCTCCTCGGCGCCCTCTGGCTTCGAGGGCCGGATGCGCACGGAGGTGCCGCGGTCCAGGTTGCGCCTGTAGATCGCGCCGAACTGTGACTCGGCGTAGACCGTCGCTGGATCGCGCGGGTCGATCTGTGCGTAGAACCCGTCGCCGCCCCCCACCGAGAACCATTCCACCGGGTGAATGCCCCGACGGTCGCGTGAAGTGTTGGGGCCGCCCCACGTTCCGTTGTCCTGCGTGCCGCCGTAGACCCGGAACGGCTCCGAGTTGTCGAGCCCCACCGCGTAGAACTGCGAGATCGGAAGGTTCGTGAAGTGCTGCCACTTCTCACCCCGGTCGTAGGAAAGATGCAGCCCGCCGTCGTTGCCGAGCCAGACCTTCTGGCTGTCCGCGGGATCGACGACCACGGAGTGGTGGTCCACGTGCACGGATCCAGCGATGCGCTCCCAAGTCACGCCGCCGTCGCTCGAGGCGAGCATCGGGACGCCACACATATAGATGCGCTGGGCGTCGTTCGGGTCGAAGCGAATCTGTCCGTAGTAGTACGCGGGGGAACCGCCGACCGGCTCCTCGTTGACCTGGGTCCAGGTCTCGCCGTGGTCCTTGGAGGTGTAGATCTCACCGCCCGCCTCGCGGGTCTCCGGATCTTTCTCGTCGAGCACGAGGATCTGCTCCAACTCAGCCTCGACCGTTTCCTCCTCGTCCTTTCTCAAGTAGGTCAGCTTCAGCCGCGGATCGTCCCCCGACTCGTCCGCTTCCTCTTCCGCTGCGTCCCGCAGCTCACTGAGCACGTGCATCCACGCAAAGGGGTCGTCGAGTTCGCGGTCGCCGAGCTTCTTGAGCACGTCGCCCTTCTTGAGCCCGAGCTCCTCAGCTCCGCTCTCCTTCTTGACCTTGATGACCACGAGCTGGCCGTCCTTCCACTCGACGCGGAGGCCGATCACGGGGCCTGACTTCACGGGTACGCGGTTCTGATTGGACACCGTGGCCACGATCAGATCTTCCTCGCCAGGGAACACGTCAAGGCCGATGCGCCCGATGTCCCCGGTGGGGAGGCCGGACTCGCAGCGTTCCCAGGTCGTGCCCCCATCGGACGAGCGCCAAATGCCGGAGCCCGGTCCGTTCCCGTCGAAGTCCCACGCGCGGCGGCGGCGCTCGTAGCTCGCCGCCACCATGTGGTCTGGATTCTTCGGATCAAGGGCGACGTCCGAGACGCCCACGTCGGCGCTGATCTCTAGCACGCGTTCCCAGGTCTCGCCGCCGTCCGTCGTTCGATAGAGACCGCGCTCGTCGTTCGGTGTATAGAGAGCGCCCAGGGCCGCGACGAAGACGCGGTTCGAGTCGCGGGGATCGATGACGATGCGCCCGATGTGCTGCGAGTCCTTCAGGCCCACGTTCGCCCAGGTCTCGCCCCCGTCTGTCGACTTGTACACGCCGTCGCCCCAGTAGGAGCTACGCTGATTGTTCGCTTCCCCTGTGCCGATCCAGAGCACATCCGCGTCGTTCGGATCCACCGCGATGTCTCCGATCGAAATGGTCCCTTCGTTTTCGAAGAGGCACTCGAACGTGGTTCCGTGATCTCGCGTGACCCAAAGCCCGCCCGAGGCGCTGGCCACCCAAAGATTGCGTGGATGGTCCGGGTGAATCGCGAGGTCCACGATGCGCCCGCCGAAGGTAGAGGGGCCGAGGGGTCGCCACTCGAACGACTCTAGGTCGGCGGAGTCGAGGGGGCGCGTCGGCGGCGCCTCCTTGTCTTCGTCCTCTTGAACCGAGGCTGAAGCGGCCGGGAGAAGGATCAGGCCAAGGCAGCCGAGAAACGAAAGCTGGAGGGAGGTGGGACGCATGGGACGAATTCGAAAGCCGACGAGGGGGGAGGCCGAGCGGGGAGGTGAGACGCTGCGCGCCCCCATAGTATGTCTCCCCCGAGCGTCCCATGCGGGGCCCGCAGTAAGGTGTGGGTTCGATTCCTCAAGCAGCGTCCCGCAATGCGGCGCGATCCACGCTACTGGTTCTTCAAACTGCGCTCGCGCGCTGCCCGGAACTCCGAGTCAGGGCTCCACTCACGGCCGCGCGGATCGTTTGCCCAGAGATTCACCAGGCCATGAAAGAGCTGGACGTCCTGGGCTGCGCCGCTGAGGTCCCACTCCGGGTTGTACTCGTCGCCGAGTTTGTGGTAGCGCTTGCGCGTGAAATCGGCCTTCTGTGCCGTCACCCACTCCGTCCCGTGCTCGACGCTCGTCGTCCCGGTCTCCGTGTACATCATCGGTACGCCCACCTTCGCGAGCGAGAAGTGGTCGCTGCGGAAGTAGAAGCCCTTCTCCGGGGTCGCCTCGGGCACGATGGTGCGCCCTTGGGCGCGCGCGAAGGCAGCTAGGTCCACATCCAGCTCGGAGGCACCGAACCCAACGACGATGATGTCCTTCATTTTCCCGAGCGTGTTCGCCACGTCGAGGTTGAGGCCGCACACCGTCTTCGCCAGCGGAACGATGGGGTTCGCGGCGTAGTGCTTCGAGCCGAGGAGTCCCTTCTCCTCTGCGGTGGTCACGAGAAAGAGAATGCTGCGGTTCGGAGCGGTCTCCTGGCCAGCCAGCGCTTCCGCCAGCTCCAAGAGGCTCGCGGTGCCCGAAGCGTTGTCCACGGCGCCGTTGTAGATGTTGTCCTCTTCCGCGGATCCGTCGCGGGTGCCCAGGTGATCCCAGTGCGCGCAGATCAGCACGTACTCGTCCGGCGTCTTGGAGCCCTCGAGCTTGGCCAGCACGTTGGCGGACACCACGCGCTGCATCCGGTTGGAAAAACCAGTGGAGAAGCGCACGCCGTCCAAGGCGAGCGGCTTCGCCCCGCGCTTCGACGCGGCCGCTGCGAGCGCGCCAATGTCTTGGCCCGCGGCGGACACGAGGTCGGCGGCCGCCGCGCCCTCGATCCACCCGGCGACCTGGAGGTTGCGCTCGCGAACGTCCCCGCCGAGCTGCAGCTGCGGACGGCTCCAGCTTTGGTCCACCACGGTCCACCCGTAGCCAGCGGCATCCTCTTGGTGCACGATCAGGCAGGCGGCCGCTCCCTGGCGCTCCGCTTCCTCGAACTTGTAGGTCCAACGACCGTAGTAGGTCATCGCGTGGCCTCGGAATAGCTCCGGATCCTGGGAGGCGAAGCCAGGATCGTTCACCATCACGAGGACGGTCTTGCCCTTGACGTCGAGTCCTTCGTAGTCGTTCCACCCGAACTCTGGGGCCACGATTCCGTACCCCGCAAAGACCATGTCCGACGCGCTCACCGACACCTCGCCCCCGAGCACCGGGCTCCAAAGCACGATGTCGCGTCCGTGCATGAGCGTCACGGTCTCGCCGCCTTCCACCGCGTAGTTGCTCGCCGGCGAAGCCTCGGGCGTCAGCTCCACCATCGGCACGGGCTGGGTCCAGTCGCCGTCGAGTCCGCCGGGGGCGAGCCCCATGCCCTTGAACTCGTCGATGAGGTAGTCGATCGTGATCTGCTCGCCCTCACTTCCCGGGCCTCGACCGCCGAAGGCATCCGAGCTCAAGAGCTCGATGCGCCGCGCGATGTCCTCGGTCCGAATGTCAGCTGGGCTTGGGGCAGAGTTTGCGGCGCCCTCTTGAGGCGCGCCTGTGGTCGTAGCCACCGTCGGAAGACCGACGAAGAGAGTCAGAGTGAGAAGCATTGTGAGAGGGGGCAATGGTGCAAAGGCCAGCCGATTGAGGCCCACCAGCATGCACGCTCCCTCGTCTTCTAACCACGCAAAAGCTCGGAGCGAAGGAGGTTTAGTACATCGTCACCTTCCTCCATGCCGGAGCGCACTTCGAAGAGACTCAAGACCCCGTCCGGAGTCTCCGCCTCGAACTTGTGCTTGTACTGCTTCACGTCGTTGATCGTGAGGCTCGTCTCCTCGGCCTCGGAGAGGATCGACTGGATCGAATCGAGCGGCACACCGGGCGCGTTGGCCGGGAAAGAGAACGTGCCCCGTCCGTAGTCCACGTGCAGGAACTTCTCCGGGGACCGGCCGCTCTTCGCGTGCTTCCGGGTGATCAGTCCAGCCACCACGAGGCAGCCGGCGATCACGCCGAGCACGACCCTCAAAGGCGCCTCGAACCCAAACGGGATGATGACCGCGAACATCGACAGGAAGGAGAGTCCACACGTCGCGCTCGCGAAGACCGTCAGGGAGGACATCCTAGCGGGCCCGAAGACCACGTGGTCCTGGGTGTCGACGCGCAGATAGCGGGCGCGCAGCTGGTCTTTTTCCCCGCCGTTCTTGCGCTTCAAGAAGCCGCCGATCACCCATCCGATGAGCATGAGGCCGATGCAGTTGAACGGCATGAGAAAGAGCAGGATCGCCGCCGGGAACGACTCGGCGTTGATCTCCAGCGTCGCCTCCGACGGCTCCTCCGGATCGACGTACGCGGTGACCGTCTGGCCCTTCGGGTACCTCTTGCAGATGCGCTCGGCGAACCGCCGCTCCGACGTGGCCATCACCATGAAGGAGTACCGATCGCCGATATAGCGAATGCCTCCGAAGTCGTACTCGTACTGAACGTCGGCCGAGTAGGTCGTGCCGTCGCTCGAGCTGCTATGGCTGACCGCCGACTCCGTGATCAGGGCCTCGACCGGCTCGTAGCTCACGGCCGCCACCGACGTCTTCACGTACTGGGTGAGAATGATCCCGTCGAAGAGGCCGACGATCCCGTTCCAAAAGAGCGCCATGAAGATCAGCGGCGCGAGAGGAGTGCCTTTTCCCATGAAATAGGAATCGGCCTCTTGGCCTTTCGAAGTCCAACCAGGACCCCACTCTTGGCCAGCAGGGCATTTTTTTCCCACTCCCCGCCTCAGACCGGCACTCAACGTTCACGGTACCGTAGGGCCCCGAGATTGGCGAACCGGCCCTGATGCCGTGCCACCGGCGAGAATTCGAAGAATCGGTGAGCAGGATAGCTCGGCGGTGAAGACAGGGCCCTGATGAAGAACCTCAGCTCAGCCCTGCCCCCACGAGACCTGCAGTCCGACTCCATGCTCCAGCACGCTGAATGGCTCCGCGAGATGGTGCGCCAGCTCGTCCGTGACGGTGCCGAGGCCGAGGATGTATGGCAGGAAGCGCTTGTCGCCTCGGACAGCTCCCCGGCGCCCAAAGGCGTTCCGGAGAGGAGCTGGCTCGCAGGCATCGCCAGGAACGTGGCTCGCAATCGGCGCACGCGGGAGCAACGACTCAAGCAACGTGAGCGCGAATCCTCGCGGCCCGAGGCGTCCGCCACCAGCACAATGGACGACGTCGCGCTACTCGAGCGTCAACGGAGAATGCTGGCCTACGTCGAGTCTCTTCCGGACGCCCAGCGGCGGGTCATGCTGCTGCGGTTCTACGACGGTCTTCCGCCGCGCAAGATCGCGGCCGCCGAGGGAGTGCCCGTTTCTACGGTTCATACGCGGATCCAGCGGGGCCTTGAGACGCTACGAAAGGAACTCGATCAGAGCTTCGGCGATCGACGGACCTGGGCGACTTGGGCATTGCCGCTCGGTAGCGCCGTGCCGAAGGTCCAAGGCGCCACGGCCGTGGGCCTCGCCATTCTTGGCGTCGCGTCTGTGATGATCGCTGCGATCGGCGCATGGGTCTATCTCGCGCCATCTGGGCCGCAGAGTCAGTTGGATGGGGAGAAGACGATCGAGACGGCGCGTCTGGGGGCGGATGCCGAGACCGCTAGTGCGTCCCCTCCCCCGCCCGGGCTCGCAGCTCCGGAAGGGGAGCTTCCCTCCGCGCGAACCGCCGCCGCCACGGGCGAGACCAGCCACAACGTTCAGGTCTTCTCCGACGGCGCCCCCGCGGCAAGGGCTAGCGTCATCGCGCTCCCCGCCAAGATCTTCCAGGGGAACCAGGCGCTGCTCTCGCGAATGGAAGAGACCATCTGGGAGCACGGGGTGCACATGGCGGCGAACGAGGACGGGCGCTGCACGTTCAACATG
>CALHGQ010000236.1 GCA_938030175.1 uncultured bacterium | reverse complement strand
GTGGCGACAACGAACACGGTACCGTACCGCTCAATCTATGGTCGGGAGGGGAGCGATACGCGGCTGCGGTGACCGAGCGCTGACACGGCGCGGACACCGAAGAAGTGCGTGTCCGCCGTGACTCCCTCGATGGTTCCTTGGACGACTTGTCGTTCGGGTCGTCGATCACGCGCGGGCTGGACGCGGATGACCGCAGGGACGGCTTGAGAGCCTGTCCAGAGCGGCGCGGTCGTATCGCGCCAGACGATCTCGTAGGAGTGGGTGGGCTTGGATTCGTCCCTCGATTGCCCCGGGGGGCGGGGGATTGAAGGCGCCCAGCCAAGCTGCGTGTCGTAGGACACAGCGGCGCGCATGGAGACGCGAGTAGGCGGTGGTGGGGCGAGGGCCATCTCTGCGACGGCGGCGGCGTTGACCCGCGCAACCTTCGCCATGTAGTCGCCGGAGACGTGCTCTGCGAGGTCGCCGTAGGCGATGCCGTCCTCCACGCGGACGTCCTGGTGCTGACGGCCGTAGTGTTCGTTCGCCTCCGTCAGCCTCGCTGCCGGGAAGCCCTTCTTGTGAAACGATTGGTGGTCACCGCCGCGCCCAAACCGGTCGCTGCGGAACACGAGCTTGACCTTTGCGTCCGGGACGTACCGCTCCGCGCTTGAGGCGATCGCCCTCGCGAGGGCTCGGGACTTCCCCTCGTCATCCGACGCCGAGTAGCACCGAATGGTGATCTCATCGCGAACGCCGTTGCCACCTTCCGTGCCGCCGACGATGTCGTTGGTGATCATGCCCTCGACGTCGATGCCAAGTTCCTCCGCTTCGTTGGCGAAGTGCTTGGAGCCAAAGAGCCCCTGTTCCTCCCCAGGGACCAGCAGGAACACGAGGTTCGCTTCGAACTCGCCCGCAGACAAGAGGCGGGCGACCTCGAGCACAACGGCGGTCCCGCTCGCATCGTCGTTGGCCCCAGGTGCAGGCGACAACGCATCCAGGGACTTGCTCGCCCGGGAATCGTAGTGCCCTGAGATCACGTACGTTCGCCCGAGAGGATCGTTTACGCGACCCGGAAGGAAGCCGTACACGTTGACGAGCTCGGCGTTCTTTCCTCGCACGGTGGTATGGAAGCGCTGTTCTTTCACCTCCAATCGGCCGCCGGTCTCGGCGGCGATCGTCTCGAGTTCAAGCCGTAGCCAGCGGCGAGCTGCTCCGATCCCGTGGGTGTCGGACTCGGTCTCTGACAGGGTGTGGCGCGTGCCGAAGCCCACAAGGCGCTCGACGGCGTCCGTCAGGCGAGCCGGGCTCGCATGGGTGAGCCAGGCCGGGATGGGATCGCCCTCGGCGATCGTTGGAACGTCGGGTGCCTGGGGCGAAGTGAAGAGGCTTGCGGGCAAGGCAAGCGCGACGGCTGCGATGATGGGCATGGCGTAGATGATACGTGCGCCCCGCGCCCGTCGTCATACAAGGCGCCCGCTGCGGGCCAGACGGCCTGCAGCGGACACTCGGAGCGTCTAGGGACGCTTGAGCCCCATACGGTCTACTGGTTCACCTCCAGCGTCAGTCGGTTCGTCATCTGGGCGCCGATGCCACCAGCAGTGGCTGGACCCAAGACAAGTGCCTGCAGCTGAACCTCACCCTCGGTCAGGCCGAGCTGTGCCGCGCCGAACGTGAGGTTCGTGCGCAGGATGCCGTTGGCTGGGATCGGGCCAGAGTTGAACTGCTGGAATCCGGCGCCAAGCTGAAGTCCCATGTTGCAGATGGTGACGACCCCGGGGATCAGGCCAGCGATGATCGTGTTCTGCATCAGGAACCGGTTCTCCACCGTGACGGCGGCCGCTGTGGTGGCGAAGTCGTCGAAGGTGAAGCCGGCGAACAAGAAGGCGAAGTCACCAGGCGTACCGACGATGTCAACCTGGGTGTTCCACAGTCCTCCGTCGTCGGGGATCATGTTGCCGAGCTCGTCCATGTCGATGCCGAACGTAGACCCGATGGTGGGCATGAGCATGGCGTCGCGGGTCAGCGAAGCCTGGGGCAAGCCATCACGGATGCCGATAAACTCGTCGGCGCCAACGTCGACCGAAGTGCCAGCCAGTCGCGCGTCGAAGTCGCCGTCGTAAACCGTGTCCATGCGAACGTCCCGCGCGCCGAGGGGGCCAGGCACGTTGATGCTTGAGACTCCGGTGGCCAGGGTGGTCACCCACGGGTCGGTGAGCCCAAAGTCGATCATGGGCGACAGAGGGGTGAGGTGCATGTCGGTTGCGCCCACACCGTTGCCAAAGTCCAATCCCACAAAGAGAGGCCCGCCCTGGGTGACCGTGTCGTAGATGGTGACCACGCCTAGGGTGCCACCGACAGTCGCCGCGAATAGGGTGTTGTCTTCGTCCACGTTAAAGAACGCTTCGCGGCGAAGGTCTCCCCCCGACGCCGCAAAGACCGCAAGGGGACCTGCGATGTCCACACCCATGACTGCGCCTTGGTCCGGGTTCCAGATCAGGTTGTTGGAGAGGCCCAGCGCTGGCATGCCGACCCATGAGATCCCGGTAGCGACGGGCGCGGCGTTGCTGAACGCGAACGCGATCGTGTTGTTCATGATGTACGGCGCGCAGCCAGCGAGCTCGACGTTCGTCTCACCTACGGAGATGAAGTTGGACTCGACCCTGCACTGGTTCGAGAGGCCTCCGCCGGTGATGCGGAGGTTCGACTGGTAGCGTGTGATCTCGTTGGATCGAATCAGCGCGGACATCGTGCCGCCATCCTCGTCGCTGACGATGTCCACGCCAGCGATTCCGAAGAACGGGTCAATGCCCGTGATGAGGTTTCGCTCGAGGACCGGATCCATCGCCGCGCCTGGCGTCGAAAAGATCTGCACCCCAAAGTTGGGCTCGCCCGTCATGATGCAATCGCGGATCTCGGGGGCGATGCGCACGTCCTCTTCCACCGCAGGGATCGCGATGCGCACATCCGCGCTGCCCGCGACGTTAAACGAATTGAAGATGGTCAGGCCGCGTAGAACGCTGACGGGGAGATCTGGATTGCCGACCTCGTCATAGAGGAAGATCTCCGTCGCGCCGATACCGCCGGCCGAGACCTGAGGGCGAATCCCGCCACCCAGGTAGTGTGCCTCGATGGAGACACCGTAGGCAGGCAGCGTGATGGGAAAGACTTCCCCCGACATCTGGTCGTGAAGACCGTTGCCTGTGACGTTGATCGTGACCGGGTTGACGTCGAGATCGCCGTTCGCTGCGGCGAGAGCAAGCGCTGCAGTGATGGATGGAACCGGCGCTGCCAGTGTGCCAGGGTTTCCGGGGACGCCCAGTGGTGGCAAAGCCACGAAGAGCTCGACCGAATTTGCGCCTTCCCACTCGCCGAATACCTCGGTCTGGGCCGCGGCATGGGGGAGAAGAGCGGAGCCGCCGAGGGCGACTAGGGCGTACGTTCGCAGGCTGGTGAAGAGTGCGCGGGGGGTGCTTGGAAGGTGTCGCATAGCGTGAAATCGTTGAGTTCGTTGGGGCCCTCAAAGCGGGGGCCGCCTTCGCCTTCAACGGCGGCGGGCGCCTCGGAAAATGGCGCTCGCTGGTGTGGCGGCGCGGTCGCCGCCGCGCCATCCAAAAGAAATCAAAGAACGTTCGCTTAGTCGGCAGGCACTCACCGCCGTTGGTAGTGGAAAGGAGAACGACCTCTCCACTTCACCATGGATACGACACCCGACCCCTCCCTCCAGCAGCCGTTCCCGGAGCCCCAAGCGGGGTTGTCCGGCGCGACAGGCGCCGGTGAGGTGACCCCGAATTCACGCGAGAATTCGGGATCGCGGAGCTTCAATTCGCTCCTCAAGGCGGCAAGGGAGGACGAGAAAGCCGCGCTCAACCAACTTTTTCAACGTTTCTATCCGACGGTCCAAAAGATGGTGCACCGCCGGCTTGCTATCGAGCTTCGGGCGAAGCGGCCATGGCTCCTCGCGCGTTTCAGCACCGGCGACGTCGTCCAAGAAGTCTTCTGGAGCGCCCTACGGGACCTGCGTTCCTTCTCGGGGAATTCAGAAGACGCGTTCGCCGGGTACTTGGCGATGATCGTGCGGAACCGAATCGTGGATTCGATTCGCTTTCACCATGCAGGCCAACGAGACCGCCGCAAGGCGGTGGACGAGAACGAGGCGGAGCTGCGTGTTTCGGATGAGGGCGATCCCTCGGACGCCATGGAGCTCGGGGAAGAGGTCGTTCGGTATCGCGAGGCACTTGAGACATTCGAGGAGCGGGAGAGGCTATTGCTGCGCGCCCGGTTCGAGAAGACACATTCATTCGACGCTCTCGCCGAAGCGCTTGGGTACTCATCTCCCTACGCCGCACGTCGAGCCTTCTTCAAGGCCCAGGCGATCCTCACACAACGCTTGGCATCGGGGCCTCAGGCATGACCGCGCGACCTGCACCGGGGGTCGTGCCGGGCCCAGGCTCCCTCCCAGTCGAGGATCCAGCGAGTGACGCAGTCCCTGCCGAGAGCCAGGGCGGAGTGCTCTCAGAGGAGGACGGCGCGATGCTCGCTCAACTTGTGGCAAAGGCCCTTGAGTGGGAGGACGAGGAAGGGGAGGGTCCTGCCATTGAGTCCCTGTGCCGCGAGCGACCTGACCTAAGGCCGCGGGTGGAAGCGGCCGTGCGCATGGCGGGGCGATTCCCTGCGTTGCAGTGGCACTCTGTTGAGTCTGAGGGAGCGCCGCTCTTTAAGGACCGTTATGAGGTAGAGGATCGACTTGGATCTGGAGCGATGGGGGCCGTCTGGGCGGCCCGCGACGTCCGGCTTGGCCGGAGGGTTGCCATCAAGGTGCTCGGGACATCGCTCGATCTGACCGCAACGACCCCCGAGCGGTTCGAGCGCGAAGCGCATGCGCTGGCCGCCGTGCGCCACCCCGCTGTCGTGGCGGTCCACGACAGCGGACTGACGGAGTCGGGCGTGCCCTTCCTTGTCATGGAGAACGTAGAGGGAGTCTCGCTCGCTGACTTCCTCAGCTGGCCCGAGGGAGAGAGTGATGATTGGACGGAGCATCTGCGCATTGCGCTGGATGCTCCGTCCTTGATTCCATCGGAGTCGACCCTCGAACGGCAGATGGTTCGCTGGATCTCGGAGCTCGCAGGCGGTCTCCACGCGGCGCATCAGGCGGGCGTCGTCCACCGCGACATCAAACCGTCGAACATCATGATTCGCACGAGCGGCGAAGCGGTGCTGGTGGACTTTGGCATCGCTTATGTCGAAGGGCTCGCGGACCTGACCCATACCGGCTTATCCATCGGAACGCCCGCCTATATGGCACCTGAAGGCCTGGACGGCTCCGGAGCAAAGCGCGGGATGGACCAGGTCAACGGCCTGGACGTTTGGGGCCTCGGCGCGACCCTCTACCATGCGTTGACAGGCCGACCTCCCTACGTCGGGTCTTCGTCCGAGGTCATTCGAGCACTCGCGACACGGGACCCTGAACCGATCGAGGAGCTGGCCCCCGACCTGCACACGGATCTTCGGGCGATCTTGGAGCACGCGCTGGAGCGGAGTCTCTCGAGGAGGTACGCGTCCGTGGAGGTCCTAGCGGATGATCTGAACGCCTTCTTGGAGCATCGTCCCATCAGCGTTCGACCGATCAGCCGCGCGCGCCGATTTCTGCGCAAGGCAAGGACCTCCAAGGCACTGCGGGGCGCGGCCGTTGCGATCCTTGCTATAAGCATGGGTCTTGGTGTTCGCTGGTCCATGCTGCAAGATCGCCGGGCCGCCGATGCGGAGGGCCGAGCGGCTTGGAGCGCTCTACCCGCTAACCTGACGGTGACGTCGCCTCGGCTCCGTTGGATCGCTCAGGAACAGGATCGCGCCGCCATGCTCGACGCCGTGGACCGCGTGGTGAGGAGCCGCCGGCACCCGGTCTCTGGTCGAGCGCTTCGCGCTTCGCTGCGACTCGACTTTGGCGACCCCGTAGGAGCGAAAGAAGATATGCGCTGGATCGCCGGCCACCTGGCGACTCCCTACGCCGTCGGGCTTGCAAACGCCTACGCGGATCTGCCAGGGCCGCAAGCAAGCGCTAAGGATCTCGAGCTGGGGGCACTCCCTGCGCCGGAGACTCCGCTCGAGCACTACCTCTTTGGATACCACGAGCTGCGCCAACTGCGTCGGGGGACCGCGCGTGATGCTTTCATGAGCCCTGGTTTGTCCGGCCATCGACACGCTCGCGAGTTGGCTGTTCTGTGCGCTTCGTTGGAGATCGACAAGCACCCGAGGACTGAGCGCCCGCTTGAGAGAGACGCGGCGGCCCAGGCCATGCTTGAGCAGGCGAAGCAACTGGAGGCCGACTTCGGTTACCGGAGCGCCATGAGTGCTTCCATGATTGCCACGACGCTGTGCGCGCTCCGACGGTGGGGAATGGCGCTTGAGATGGCAGAGGAGTCGCTCGCCCTCTCGCCCTATTCAGTGCCCACTCTCGAGAATGCGGCTCTCGCCGCCCAGAAACGCCGGCGCCACGGGGACGTCGATCGCCTTGTGAGTCAAGGCTGCCGCTTGATCCCCGATCTCCCGCGACTGAATGAACACTGGATCCGCTCTGCATCGAGCTCCGGGCTGGCGGAAGAGGCGCTCGACCGACTAGAGAGCTGTAGCCTGCGCCCGGAGCACATGCGCCCGTTCCTGCGAGCGCTCGTGGAGGGCAACAAAGCCTTGAAGTGCTGGGTGGACGGAGACGACGCGGGTATGCGCGAATGGAGCGCTCGGGCGGTCAAGAGCTGCGAAGCCAACGACCCTGGAGGAACTAGCGCCCGTTTCGGTGGCCTCAAGCTCCTCGCGCAGGGGCTACTAGCGGACGACCGCGAAGCGCTCTTCTTGGCCGGATTGCGCCTCCACGAAACCAATGAACTGTCGGTGTACATGCTCGAGTACCTCTGCGCGACGTTCCCCGAATCTATTCCCACCGAGGCCTTGCCCTTCCTGAAGTCCTTCCTCGAGACGGTGCGCGATACCGTTCGAGTCAGGGACCTCGTGGAAGGCGTGGAGTAGCTCGGCTTTGTGATCCGACGGGTGCAGCTCTATCAGCGGCCCCGAACCGATCGACTCGCAGTGCGGCACGTGTCGCTCTCTCGCAACCCCAAATTCCCTACCGATATGAACATCGCGCTACTGCTATCCGCCATCGCCCTTTCAGGTGGCGGGGGCCCGAACTCTGGACCGGCTAACAACCCTACACCCCAGCGCCATCGCGGCATGGCACCGGCATGGGCTGCTTCGACCACGCTCGCGGGCGTGCCGGGATCGCTCTTCGCCAAGCCCCCGGGAAGGGGCTCCGGCCCGATGCCGGCGTGGGCTGCTACGTCCTCTAACCCAAGCATCGCAGACTTCTCGTTCACGACCTTCCCTTCTACGCACCCATTCTCAGGTCAGCCGGCGGGCTATCCCGTCGAGATGGATGCGTTCTCTACGGGACGTAGCCGAATACCGCGCCACGACATCGATGGTGCACCGGAGCTGACGGGGCCCATGACGAATTGGATGGCTGTGGCCGTCTCGGTTTCCAACAACTCGAACGGCGCCGGGAGCGGGCACATCAGTCGCGTCCGAGGCGACCAGATCGATCCTGGTGCTGAGATCATCGCTCACTACCTGGATCCGAATGGAGCCCTCGACCCGAACTTGAATGACGGAACGTTCGTCGAGACTCGCCGGTCGGACCTTGGCTTCCCGCAGAATGGAAGCCAAGACGTGACGAGCCTGGACTACCCGCTGGGAGCCTTGACCCACAACCAAACGACAGCGGCTTCGATCCTGTTCACTGGAGAGGAGAACGTGGCCTACTTCTCCGTCTCCCTCGACTGGTTCATGAACGGAAATACGGCGAACTTCGCCGATGATATCAGCGGAAACCCGGTCAATGCGCACCCCGGTGATATCTACCGGATGGAGTACACGAGCGGCGCATGGGAGCGTCCGACCGTGCACGTCTCGCGTTTCGAGCTGGCGGCGGGCACGACCGTCGACCCCAACTCTGTCGACGTGGACGCGCTCGATCTCGACGCGGATGGCGAAGTGATCTTGTTCTCGGCGACCAGGGCTTCCGCCTTCGATAGCCAACTGATGGTCATGCAACGAGCCGGAGGTACGAACCCGGGGAATCCCAGCCCGCTCACGTCGAGACCCATGATGGCGAATGCGTCTTCGAGGCTCACTGCCAAGCTTGAGATCGTGGACGTCGCCAACATCGGCGACGAGGCCGACGCTCTCTGCACCTTCGACCCGGAGAAGGACACATACGATCCTCTGGCTGGTATCGCTGCGCCACCCCTCGACTGGATCACAAGTGCCAGCCTGGCCTACCTATGGCAAACTGGAAAGAGGGTCGGCCTTAGTTCGACACGGCGTCAAGACGTGCGACCTGATACTGCGCTTCCGGACGACCTTCACATCCTCATGACAGGGTTTGGTGATCCGGGTGCCGTGGACCACGAGTCTGTGATGTTCTTCGTCGGGACCGACCTGGGTTTTGCGCCCATCACTGGCTGGGTGCCCCGAGTGTCCATTGATCCAGGGAACCCCACCGAAACCGTCGAGATCGTTCTACCGATCGTCGCCAGCTCCGGCACTATCGACGCCCAGGTCTTCGCCGTGATCGCAGCTTGGGATAGCGCGAACAACCTAG
>CALHGQ010000235.1 GCA_938030175.1 uncultured bacterium | reverse complement strand
TTCGAGTGCTCGTAGTCCCCTAGGTCCCAGTCGGACTCGAAGAGGTACGTCAAGTTCGCGGCGCGACGGGCGGCCGAACAGAGCCCGCGGTGGTTCAGCGCCGTGTTGGTGCCGAAGGCGCGCAGGAAGTTCTTCACCGCGTCCTTGGTGCGACTCCGCCCCTGGTGGAACGCGAACTCCTCTAGCTTGCCGCTCTCCTGGACGCCCTTGAGCCGCGTGGCGATCTCGTCGTAGGCCTCGTCCCAGCTGATGCGCTTCCACTTGCCCTCACCGCGCTTACCAACGCGGCGCAGGGGGTACAGGAGACGCTCTGGGTGGTACTGGTGGTTAAGGGCCGACTGGCCGCGGGCGCAGAGCTTGCCGCGGGAGTTCGGGTCGTTCGGGTTGCCCTCGACCTTGATCACACGGCCATCCTTGATGATGCCGGTGATGCCGCACACCGTCGAGCAAAGCTGGCACATACCGTGCACCCGCTCGACGTCCTTGTACTTGTCGGGGTCAGGGAACTTGGTCTTGCGGTTCGGACCCGGCAGCGCGCAGACGCCGGGGGCCTTGACGGCGTAGGGCGCGCCCTTGCCCTTCTCCCAGACCTCCAGGTTCTCCTTGGCGGTGGGAGCGCCGTTTGTCCACTGGTTCTGGGTGCGCTCCTTGGTCGCGCCCGGAGGGTGGTACGCCTTGCATCCAGCGAGGCCAGCGGAGAACAGAGCGCCGAGCTTGAGGAACCCGCGCCTGTCCGGCGCAGCCTTGGAATCGTGAGTCGTCATACTAGTGGCCCTCCCCGTTCGCTTGCTCCTGTGCCTTCTTCACCTCGGCGGGGTGCTCGACGCGGGTATGGGGCGGCGTCGTTTCCTGCCACTCGTACACGGAGTACGCGTCGGGGTGGTAGCTCTGGCCTTCCCCCGGAAGTTTCGTCTCCCAGGCGTCCACGCGGTGGTTGTCGTCGGTCGCGTACCAGGTGCGCGGCTCGGTCTTCTTCTCCTTGCGCACTTGCTCGAGGGCGCCTTCCCCTTCGAGCACAGTCTTGAGCTTCGAGACCTTGGACTCGGGGTCGTTGAGGTCGCCGAAGGTGAGCGCATCACTCGGACACGTCGAAACGCAAGCGGGCTCCATGCCCTCGTCGACGCGGTGCGTGCAGTTGTGGCACTTCACCGCTTGGTTCGCGACGGGGTCGATGTAGATCGCGCCATAGGGGCACGCGTCCTTGCAGCTCGCGTGTCCGGAGCACTTGTCGTAGTTGACCTGGACGGAGCCGCCCGAGCCCTTGTGCAGCGCGCCGCACGGGCACGCCTTGATGCAGGGCGCGTCCTCGCAGTGCTGGCACGCCATGGGCACCATGATGCGCGCGACGGCACCGTTGTCCCGCGGCGCGTCGTGGTAGATGGTCTGGCGGATGAAGTTGCCGAGGGGCACGTCATTCTCGGCCTTGCAGGCCACCTCGCAGGCGTGGCAGCCAAAGCAGCGGCGGGTGTCGACGATCCAGCCATACTTCTTGCCGTCGTCGGGGGCCTTCATGCGGTCTTCCCAATGCTCCTTCGGCATGAAGAGGTCCTCGCGGACCCCGTCCTTCGCGAGCGCGGTGGGAGCCGCAGATGCTGAGGCCGCCCCGGCCGCGGCGATGGGCAGCGCAGCACCGCCCTTCAGGAACTTGCGCCGGTCCATGCCGGCGCCCTTGGGCTGCTCACTCGCCTCCTGGGGAGCACCTTCGGTGCCCTTCGAATCTTGATCCATGTTCTGACGTTTCGCTTGCGCACCCTCCGGTCAGCGCTCCGAGGAGCGCGGGACAGTTTCAATGGGCGGAGCTAAGGGTCAGAATCAGTTCGTGGTGGAGGGCGCGCTGGGAAAGTCTGGGAGACCCACAAACGCGCGATTCGGACACGCCGCCACTGGACGTGTGCGTCAGGTCTGCCCAGTGTTCGCCAAGCGGGGATGTTGGCGTGGGAGGCTTGATGGCTGATTCGGCACGGGACAGAGCGTGTCGATCTGCCCACTATCCGTCAAGGATCATTTCCTGGTCGCCCCGCCAACCCGGCCGGCCAAGGGCGCAGACGTTAAGCCTGTGTGTCGCGCTCGGTGTCCCTGACTTTCTCGCGGGCGATCTCTTGCATATCCTCGTGCTCGTCGAACTCATCGACGATCTCTTCGCCGAGGAGTTCTTCAACCACATCCTCAAGGGTCACGACGCCCTCGAAACCACCGTACTCGTCTGCGACCGCCAGCATGTGCTTGCGACCCGAGATGAACTCGGCGAGGAGTTCGTGGGCTGGCATCGTCTCAGGCACGAACATCAGAGGCTGCATGATCTCGCGCAGCTTGGTCGCGGCCTTGCCATGCAGGGCGCCGCTGAAGACGTCGCGCCGGTACACCACCCCCACGATCTTGTCCGCATCGCCGCCGTCGGCAACCGGCACTCGGCTATGGACCCAGGCTTCCTTCTTTTCCGTGACGTCCTTGATGGTCGCATCGGCGTCAAGAACGGTGACAACCGGACGCGGTGTGCGCAGGTCTGCCGCCGTGCTCTTATCGAGGCTGAGCGCATTACGGACCCAGCGGTTCTCCTCCGCGCGCACTCCGCCCGCCGACTTAGCGAGCTCGCTGAGCTGCACCAACTCCTCCTCCGAGGGACCACCGTGGCCCTTCCCACCGGTGAGCATCTTCATAATCGCCTTCGAGGGGCGCGCGATCGGGTAGCTGAGCCACACCATCCACTGGATAGGCATCGCGACGAGTGGCCCCATCGACTTGGCGTAGCGTACCCCCATGCTCTTGGGGATGATCTCGGTCAACCCGAGCACGAGGAACGTGAAGACCGCCGCGAAGATGGCAACCGCGTTCTTGTGCTCCGGAAACTCTGCCGCGACGAGCGCACCACAAACCGCCGATCCGATGGTGTGCGCGATCGTGTTGACCGTGAGGATGGCCGCGATCGGCTGCTCGATGTCGTCGCGCAGCTCGGCCAACTTCAGCGCTCCCTTCGAGCCGCTCTTCTTGAGCACCTCCACCTGGGAGGGAGTGATGGAGTAAAGAACCGCTTCGAAGAGCGAGCAGAGGAAAGACGCAACAAGCGTCGACCCGGCGACGAGCAGGATCCAGAACACAGGGCTTGGGGTGGATGGAACGGGGCACGCCGCCCCTGGGGAGCAGCGGAGCGTCTACTGAACGTAGTAGAGCACCGGGTAGCCTACGAGAAGTACGGCCACCCAAACCATCATTACACCCGTAGGCCACGTCTTTGTCATGGCGCTGTAGCGGCAGTAACGACCCGGAACTGACCCCGCCTCCTTCCATGCTCGCCCAGAGGACGTAGCTCGACCCGACCTACGGCCGGCCGGCTTCAGGATCCCAACGTTCTGGGCTACGGCGGATCCGCGATTTCCCGTGCCGCCCTCAAGGAATTTGTCAGCCGCGCCTCCCCAGGCACGACTGCGCCGAGGCCCTGAGCCCCGCCTCAGGTTGCCTCACGGAGTCGGCCGCCCGCGGTGCGGACACCGGTTCGGACACAGGCACGGCACCGCCACGAAGCAAAAGCGCGACTCCAGCACCCTACGGTCTTCATGGCGGCGGCGTGCCCGTGTCCGTACCGCTCCACCGCAATAAACGGGAGATTTCCCCCGCGAGAACTTGGCACGGCTGGATGGGTGGGTAGCGCCGCGGATGGACCGCAGCCCGCCCCCTCTACTCTGAATCAAAATCCCATGGATCCCTTCATCGGTCAGCTCATCTTGTTCGCCGGCGACTTTGCTCCTCGTGGCTGGGCCATGTGCGACGGCCAGCTCCTCCCCATCGCCAACTATACCGCGCTCTTCTCGCTCCTAGGAACGACGTACGGGGGCGACGGCAGAACGAGCTTCGCTCTTCCGGACCTGCGTGGTCGCGCCGCCCTTCACCCAGGCTCGGGTCCCGGCCTGACGCCACGTAGCCGCGGAGAACGCATCGGAAGCGAGGGGGTGCGGCTCACCACGAGCCAGATGCCGTCGCACTCCCACTCCGTAAGTTGCCAATCGACCCAGGGTTCCCTCGGTACGCCTTCAGGCAACTTCCTCGCGGGCGATCGAGCGGGCGCGGACGACGTGTACTCGAACGTATCGGACGCGAAGATGAACGGAGCGATGATCGAGGCTGTAGGGGGCAACGCTGAGCACCCCAACATGCAACCCTCCCTTGGCATCAACTACATCATCGCGCTCCAGGGCGTCTACCCATCGCGAAGCTGATCCGATCGCCGTCCAACTGCAGCTGAGAGAAGCGCGTCCGCTAGCGGCCGCGCTTCTCGCATTCCGGCACGGACACCGGCACGGCGCCGGTGCCGCACTGCCAGAGTCCGTACCACTGGGTCGAACAAGCCCTGCGCTATCCTGACCGGCCACTCTCCATTGAACTGGATCAAACAGCAGCGCGTGGACAAGGCACGCGCGCTGCTAGAGACAACCGACCTCTCCATCGATCAAGTCGCCGACCGTTCCAAGCTTGGCTCTGCGGGCAGTCTTCGAAAGCACTTCGATCGAATCCTTGGAACAACCCCCAGCAGCGACCGATCAACGTTCTCCAATCGACCTGAACAGCCAGACTAGCCAGCCATGCGGGTTGACAGGTCCACTCACATCACAGAAACGTGACCGTCACCGCGTTCGTGAAGTTCGAGGTCGCAACGCCCCCGTCGACATCCCGATACCACGACTGGAAGTTCCAGCTCTCACCGCTCGTGGCCGCCACCGTTCCCGTTGGCTGAGCGATGGACGGCGGGAGCAAGTTGAAAGTCGCGACACCATCGGAACCAGAGTTGTAGATGCCAAATCGTCCGATCGACCCCGCCACGCAAAGGGTTCCTTGACTCCCGCCTGCACCGGGAAGCAGTCCCTGGGTTGTTGAGGCGAGGAAGAATCCAGAGGAGTTCGGCGGCAGCGTCCCAGCAAACAGTTGCTGCGCTTGCGCGATGTTCCTGCTTCCGAAGGCCATCAGGTGGCCGTACTCGTCGGTGGAATTCGGGGTGCCGTAGCAGTACTGAGTGCCCGCAGCGTCAGGGGTCGGAGCGGTGACGAGCGCAGCGCGGAGATGGTCTCCACTCACGTTCGCCTTGCTCCAGAGGATCATCCCGTCCTCAAAGACGCCTGATCCGTCGCCGACCGTGGTGGCGATCGTCATATGGTCTTGGCCAAAGAACCCGTCGCTGCGGAGCCGGCGCTCCGTCATGCCAAGGCGATCCCCGATCGGTTGCAGAATCGTCGCCATGAGCCAGCCGAACTCGCCGTAGGCGATGATGAAGTCATCCACGAGCGTGCCAACCCTCATCGTGCTTACGTGACTCTCCTTTGTGGTGTGCTCGATCACTTCAAGGGACTCGAGGCTATGGACGACCTCTCCAGAGCAGAGCGCGATGCCGAGGTCGCCCATGGGCAAGGTCGATTCAAAGGTCACCAAGTAGTAGGGCAGCCCCGTAACAGGGTGCTTGCGCTGACACTGGTTCGAAACGGACACGCCGAAGTAGAGCGAGGTGAAGGACGGGGGCGCGACATTGAAAGGACCCCGAACTTCGCTTCCATCGAACAGGATGGACACGGCCTCCACCTTCCTTTCACCGGTGTTCAGATTCGTCGACCTCCATGCAATGTGATAGAAATATGACCCGGCGCCCGATGGGATAATCGAACTGCTGATGGATGGATCACGCTCGTCCTCCGCAATGGTGCTGGCGAGCGACAGCTCGCTTCCGACAGGGTCCCCGTTTGCGTCGAGGAGGGTCGCAAGCACGTCGCGATCGGTGCCGTAGTCAAGGGTGTAGACAACGCAGAAGTTGGCATCGCTAAAGTTGCCAGCTTCACCGCCGATGTCTGGATGGGTGCAGGCGAACTGGTTGCTTGCACCACGGACCCTAAAGCTGGGTAAGACGATGCCGTTCGCGAGTCGAAAGCGAGCCACGATGTCGGTGGAGCCAGGAATAGACTGACTGTCCGCTTCGGCGACGACTAGAAAGCGGCGGGTGAAGCGTTGCTGGGCGACCCTCGGAATCCTCCAGTTCGCTGAGCTCATATCGATGTAGGCGCTGCCCGTCGACTCGAATGAACCGGGGGAGATGAAGATGGAGAGGATGTCGTTGTCGGCGAACGAAAACCGCTCCATGAACACCGCAAGGTAGCGATCCGATTCTGCGTCGTAGGCCAAGTCGGGTACGATCAAGAAGACATCTCCTTCGAACACCAGCTCCGAGCTCAGGAGCGGGTCCACAATGATTGGGCCTTGGGCTGCGTCGACGAAGGCAGCCGGTACCGTCAACTCGATGGAGCCGCCATCCCACCGCGACGGCACGCTAGCCACCCGACCTGCGCCATCGAGAACGAAGGCTTCGCTGTAGACAACACCGCCGTACTCGCCACCGAAGCGGAGCGAGCCTGCGTCCATGGATCCCTGTAGCTCGGTCGCGACGCTGATCTCCAGCAAGACGTCCCCGTGCCCGGCAGGGGCGTCGAAAGCGAAGGACTGCTCGACTTCCTCAAGGCGGAGGTCGTAGCGCACCTCAACGTCGCCCCGATCGAGAACGAAGCGGTCTCCCTCGCGGCGCACCTCGGCTTCGCCTGACAGATCGAAGGACGCCCCGCTGCGCTTCACGCTCTCCAGACGAAACTGAACCGGGAAGTTTCGGGGCGCTTCGGAGCCCAGGAACGGAATGTAGGTAAACCCGTCCTTGGAAGCGCTCGCCTTGTAGCTCCGGCCGCGCACCCAGTGTGTGCCCTCTACCTCGTCAAAGTGGAGCCTCGAGTGAATGTCAGTGGCCTGAACGGCGGCCATCTCAGCCGCTTGCCGCTGGTCGGGGTCGGGGCCCGTGGCGTCGACGGAGCGGGGAGGAGGCGTAGCGGAGGACCGTTCCGGCTGGCGCGGCCCACGCGGAGATCCCGGAGCGTTGGGTCGAAGCTGCCCTCGATCGACCTCGGGAAGTGGCGTCCCAAGATCAACCCCACGGACATCGCGGTCAGCCTGTACCGCGTCGAGATGGTCCTGAAGCGGTGCCGGGCTCGAAGGGAGCAGAACGGACGCTGCCAAACATAGAAATGGAATCATGGTCGAGGGCCGCTAGGAGGCGGGGAGAGGGGGCGCGACGGCACGGGGCATTCGCCAAGGCGTGCTCGGTGTGAATCGAGGCGCATCGCCTCGTCTTTCCAACCTGGCCAAGCGCAGACGGCCGCCCGGAGGGATCACGGAGCCCGGACTTTTCCCCCATCGAGAGGCGTTGACGCCCGCATTCGTCCCGCTCCGCCCCTTGAGAGGCCTATCCAGGGCAGGTGGCGGAGGTGCACGACCGGAGACAAGCCAGCGACGCTCCGCTACGCAGGCCCGTCGGTTCGAGGAGAGACGGGAACGACCCCGGTGCCGTCTCCGCCTGGCTCGACCTGGCCCCCGAATTTCCGTGTGACGGACCCGATGTCGCGGGGTCCATCCGGCAAGCCCGGTTCCACCTCGATCTATCGCCATGCGCACGCCCATCCTTCCCAGCCTGTTGCTCCTTGTGGCCCCCGCGAACAGTCTCCCCCAGCTCGCCCCGCCCGTCGCGCCGCCCGAGAACCCCATCACGGCCGAGAAGGTCATGCTCGGGAAGATTCTGTTCTGGGACGAGCAGCTGTCTGCCACCAAGACCGTCGCGTGCGGTACGTGCCACATGCCGTCCGCAGGCTTCGCCGATCCCCGCGTCAAGCTCCAGCCCGCTGCCTACCCGGGCGCTGACCGAATCGCTGGCACCGAGGACGACGTCTTCGGCTCCCCAAGCCTTCCAAGCGTTGGGACAGACTACCTATACAACACCCACGTCGTCTTCGGGATAGGCGTTCAGTCCACCCGTCGGAATTCGCCGACTGTCCTCAATGCGGCCTACGCGCCGCACCTCTTTCTCGACGGTCGTGCCGAAGGCGCCTTTCACGATCCGGCCACCGGCGCGCTCATTTCCGCCTCGGGGGCAGCGCTTGAGACCCAGTCCATCGAGCCGCTGCTTAGCCACATGGAGATGAGCGAGTCTGGGCGAACGATCAACGACCTGACGCTCTCGATGCGAGTGATGGTTCCCTTGATCGACGCGGAGGCGATCCCCCAGGACATGTCGCAGTTCATCGGAACGGGCCGCTACCCCGCGCTGTTCGAGCGTACCTTCGGAACGGACGATGTCACGGGCGTCCGTATCGCCCAGGCTCTCGCGACCTACATGCGCACGCTCGTCGTCACCGACGTGCCGTTCGACCGATTCCTCGCCGGGGACTCCACCGCGCTGACGTCGCTGGAGCGCCAGGGTCACGATCTATTCCATGGCGCGGCCGGGTGCTCCGCCTGCCATTCCGGACCGCTCCTCACGGACTTCGACTTCCACAACATCGGCGTTGACCCGCTCATCGATGACACAGGTCGCGAGCAAACGACGAACGATCTCGCCGACTGGGGCAAGTGGAAGACCCCAGGCCTGCGGGCAGTCGAACTCACGGGCCCCTACTTCCACGACGGAAGCATCGCCACGCTCGAAGGGGTCGTCGACTTCTACAACCAAGGCGGTGTCCATGCCGCGCCGAACCTCGCGGCTGAGATCGTCCCACTGGGGCTGTCCACAGCCGAGAAGGCCGCCCTCGTCGCATTCCTCAAGCGGCCCCTCACCGACCCAAGGCTCGTTCAAGAGGTGGCGCCGTTCGACCGCCCACGGCTCTTTGCCGAGTCCTCGCGCGCGCCGCTCACCTTCGGGCAAGCCACCGCAGGTACCGGCGGGATCGAGCCGGAGATGGTCCTTGTGGAAGGCGCGCGTCGCTCGTTCACCATCACGATTGGCGTGGACCGGGGCCTCGGCGGCGCGCCTGCCGGGCTCCTGTCGTCGACCTCCTTCCACCCCGCAAGCGTTCCCTTCCAAGGGGCTGCCCTCTACGTCCCCTACGGAGCCGGCACGCGCCTCGATCGGACCGTCCTTCAGGGCTCGGGCACAGGCAAAGGCTTCGCGTCGATCCGCTACGACATGAGCCACTTCGCCGGGGCCGTCGTCGGCACACGCCTGTACTTCCAGTGGCTCGTGTACGACCCAACCAGCCAGGGTCGACTCTCCGCATCGAAGCCAGCCCTCGCCCTCTTGTACTGACGCACCGATCGACCCCGACACCTCTCCACGCCAGGTAGATAAAGAGGCGGAATCAGTTTCGGATCCGTACCACCACGACTTGGCAAGGAGCGATGGGTCGCGCTTCTACGGAGTCCAGGTAATGAAGGTGCTGTCCGTGAAGTTGGAGGTCGGTCCGGAAGGTGACGCGTCACGGTGCCAGCATTGGAAGTACGCGGTCCCCCCCACCTGCGCGGCATAGCGACCGGAAGCTTGCGGGATGCTGTTGACGCTCCACTGGCCAAGCGAAGTCGAAATTTCAACGATACCGGCTGGCCCTGAGTCCGCGGCTAGCGATTGGAATCGGCCAACGTTAGCACCGAGGCAGATGTTGCCCTCAGAACCGCCGGGGTTCGGAATGAAGCCCTGCGTCTGCGCTGTGATGAAGAAGCCGAACGAGTCCGCCGGGATCGATGCGGTCAACGTGACGTCATCAGCGGCGATAGAGGAGCTGCCGGTGACGACCATGGTCGAGTTCACTCCGGTCGAGTTGGGATTCGACAAGCAACCCGCTTGCCCGCAAAAACACGCCACACAGCTTGCCAAGTCAGCTTGGAGCTCAATGTAGTAAGAGGCGTAAGGGGTCGACGGCCCCCCACAGCCGTTGTTGTTGCTGTACCCACCGAAGAAGTAGCAATTGGAGTTGGTGGTAATCACGAGGTCCTCGAGGTACCAGAAGTCGCTCGTCTGGAGACCGCTTGCCAAGTCGGGTGAGCACAGAGATGGCGGACCAAAGTACGTGTTGGTCCCGTCGATAGGATCGATGCCGGTCACCCAGTTCGGGTCAGTCGCAAGCGGGTCGCCCGCCGACATGAAGCCCGCAAGGCCGGCGCCAGCACCCGTGTAGCGAAAGCTCCACCCGAAAGTGTCAAGGTCCTGGTCGTCGTCGAAGCCGTCGCCGCCATCCGCGCCCAGGCAGAATTCTGCGCCACCAGAAAGATCGAGTGAGATGATCCAGCATCCATTGGACGGGGCGACGCCCGTGTTGAGTGTTTGGTCCGGCGTCGGATCAAAGGTACACGGCGTGTAGCTGGTGTAGAAGCTGATCTCCCAACCACTCGAAGCGATGCTGAAGTCGCAGTAGCCGATCTCGACGCAGTTGACGTTGTACTCGTCACGGTTGCCCGGGTTGTTCGTGTTCATCGAGGACGGCACGTTGCCCTCGTCCGTGTTGATGCTACCCGGCGCGAAACCGCCGTTGCCACCGGCCGAGGGGTAGTACCCCGAGAGAGCCGTGTTGCTGTAGATCGTGTCCGGGCCAAAGTTGGCCACCGCGCTGGCGGCACGGGTCCATGTGCCGGTCGCGACGCGGCGGTACCGAACCGTAACCGAAGCCGCCACGTTTCTCCCTCTCTGGCGACGCTGTAACCTGCCCATGCTAGGTGCCAAATGGCGTGGCGGTACGGATAGCAAGTCCAAGCAGGCGGCCGGCCGGAGCACGGGTGAGGCGTGCCAGCCTAGCGATTCGCCACTCCCACGCCACGCGGACTACGATCTAGGCCGCCCGATGCGCTCGGAGTCAATCTTGCACTCCCATCGGATCACGCGTGACAACGACTGGAAATGACGCCTCCCCCGAACGACTCCCACCAAAAGCGCTCTGGGCCCGACCCCGAGGGCTACGCGAACTACGTCGAGCACCCGCGCTTTGGGCGCGGCCCACGCTTCACACGCCTCAACCCGATCGAGGGGGTCGACAAGAACGTCCATCTGCATTGGCACACACCGAAGCGCGCGCGCATCCCGATGACCGCGATCGTCGCCGACGTGAGCCGGCAGACACCGGCGATGTTCCCGGTCACGCACTACTTCGACTCCGGGCGCATCTGCGACGGGTGCAAGCGCCCGTTCCTGTTCTTCGCGGAGGAGCAGCGGCACTGGTACGAAGTCCTCGGGTTCCCCCTTGAGGCGGATGCCCTGAAGTGCGTCCCCTGCCGGAAGCTGGCCCAGGGCCTCGCGCGGGCACACGCGCGCTATGACGAACTGTTCCATCTGGAGCGAACCGTCGAGCAAGACTTCGAGTTCGCTGAGTGCTGCCTCGCCCTCATCGGAGGGGGCGAATCCGGGGTGCGCGTCGTGGAACGCGCGCGCGCTCTGTTCAAGGGCCTACCCGACGGTCAGCGCCTGCAGGGACTGCGGGCGCGACTCGAGAGCGCGGTCGCGCGTCCCGAACCTGACGTCGATCCGACGTAGGCTGGCGGTAACAGACCGCCCTCGAATCTAACGGCTTCGGGCTAACCAGTGCCCCGCTAGCCCGACGGCCAAGAGCCCGCTTCCGATCGCTAGCATCGACGGCGGGATGAAGGCCGCTAGCGAGAGGCAGCCAACAAGTCCGGCGATCGAGAAGAGCGGCGAGTAGAGCCGCTCGTCGCGACTCAGGCGTAGCGCAGATAGATTCGTAATCGAGTAGTAGATCAGGACGGTCAGGGCGCTGAAGGACCACGTCGTGCGCACGTCCCCGATCAAGGTGAGCCCTGCGATGAGTGCGCCCACTCCCCATGTGGCCGCCGTGGGTGTGCCGCTCTCGGCGACGACTCCGAATGCGCGCGGTAGGTCGCTGCGGCGGCCCATGGCGAGGGCGACGCGCGACAGCCCGAGGAGGAGATTGAGCAGCACCCCTACCATCGCCGTGATGGCTCCTGCGGCGACGACTGGGCCAAGCCATTTCACAGGGAGAGCGAGGGCCGCGCGCTCGAGTGGCGTGGCGGCTTCTCCTAGCTGGCCCGACAGACCGGGAGCCCCAACCGAGCCGATCGCCGCCACCGCAACGAGCAGGTAGATGACTGCGCTGATGGCCAAGGTGGCAAGAATCGCCCTTGGGATCGTGCGTTCGGGATTCCGAACTTCTTCCCCAAGGGTTGCCACCCGTCCATAGCCCGCGTAAGCCACGAACATGATCGCAGAGGCGTGGAACAGAGCCTTGGGCGAACTCGGGAGCGCCGGCTGAAGTCGTTCGAAGCTAGCTGACCCAAAGTTCGCCACCGCGACCACCACAAAGAGGGCGAGCGTCCCCACCGTGATCCCAACGATGATCGCGTTCGCGACCACCGAACGCTTCAGGCCTCGCGTTGTCAGCCAAGTCAGCGCTGCCACCGCAGTGAAAGCAATGAAGGTCCGTGGGCCGCGCCCGTCCATGCCAGCGAGCTGCAACCCGTACGCCGAGGCGCCCAGTGCCGCCGTCGCCGCAGACGCAGACTTAGCGGCCAGAAACATCCAGCCAGCGGTGAAGCCCAGGGCTGGGTTCAAGAAACGATACCCGTACTCATACGTACCGCCGCTCACCGGATGGACGGCGGCGAGCTGTGCGCTGGACAGCGCGTTGCAGAGCGCCAGGCTCGCAGCGATCACGATCGCCAGCACCACCGAAGGCCCGGTGATCCCTGCCGCGATCCCGATGCTGACAAAGACACCGGTTCCAAAGATGGACCCAACGCCCAGAAGTGTTGCGGAGGTCACTCCGAGACTACGCTCTAACTGCGGTGCCTTGACGTTCGCCATAGGCCGGGAAGATAGCGGATCTGAGTGACGCCCGGCTACGCCTCAAGCTAGTCCGCTCCTTCTCCTACTCCCGCGCTTCCGTTGGTGCGCTCGGGTGCCAACGGCTCTGGTCTCTGTTCGCTGCGCTCGGAAGGCGCTGAGGTCCGTCCCCAGCGAATCACATGCGCCGTCGCCGTAGCTTGGTCGAGGTCGTAGTAGTTGTCATTGCAGTCCCAGCTCTCTGGCTGGCCATCGTCAGCGAATACTCTGGTTTTCATGACTGGAGCGTCGGACCACTCCATCAAGGAATGTTCAAGACCAGATCTAGGCCTCGAAAAGCGCGGTCGGTCATGCCCCAGCACCGAACCGCCACCAGGGCCGCCACCTATCCCCCCGCCTGCACGGCCCCTTCCAAAGGGCTCGGACACCACGGCTGCCTGAGTCAAAAAGAGACCTGTTCTGCCCCTCGAAGCAGCGGCCCGGCCCATGCGCAGAGAATCGACGAGCGAGCCCTCAGGGAGCAGAGGCGACCATCGGACCGCCGCAGACTTCGGAAGGGGGCGGAGTCCGCTAGGCTTCGGCAGCGCCGTCGCAGCCAGAAATGCCCCACGGCGGCGTCGACCCTCGGGCGCGCTACCATTGGCGAAACGGAACCGTACCCGACGGCAGTGGGCGCCATCGCAGCTGGCGCATTCGCCCAGCGGAGTCCGCTGAGCTCC
>CALHGQ010000234.1 GCA_938030175.1 uncultured bacterium | reverse complement strand
CCACCACTGAGCGGGCCGATGGTGTGAGCGTGCAGGACGAGTACTTTGAGGGTCGCATCACCTCTGAGGTTCGCCTCTGGGACGCCCTCGATAGGGAACTGCTGGCGCCCTTCCACTACTTCGGAGTCGAGGACGGAACGGACCTGTCCAAGGCCAAGTGGACGCCCAGCGGTTACGCGGTCGGGGAAGTCTCAAGTCACTTCATTGGGCACCATCAGAGGCTCCGATCGATCTTGCTCTCGATCGACCAGTACGTCCCTGACCCTTCCAAGATGCGGGCGGTCGGCTTCTGCGTCAGCGTGCAGCACGCCACATGGATGGCTGAGCAGTTTGTCGCGAAGGGCTACAAGGCAACGAGCCTCTCGGGCCAGTCCTCGAAAGCCGACCGCAGCCAAGCCTTGAGCGACTTGAACACGGGCGCACTCCAGGTTCTGTTCGTCGTCGATCTCCTCAACGAGGGCATCGATGTCCCGAGCATCGATACGATCCTCTTTCTCCGCCCGACAGACAGCCCGGTTCTCTTTGTCCAACAGCTCGGCCGCGGGCTGCGCTTAGCCGAGGGGAAGCGCTGCCTCACCGTGCTGGACTTCATCGGCCGTCACCATCGTAGGTACCGCCTGGACCGCCGGTTCACCGCACTCACCAAGGCCCGATCGCGCCGCGAAGTGGAGTACGAGATCACTGCGGGGGCCATGTCGGCCCCTCTCGGCTGCGAGATCGTTCTAGAGCGCCAGGCCCGCGACGTGGTCCTATCGCAACTGCGCGGAGCGCTCGACGCGAAGCGACCAGCGCTGGTGAGAGAGCTTCGAGCCCTGGGCGAATCCACCAGCCTCTCACAGTTCCTCGAGTCATGCCGGCTAGATATCGAGGATCTATACCGAGGTGATTCGACGACCTGGACAGGACTCAGGCGCGCGGCCGGTTTCACCAAAAGCCCCGTGGGCCCCAACGAGACTTTGATCCTCCGCGCCCTCAGCAGAGCGACGCACGTGGACGACATCAGCCGTATCGACGCGCTCACGGCGATTGGCGCAGGCGAGACCACTACGCTCTCACCATCGGCCCAGGGGATGGCCTATGTCCTCCTCTTCGGACGCCAGGGGACCGACGATCTCACGGAGTCGCTCGTCCGCATCGCGACTGAAGAACCAGAGATTGCCGCGGAGCTGGTCCAGCTCGCAGACCTACTGCGACAGCGCCTGAAGCGAGTCCCAAATGACCCGGTCCGCCCCGACGTCCCCCTGTGCGTCCACGGCACCTACAGCCTCTTCGAGATTAGTCTAGCCCTCGGCTATTGCGATCCAGCGAAGCCGAAGGTCCCTCAAACCGGCGTGCTCTACCGCCCAGCACTTAACCTAGACGCCTTCTTCATCACGGTGAACAAGAGCGAACGCGCCTACAGCCCGGGCACTATGTACCGCGACTACGCCCTGGGCAACGACCGCTTTCACTGGGAGTCACAGAACTCCACAAGCCCAAGTTCCCCAACCGGTGCCCGCTACATTAGCCACGAAGCGAGAGGCCACGAGATCTGGCTCTTTGCGCGCGCCAACAAGAACGGCCGTGGGGGCGGAGCCGCCCCCTACACCTTCTTGGGGCCCGCGAACTACGTCACCCATCAAGGGTCCCGGCCCATAGCGTTCGAGTGGGCATTGCGTTCCCCGATCCCAGCAGACAAGCTCACAGCGCTTAGCCTCTAATTCACTGCCGCTTGGACTGCACGTGAGCGAATCGATGAACGGGGTTGGCTCAACCTCCCTAAGAGTCTTGTGCGCCGCCTTCGTAGAAGGTGACGAACCTCCATGGATCCTTAGCGCCGGCCAGCTACAGGCTTCACGGTGAATGGGAGAACAAAAAAGCGCCCGGCTCCATAGACGGAGCTGGGCGCTTCCTTTCTTCTGACTCGTTCGCTGGCGTCAGCCTGCTGACGATGGGGGCTATTCGAGTTCGATGTCACCCTCGATGGAGGTGACGACGGGGTGAACGAAGAAGGAGATCGGCGGCAGGATGAACCAGTAGGTCAGGCTGTTGGTCTGCGCGATGCGCTGACGGGAAGCGCCGCGTGCCGCGGCCTCTTCGGCGAACGCGTCGACGACGGAGGACTTCCGGGCGTCACCGATCAGCGGGAAGATGAACAGCCCGTGGATCGCGTAGGACGTGGTGGTCTGGTACTCGATCGGCACGCCCCTGACCCCTGCGACGCCATGGAACTCAGTCGCCGCGGAGTGCATGACGCACGATGATGTGAGAGCAGAGAGTGCTGCGACGCCGGCGGCGCGGCGCAGCCAAACGGTGGGGTTCTTGGTGAGGTACTTCATAGTGTTCGTTGGGAGAGTGGTCTTCGGTGACCGATCTACTTGGGGGTGACCGTGATGCGTCCTAGCTCGGGCAGGGGCGCCTCTTCGGTTCCTTTGCGGTAACGGGCTCGACGAACGTCGATACGCTTGGCAACAGCGTTGCCGACGCGCCGGACGAGCTCGAGGCGAACGCGATCCAGTCGCTGGTTAGCGAGTGCGAGCGCGGCGTTTCGGGTGCGCATGTCCGCACGGCGGTCCGCGCCGGGCCGGATGTAGCTGAACAGGTCGTCGAGACCTCGTTCCACAGCGGCTCGCTCTGCGTCCAATGCCTGCAGCTGGGCCACCAGCTCGGCGGCGGCGCCCTGGCCGGGCTCTTCTTCGGTGCCCGCGCTGGGGGAGGCCCCCGCAAAGATCTGCGCCTTCGCGCGCGCACCGAGTCGGGAACGCTCGCGTTCGAGGGTGGCCTTGCGGTAGCGGCTGCGCTGGATCAGCTGCTCGATGGACTCCTTCGTCGGGTTCGCGAGGCGCTCGGCGACCTTGAGGTCACCCGCTCCGAGCTCGGCTTGGATGACGAGGCGCATATCGGGGTTGCCCTTCATCGCGCGCACGATTCGATCAAGAGGGTCGGCCGAGGCGACTTCGGTCGCGCTGACCTCTGCGGGCGGCGCGGCGTCAGGATCGGCTTCTCCCTTCTCGTCGTCGGGCTGGGCTGCCGGCTTGGCGGGCGGTACGACGGTGGCGGTCACCATGGTCGCGGCGCCCTCCGTGAACTCCAGCGTCACGGTGTCGGCCGTCAAGGGCACGTTCGTGAGCCCGAGGGCCCCAGCAATGCTCCCCAGGGGGCCGAGCACGCGCAGGGGGGCCGAGGTGATGGCTTCGGTGATCAGCACGCCGAGGGTGTTCGCGGCCAGCCCCGCGATCTGGGGGGCCGTCACCCCGTCCGGGGGGACGTCAAGTCGGATCGGAAGGTCCTGCTCGCCGCTGGAGTTACGCAGAAGGAAGAGGACCGTGTCGAGGGGTGCCGGGAGGCTGAGGTACTTGGTGATCGGGCCGTCCGCCGGCTCGGAAAGGGAGAGATAGGAGGTGGTCGACTTCGTATCGACACTCAAGGCCCCGTCCTCGCGGAAACGTAGCGACGTACGGTTGTCGAGGAGGCCATCTCCGATCTCCATGCCAGAGGCGCGGGCGGGGCCGCGGAAGGCGGGGAGCTCAAGGCCGAGCAGCGTGAGCTTCACCCGGCCACGGGTCTTCGGCCCGAGGGACAGCCTGCCGTTTGCTTCCAGAAGATCCCACACCCTGCGGGACTCTGTCTTGAACGAGTTGCCCTCAAGGGTGACGGCGTTCGCGGCGGAATTCAGGACGCCGAAGAGCAGGTTGTCGATGCCCGTGCGCTCTTCGAGCTCGACTTCCCCGGCGTCGATGACGGCTTGGAAGGAGAACGGGCGCGGCTCGACGAAGGTCCGCGTCGTGAAGCGCTTGACCTCGAGCTCGAGGTCGGCGATCGGAAGGCGCAGGGCCGGCTCGACCGTCGTGTCGAGGAACTCAAAGTCGAGGCCCGAGATCGTCAGGCGGTCGATCGATGTCTCGGGGCCCGGGTCTTCGGCAGCATCGGCGACCACGGGCTCTTCGTCGGGGCTCTCCGGCTCCGGCTCGACCGCAGGCTCATCGGCTGCATCGTCGACCGGCTCGTCGAGGGATTCAGGCTCCTCAGGTGCAGGCGGAAAGCGCAGGCCCGCGACGGTCATGCCGTCCTCGGCCTGGACGATCCGAGCGTAGATCCCCGTGAGGTCCACGGAGTCGATGCGCACGTCCCCGGTCCGGGGATCGACGCGCTTGACCTCGACGTCGAGTCGCTCGAATCCGGTGGGGTCGGCCGACGGCGTCTCCTTGAGCGCGAACTTGTCGATGCTCAACGTGGCGCCGTAGCCGCGGTCGAGCTTGAAGTCCATGGGGCCGCGGCGCGCAAGGGCGAGGCGCAGATCCGCCGTCGCCTCGAAGCTCCCGTCCACGAACCCACTCGGATCCATGGAGGCCGTGACCTCGGGCGCGACGGATGCGAGCTCGGTCCCCGTGATGCCCTCGATCAAGACCGACAGCGTTCCCCCGGGGTCGGCCGCGAAGGGCTCTAGCCCGGCGGTGATCGCTAGCCTGTCGATGATCGGGACGACTTGGCCCACCGCGGAGAACTCCATGGCCGGTAGGTCCAGCGGGTCCGGCAGGCACAGAGTCTGCGGGCCCGGCGTCACGAGGGCGAGGCTCAGGTCCAGGGGCACAGCGTCGGCACGGGTTTTGTCCAGGTACCGGAGGCGCTCGATGCCGACGTCGAGCTTCCCGAGGGTGACGGTGGGGGGAAGCTGCCGTTCGACCCCGACGGTACTCGGAGCGGCGGCCGCGCTCTTGGGGTCGGCGCCGGTCGGTTCTTCGTTCGTTTCGCCAGCGGCGGTCTCCTCAGCCGCCGACACATCCACGAGGTTGTCCGTCTCGGGCGGGGTGACCAGAGCCAGTCCGAGGACCTCGATCCGGTCAGGGGCGGTGCGTGCTGCGTCGAAGACGAGCTGATCTAGAGCGATCGCCTCCACCGCATACACCGCGGCCTCGGAGTCCAATCGCGGCGCATCGAAGACCAGCGAGTCGAAGGCGAGGAGCGATTCGCCGGCCGCTCCGTCCCGGTAGTCGAGGCCCGTGACCGAAGCGAACACGGTGTCGCCACCTTCGGTCGCCTCCTCCGTGGATGCCTCGAAGTTGGCCACGAGGCGGCCGTCCTCCAGCGTGAGCTCCGTGTTCGGGGGCAGGTACGAGGCCAACGGGCCCGCCTTTAATCCTGCGAGCTCAAGGGATCCCTCCAGCGCTTGCCCCGTGGCACTGCGGCCAGCACTGGCCGAAAGCGTCAGGGCGTCGAGGGCCCCGGCGAGGTTCGCCTCGACCAGCAGCTTCGTGGGGCTGGCGGGAACATCCGGGCCAAGGTCGAGGTCCAGGACCTCGGCCGTAGCGCTGAACTCCGTTTGCACGCTGGGGGTGACGAAGGCGTCCGACCAGGTGGCGACAAGGCCCGTTAGGGCAATGCGATCGATCGTGAACGCGCCGCCCGCTGGAGCCCCGTCCGCCGAGCCCCCATCCGCAGAGTCCGCCACTTCCTCGGTCGGTGGCGCAGCCTGCGCCTGTGTCTTTACCTGGGCCTGGGCCCCTTGGGCGCTCGGGTCAACGGCGCTGTCACCGCTGGCCGCGACTCCTATGCGGAGGCCAGCGATGGACAGGACGCCTTCGTTGTCGCGGGCCACCACGAGCCGCGGTCCGGACACGGTGACCTCGTCGATCCGAGTGCCTTCGACGCTGGAAGCGAGGCCCGCGACCCGGGCCTCTTCGATGAGGACCACATCGGCTCCTCGATTGACGAGGCCGACGTCAAAGACCCGCCCATCCATCAGGGTGGAGCCTTCCTCTGCTCCGGCCTTCACGGAGACCTCGGCCGAAGCGCGCAGCTGGCCGCCGTCGAAGTCCGGCTCGATGCCCCCTGCGAGGAGCACGTCCCGAAGACCCTCCAGCGTGACGCCGTCACCCCGGAGGGAAATCGTTGCGTCCATGTCGAGGGGCCCCTCGCGACTGTTCACGGAGCCCTCCAGCTGCACCGAATCAACCAGGCCCGTCAGATCGAAGGTGCCCTCAATGCTCGCGGTGGAACTCGCTCCGCCGAAGGAAAGGTTGGAGACGTCGAGTTTCGCTGAGTCGAGGCCGAGACGTCTGCCCTCGGCCTCCGGGTCTAGGTTCAATGTCTCAAGGCCGAAGCCGCGGAACGCACCACCAGGGAAGACGTCCACGGGGAGCGAAGCGCCGGCGAGGCCGATGCGCTGGATCGTGCTGCTGCCGTCCGGGAGCTGCTCCATGGCATCGAGGGCCAACTCACCGATGCCGAAGTGCTGCGTTTCGCCGTCGGTCAGCGCGATGGACTTCACCGCCGCCTCGATTCGCGTCGACTCGCCCAGCTCCGCGTCGCCGGGGATCATCTGTAACTGGAGGCCGGCGGAGAGTGCGCCGCCGGTAAGGGTGGAAGCCAGCCCGGCGGCTTCCAGGTGAGGACGGAGCGCCGCAAGCGTCAGCTCCTGGCCCTTGAGCTCTAGCTCCGCGCTGATCGTTTCGCCGGTCGGGACGAAGCTGCCGGTCAGGGCGAGAGCGCCAGCGTCCTTCAGGGAGAGGCCCACGTCGATCCCCATGGGGGTGCCCGGGGACGCTGTGTCGAAGACGATCGAGGTGGCCTCTGCGGTCAGTGCAGCTTCTAGGACCGAAGGTTCCACGAAGCTCTCGTCTGTGAGCGTGAAGTTCACGTTCTCCAGGGCGACGCGCTGGAGACGGAAGCTGGGCGCGGGGCCGCTCGCCGTCTCCTCTTCTTCCTCCTCCTCGGGTTCCTCAGGTTGGGGAGGTGCGCCGACGAAGTCGAGCCCCGCGATGCCGAAGGCTCCGTTCGGGCGTCGTGTGGCCTGGGCGCTGAATCCGCTGCAGACGGCGCTCTCTAGCTCGTACAAGGTCGAGCACGCGCGGGTCACCTGCACGACTGTCTCCTGGAGCTCGGCGGCGACCTCGCCGTCGGCGTCAATGCGGACGGTGCTCAGCGTCACGTGTCCACCGAGGTCGACCACGTCTCCCTGTCCCGGGTCGCCGCTCTCGTTGGGAGCCAAGTCCACCTGGGCCGCGAGCACCGCGTTGAGCTTGTTGGCGGTGGGCACGATGCCGAGGGGAGCCAGGTAGGGAGTGAGCCTGCGCAAGCCCACGCCGTTCACCTGGAGCTCCAGGTCCACAAGGAGCTTGGCAACCCCGAGGTCTGCCTCGGCCGAGAGGACGAGGGCGTCGAGGATTTCGGCGGCCCGCGCGACCAAGCGCGCTTGGATGGGACGGTCGGGGTTCCCGACGTCGCGCACCGACAGGTCAAGGTCAAGGGCGGTATCCAACGCCGGGGAGGCGAGCGCGTCCTTCAGATGGAGACGCACGCCCGCTAGATCGATCGTGGAGATCTCTACGGGGGAGGAAAAGTCCAGGGGCTCTGGGTCCGCCACTTCTGCGTTCGCCGGGCTGGGCTGCGCCTCCTTCTTCGGGGCATCGCCCGGGCGGCTCTCTGCCTCCTTGCCGTCGGCCTCCTCTTTCGGCGCCGGAAGGTGCCGCTCGTAGTTCCACCCGCCGGCGGCGTCGCGGGAAACCCACGCTTCCAGGCCGCTCACTTCCACGCGATGCACGCGCAGGTTACCGGTGAGGAGCGCGGATACGTCAGCGTCGATGCCGATGTCGTCGAGTCGCGCGAGGGGCGGGATCTTGGCGAGTTCTTCCTTCGTAGGGGAGCTATCTCCCCCTTCCTCACCTGGCAGCGGAACCACGCGCACACCGACCAGGTCAAGGCTGAGGCCGAGCACGGACAGATCGAAGTCGTCCCAGCTGACGTGCAGGTCGTAGGGGGCCACGGCGCGGTTGGCGAGCGACGGAAGCCAAAGCCCGATGGTCATGCGCCCGACGAGGAGGATCACTCCCACCACAAGGGCAACGCGTTTCGTCCAGCGCCAGATCCCGGCCGCGATGCGTCGACCGCGGCCCGGCTTCGGGGATGGAGGAGTCGATGCGGATGGAGGCGGCGCAGGGGAGGAAGGCACGGCATCCATGGG
>CALHGQ010000233.1 GCA_938030175.1 uncultured bacterium | reverse complement strand
AGGCAGGTGAACCCGGCGTCTCTCGAGTTCCTTGTTCCCCCGGAGGAGCACGAGGTCGTACTCGCCAATCGCGGCGCGATAGACCGGCGACTGCGCTCCTTCCACCTCTCCCGAGAGGATGCTGAACGTCGCCGTGTCCTGCTTCAGGTACAGGTGGGAGGGCTCGCCCGTTTCGGGCTGGAGCAGGGCGAATTGGAAGCTCGCACTTGCGCGCTCCGGTGACACCCGCACGCGAAGTCGCGTCAGGGTTGGAAGTCGAAACGTGGTCGGCTCCTTAGCGTCCGGCGTCAACGTGAGCACTCCGTAGCGCTCGCCTGCGTCTGCCGTCAGCTGAACCCCGGGGCCCATGGTGATGCCGCTAAAGCTGAACCCTCCGCTAGAACCCGTGGTCAGGGTCGGCCCTTGGAGCACGGCCTGACGGCCTGCGAACATAGACTCGTAGGAAGTCAGACCCGAACGGTCCCGGTCGCCTAGGACGAGATGCACCTGAACGCTGGCGCCGGCGATGGGTTCCCCATCGAACGAGACCACGCGACCCGTGATGGGCAACGAAGCCGCCGAAGGTTCAGCCGCTTCTATGGTGAGCGTCAGGCTGCCCGCACCGCTATCGACGTCCTCAGCGAGGACGTACTGCAGCGAGGAGGAGTCCATGGCCACCACGTCGTAGGTTCGATCGCTGAGGAGCGTCAGCGTGAAGAGTCCCGCCGCGTTGGACCTTCCATCGGTCGTCCGTCGCAGTTTTCCTTCGGCACTCATCAGAACGGAAGACTGGGTCAACGCACCAGCGGCCCTCCCCGTCACGCCGAACGGGGTCTGGTTCAGCGTGCGCACTACCGCGTTAGCCACGGGCTGTCCGATAGCGTCCACGACGCGACCGCGCAGCACCGTCGGGCGGCGCGTGAGGACGACCTCGATCGCCGAGTCGGGGCTCTCCTGGGCGCGGTAGGGCCACTCGCCCAGCCCAAAGTCTGGATGGACGGCACGCAGCGTTGCTTCTGCGCGCGGCGCCGGAAGCGTGAAGCGGCCCGAAGCGTCGGAGGTCGTCGAACCGCCCTCCAGCGCAACATCCGCGCCGGCAACGGGCGAACCGTCGGGCAGGACCACTCGGCCTCGCACTTCCCCCGAGTCTTCCCGAAGAACGAGCTCCTGATAAGAACCTTCGCCGCCTTGGAGGGGTTGCTCGACCGCTCCTGCGGCCCCGGCGTCCGCGATCAGGACGGCCCCGGGCAGCTGTGGAACATCCTCCAACCGAAACGTGCCTGCGCCATCGGTACGGGTCACCCAGCTCGGCTGAGTCGCACTGGGCAGCACGTCCTCCTGGAGCTTTCGCAGGTCGATCCTCGCGCGGTACCTCACCTGCGCATCTTCGACGGGGCGCCCATCCAACCCCAAGACAACACCTTCGACGGTGAGGCTCTGCGCGGCCATGACGAGCGTCGACTGCTGGGCGCCGACGGAGGCGATCGACCCGGCCATGGCGGTCGTCAGGCCGGGCGCTTGGAGTTGAACACGACCCACCTCAAGCGGAACCTCAACGCTCAGCGTTCCGGTGGCGTCCGTCCGCCCAAGCTCGATCGGAGCCTCGTCGCTCCGTCCCCGAGATGCGTGGCGCGTCAACATGGCACCTGAGATCGGTGCGCCAAGGGGATCGACGGCCCGAACGCGGAGCCGGACGGTGAGATTGGAAGAGGAGTCAGTGACCCCTTTCGCGCTCGCCTCTTCCCGAGCCGGTGGCGTGAGATTCAGCTTCGAGCGAGACGGGTCAGCGTCGGAAGCAGCTTGGAATGCGGTGGCCTCGCTGCCCACGCTCGACTCCTCGATGAGTCCCGGGCCGTTCACCGCGCTTGCGCTGGGCTTCCCTGCCCCGTCTGATCCGCTCGCACCGTGCAGAGTGACCACTCCCCATACGAGCGCGGCGGAGCAAGCTACGCCAACGCCAAGGCCCGTCAACTTCGAGGTCGCCCAGTGGCGTACGGTGTCAGCCTGAACCGGCTGCGTGCCTAGGCCGGGCGTCGCCGCCCCGACGCGCTCGACGTAGCGCTGCGCCAACGGAAGCAGCGCACCGTAGAGCCCGATGGATCCTTGAGAGCCGCCGAGCCTCTTCTCCAGGTCTTCCTTGAGTTCGCGGAGACCGCGGGTCAGTCGAGTCTTGACCGTGCCGATGGGAACGCCCTCTTCCCGTGCGATCTCGGTCGGGGTGCGGTCCTCGAAGTAGCGCAGCAACAGCGTTGATCGGTAAGGCTCCCGCAGCTGCCCCACGGCCTCGGCGACCTCCCGATGGGTGTCGAAGCGCTCCAGGACGGCGCTCGGGTCTGCCGGCCCTTCGCTCCGTTGTGCGAAGGCCTCAGCGGCGTCCGCTTCGTGGGCTGCACGGCGGCCCCGGCTTCGCCGCGCCATTTTCAGGCGCCGTCGAAGCGCCCCGGCCAGCCATGCTCGCCGCTCTCCAGGCTGCTTCGGACCGGATTGAAGGCTCGCGATCAGCACCTCTTGGCTGACGTCCTCCCCCAGGCCCACGTCGGCGCTGTAGTTCGCGCAGAGGCGAGCCGCGAGGCCTTGGACCCAGACGAGCTGGCTGAGTTCGTCCGTCAAGTGCGCCGCCGGGGCCTGCCCTGGCGACAGATCGCCGTCGCTGCTGTGGAATGATGGTGAGTGATTCATGGGCTCACCCCCTTCTTGCCGGGCGCCCAGATGGGTCTCCACGATTCCGGTCGAATTTACAAAGGAAGGTATCAGCGAAGCACCTACCGGGGAGGCCGTTGATGGCTTCCGCGCTCAGCGGTCGCGGCCGTGGGAGCCCTGGTAAGACGCTCGAAGCCCCGCATAGCAAGCTATACGGGGCTTCGAGGAACGCTGCTCCTAAGGGCGGTCTACACCCACGGTCTCTTCGTCTCGCGACGCTATCGCTTGCCGTTCTGGGCGTTGACCTTCCAGTCGTAATCAAGGTACTTCACGTCGATGTCCTTCGCGGCGGCTCGGAGGGCCGCTCTGACGGCGTCGTCCTTTACGTGGGCCGCAATCCACTTCGCCACGGCTTCGTCCTTCTTGCCGAAGTCCTCCTTGAACCAGTCGAAGATCTTGGAGACGCGAATCTTGCCGCCCGATGGGGACACCTGATTGCGCGTTGGATCTGAGAGCCAAACGCCCACTTGGTCCTCAAGCTGCTCGTTCAATCCCTCGGCGCTGAACGCCGTGGCGCGCAGGGGCGGGCAGCCCATCGACGCGCAGTTGATCGCTGCGTGCACGCGCGCGTCTTTGAACACGGGGCGCAGAAGCTCGTGCTCGATCTCGTCGAGCGTGATCTTCTTGTTCTTCTTCTCGGGGTCGAAGGCAGGCATCGGGATGAACTTCTTCTCCCAGGGGGAAGAGAAGAACCCTCCGAGGTCCTTGATGCTCTTCACGGGACCCTCGTCCCGGATCAGCTGGATCGTGAACGCGTTGTAGGCGTTGATCCAAAACGCGAACCGCTGGTCGCGGGTCCACGTGGCGTGCTGCGCGGGCGTCGTGCGGGCGAGCTGGGCCAAGTAGGCGTCGAGCGCCTGCGGCTTGGCGCGGAGCCCGGCGTAGTCGATCAAGCCGCCGCTAAGTGCGACGTCGTAAACGGCCGTCAGCCCCGCATGGGTGTGATCGAATTCAGCCTTTTGGGCCAAGGGGGTGAGGGGCGAAAGAGTAGTGGGCGCGGGTGACCCAGCCGCCAACGTGATAGCGGACGTAAAGGCGACTGCGATGTGGATAAGCTTCTTCATGGTTCAAGGCGCATCTCTCCCGCGCCACAGCCTCATTCGACAGGGGGGCCGTGTTGTGACCCTCCAAGACCAGGAATCAGACCTGAAGCGCTCAGGTTGCCAAGGGGCTTACGCGGAGCACCCGAGGACTGTTCCTAATTGAGGAACGGATTGAGGGGAATCCTGCGGTCTCCGCCGTTAGGTTGCGGGCGTGAACCTACTGGCGCCCAAAGCTCAAAGCTGGATCGATCGACCATGACAGCGCTCGAGGCCCTCGGCTGGGCGGGCAACGGTTTCTACTTCTCACGCTTCTTCGTGCAGTGGTGGCAGTCCGAGCGCGCCGGTAAGAGCGTAGCGCCGCCGATCTTCTGGTGGCTCTCCGTCGCGGGCGCCGCCACGCTCGGAACATACGCCTACTACTCGGCGGACTCGCCTCTCTTCGTGGGCTACGCGATCACGTTCGTCATCTACGTGCGCAACGTGATGATCGCCTACATGGGTGAACGGGCGGGGAAGATCGGCACGATTCCCTCGGTCATACTGGGCCTCGTTGCGTCCGTCCTGATGCTGCAGTTTGGCACGGCCCCGGGCGATGCCGAGGCCGCGTCTCGTCCATGGCTGATCGCCGCCTTCATCGGACAGGCGTTCTTCAGCATGCGGTTTGTGATTCAGTGGTACGCAACGGAGCGCGCGGGCCGGGCCTACTTCCCACGCTCGTTCTGGTGGTTCAGTCTGATCGGCAACGTGCTGTTGCTCGCGTACGCGATTCAGCGCGGCGACCCGATCTTCATCGCCGGATTCGCAGCCGGTCCCTTCGTCCAGATCCGCAACCTCATGCTGCCGAGCGGTGAACCAGAAGTGGACCCTAAGGTCGACTCCGAAGGCGCCGCTTCAGGCACCTGAGCGGATCCGCAGGACCTCTTCGTGCACGAAGTCCGCGCAGACCTGGCTCATGCCAGTCGAGCGGGCGGCACGCAGCGCTTCGGCCTCGGCGATGCCCTCGTCCACGGCAAGGTGGATGGCGTAGACCATCGATGCCCGCGTTCCATCCTCGTCGATGAGGAGCGAGCGTCGCCTGCCGGGCGCGTTCAAGATGCGACGAACTTCGTCGACGGCTTCAGCGGAGAGCCCCACCGGCGACGCGGCCTCGCCTGGTGTCGCCGACGAATCGTCGATCACGATCAGCGTCAGGCCAGCATCCTCAGCGGCTAGGTCGAGGGGCTCAGCGGCCCGTGCGTGCGCCGAGCGGAGATCGATCACGAAGTCGACTCCGCGGCGCGCCGCCAACTCAAAGTCCGAGTGCAGCTCGCCCGCGGGCGGCATACCACCGAGCCAATCCCCGTCGTAGGTCATCGCGCAACGAACGCTGCCCAGTCGAGCGGGGGAGAGCCTCGGACCCAGCGAAACTTTGGAGCGCACCCCCGTACCACCGCAACCCGTCAGCCCAAGGGGCACAACCGCCGCCGCAACAAGCAATGCCGCGGAGAGCGAGCGTCGCGCGAGGACGCGGGACGGAGCGGGGACTTGGGGGTGGGGACGCACGGCGGGGACGAGTGAGCGAAGTGAAAATCAGGCGAGACGGGGTGAAATCGCAGGAAGCGCAATGGCATCCCCGTGGCGGCAGGGAATCATAGGGGGCTGGCATCGGAGGGCAACCCGCCTTGTCATGTCTAAGCCGCCCCCACCCGTCGATTCCGTCATGAACGCCCCCAAGCCGCTCCCTATGGCCCACGAACAGCGCCTCTACGCTGCCGACGCCACCCAGGGCGCCGTGCTGCTCGACTTCCACCCCGCTTTCGGCTCAGCCTCGAACGCCATCAGTAGCCTTCTCCCCGGCGTCTACGAGGGCCTCCGGACGTTCGAGCGCAGCAAGTTCTTTGGCCTGCGCACCCACCTCGACCGACTGAAGGACTCCGCCGATGGCTTCCGGGTGAAGCTCGCATTCGACGAAGACGCGCTCGTGGCGGCCCTGCACGCCGTCGCCCTCGACGCAACGGCCGCCTTCGACGCCGAGGCGCGCATCCGCGTGGACATTTGCGCGGGCCCAGCCACCGCGTTTGGCTCGGAGTCCAACTTGTTGCTCGCCGCTTCGCCGTACCGCGGACTCCCGAAGGACGTGGCCGAGAACGGCGCCTTCCTTCATTCCGCCTGCGGGCTCAGGCGCCCGGACCCTGCGGTCAAGACCTCCGATTTCATCCCGCTGCGCGAAGCATGGATCGCGGCCCACGGCGATCCCGATGCGTACGAGCATCTCATGCTCAGTGACAAGGGCGAGATCCTAGAGGGCACGCAAAGCAACATCTGCCTCGTGCGCGACGGCGCGGTTTACGCGGCACCGAGCGGCGTGCTGCCCGGCGTCACCCAGCGCACGGTCCTCGAACTCGCACGGGAGAACGGCGTCGAGGTTCGCGACGAGTTCGTGCCCTTCGGCGAACTCAAGCACTTCCAAGAGGCCTTCATGACAACGTCCGTGCGGAGCGTCGTGCCGATCTCCCGCATCGACGAGCACCGACTCGCTGTCCCCGGTCCTGTGACCGCCAAGCTGGGCGCCCTCTACGACGCCTATAGCGCGGCGGACGCGGTGCTGGCCCACGACAATCGAAAGGCCAAGCGCTAGGAAGCCGCTGGCTTCGCCGCGCGACAGGCCATGAAGAGCGCGAACCAGCCGGCCATCAGCAAGAGGCCGCCGATCGGCGTGATCGCGCCGAACCAGCGCGGCGCGCCCAGGGCCATGGCGTATAGCGTTCCCGAGAAGATGGTCACGCCGAGGGCCATGCACCACGTGAGCATCACGCCTCCGCGGCCGGTGAGGGCGCACGCAACGCCGCCGGCGGCCAACGCGACGGCGTGCGTCAAGTGATACGACGCCGCGGTCTTCCACCAGCCCATGCGCTCCAGCGCGACGTCGGCGTCCAGCGCCCCCGCTTCGAAAGTGCTTTCGAGCCCGTGGGCGCCAAAGGCACCGAGGCCAACGCCGAGAAATCCGAGGGCGGCTGCGACTCGGACTGGGACACGAAAACGGCCTAGCGCGGGAGAATCAGCATTCATGGGGTGTCGTTTCGGGAACGGCGGGATCGAAAGGGAGACCCCGGTAGGGAATTCAAAACCCGCCCGGATGAGCGGGGTAGGTTTGATTGAACCACCTCGGCTCCGCACGGCCGCCGGTTTCCCAGGCTCTAGCTACACCGCATGATCATTCTAACCGCACTCGCTCTCGCAACCCCCCTGGCCGCACCGCAGGCTCCTGCGTCCGCTGAGCCCACCCAAGAGAGCCTTGGCGGCGTCCTTGCTACCCCTGTCATGCCCCCGCTCACCGGTGGTGTGATCAACGGTCGCATGCTCGAGATCACGCTCAACTTGCCCAACCAGACCTGGCAGGAGCGCTTCATCGTCGGCATCCCCGGGAACATGCAGACCCCTGCCCCGGTGCTCACGCTCTTCCACGGCTACGGCGAAGAGCCCCAGAACGTGCTGCAAAACACCACGCTCGCCCAAGAAGCGATGTCCCGCGGCTGGCTCGTCTTCATCCCGCTCGGCGCCCACAAGTTCAACTACGGGATCGACTACGCCCAGGAGAACATCGAGCTCGCATTCGAGTTCCTCGGGTCGCGAGTTCCCATCGATATGGACCGCGTTTATGGCGTTGGCTTCTCGATGGGCGGCGGTGCGGCGGCCAGCTACGCAGCGCGCCACCTCGACCCCGACGGCATCCAGTTCGCCGCCGTCGTGAACCACACCGGCACGACGTCCTTGCGTGCGACCTACCAAACGTCGAACGACTTCAACCTGTTCGAGAGCCCGCTCATGTTCGGCGGCACCCCGGACACTCAGCCGTTCCGTTACTCGCGCAGCTCGACCATCGACATGGACGCGATCGCGGGAACCGTTGACCTGCGTGGAGCACTCAGCTCGAACCTGAGCCACATCCCTGTGCGCCACTGGTACGCGACGATGGACGCCAACGCCTCCATCATCGAGCAGACCATCGCCCTCGACCAGGCCATGCAGCAGGACGGTGCGGACACGGCCCTCGTTCCGCGGGCCTTCGCCATCCACTCGTGGTCCACCCTCGACAATCAGGCCGTCCTCGACTGGCTTGAGCCCCAGACCCTCACGCGCCCCGCCCCGGGCGATGTTCTGCGCACGATCGCCGACCGCGACGGCGCCTGGCACGACCTTGGGATCAAGCAGACGAACGCCGAAGAGCTCACGCCGATCCTCTGGACGGTGCAGCCCCAGGCCAACGCCTTCTACGCCATCGAAACGGAGAACCTCGCGGAGGTGGCGATCGACGCGACGGAGATCGGTTTGGACACCGGCGCCATGATGCGCGTCATTTTCCAGACCAAGGACACGGCGTCCACCGACATCGTCTTGCGCGGTATCGACCAGATGCCTTCGGCGGTTCATCGCCGCGGCAGCTCGCCTTCGGGCTGGACGTACGATGCCGCAACGAGCACCTTGACACTTCACGAACTTGGCGGAGCATCCGGCTGGGCAGCCTGGACTATCCTGCCCTAGGAGCCTGTCGCGCATAGCTGAATCCGCGTAGCACGCGCCCAATTCCGGTGGGCTGCGTTGCCCCCAAGACCCCGGTGACTACTGCCACGAGGGGTCTGGGAGCGCCTTGCCCACCAAAATTGTGCACGCACTACGCGAATCCATCTATGCGCGACAGACTCCTCCGAGCCAGCCGCGCGTGTCTAAGTCCGCGTAGCACGCGCCCAACTCTGGTGGGCTGCATTGCCCCAAGACCCCGGTGACTCCTGGCCCCGACAGGTTTCGCTAACCAACCTGCGCACGGGGCGTACCATGGAGCCATGAAGGCTTCCCACCTCGCGCTCGTAACGCTCGTACTCGGCCTCGGACTCGGCTTCGCCGCCGGAGCCGTCTTCTCCTCCAACCCAGTGTCCGCTGGTGCGCCCGCCACTCTGATGGCGGATCCCTCGGACAGCGGAACAAGCGACCGCGGCTCCGTCGACGAAGGGGCGTCGCTGCCCAGCGTCGGCGCACGCCCCACGACCAGCTCCGCGTCGATCACAAGCTCCGCCTCGTCGGCCAGCCCGGAGGCCAAGCGAATCGCCCGCGAGTCGATCCAGGTGGCCGGACGCTCAGGCGCTGCCGGGGACGGCGAGGATCCGTCCGAATGGACGCACTCGATCCAAGGAACGGTCATCGACCAGGACGGGCAGCCGATGCCGGGCGTTCAGATCGTCTCCATGAACCGGCTGGGCCAAGCCTGGCGCGGCGTCATGAAGGGCACGCAGACCGCGAAGATCGGTCGCGCTTGGGAGGGCATCCCCGACGTAGAGGAGAGCATCGCGAAGAGCGCGGAGAGCATGCTCGAGAACGAGCGCAACCACCGCACGGCGATGAGCGACAGCATGGGCCGCTTCACCCTGACCGGACTGCGCGAAGGCCTCCACGCGGTTTCCGCGCACGCCGACGGATTCGCGTTCGCGCGCCAGACCAACCACACCGGCCAGGAGTGCTCGTTCATCGGCGAGCGCGTCCTGGAGCTCGAACTAGACGTCAGGCTGCCCGATGGCTCACAACCCGAGAGCGCCGTGGTCTTCACGGGAGAGCAGCGGTACGGAAAAGAGATCGCCTGGACTCCGGAAGAGCCGCGGCTGCGCCTCAAGGATGCAGCCTTCGAGATCACGGTGCGCAGCGGATCCGTCCAGCGGCTGGACTGGCGCAACATCGCGTCCGACTACTCGTCCGAGCCGAGACCCATGAACCTCGAGACGGAGGGTCCTGGCCCCCACGTGATCCAGCTCGCGATGAATCAGATTCTGCGCGTCGAGCTAGAGGACTCCTCGGAGCTCGTGCCCAAGCTGCCCGTTTGGATGAAGGTCACGTCCGCGGCGGCCACGCAAGCCGCCCGCTCGGACGAGATCGACTGGAGCGCCGAGCACCACAGCGAGCTGACACGAGGGGCGTCGGGCCTCTTCCAAGTCGCCGATCTGCCGAAGGGTGCCTATTGGATCGCGGCCGGCCGCGGTGAAGGCAACTACGACCCAGAGGTGATCGCCAAGATCACGACGGGCCTTGGGGTCACGGAGGAGAAAATCTCACTGGACGAGGTCGATCTTTCGCAGTTCGTGGTTTGCCGCTGTGCGCGCTCAGAGGGTGGGCCGGTCGCCGATGTTTCTTTCCAAGTGACCAGCCCGGGTGAGCGCTTCAGCCGCGCCCGCGACATCAACGCAGTGAAGCGAGGGCGCGGAGAGTACTGGCTCCCGAAGGACTCGCTCTTCCCCAAGGAATCTACCGACGCCTCGGCGTCCGCGGGCCAACCCGAGCTCGCGGCGAAGAGCGAGGTCGACGGTCAGGTCATGGTCCCGCTGGAGCCGGGTGCGGACGAGATTTCCATCGAGTTCCTGCCCGGGTGCACGCTTCACCTAGACATCGCGGGCGACCTGAGCGCGGGCCTTTCAGCCCACGTGAACCGACTCGATGCGAGCGGAGAGCCCACGGAGCGGTACATCACGATGATGACGGGCGGCATCAAGAAGATTCCCGACGACGGCCAGCTTTCGATGATGGCCCTCCAGCCAGGAAAGTACGAAGTCAACGTCTACGAGACGGGTCACGGAGCAGAGTCGTTTGGCTTCAAGGCGAGGGGCGACCGGGTGATGTCGGAGAACATCGAGATCATTCGCCCTGAGACCGACCTGCGCATCGTGGTCCCCAGCATGCACAAGGTCCAGGTGCACGCGCCCAACGTGGGCGCAGGTGAAACCTTCCGCCTCAGCCAAGGGGACAAGGCCGTCTTCAGCACAGGCCACCGGGCAAAGCTCGACAACGACGGCATCGCGACGTTCGAGCGCGTGCCTGCGGGCGAATACGTCCTGAGCGGCCCCGAGAGAAAGAAGCCCATGAACATCTCCGTGCCCACGGGCGAGATCCAATGGGTGACAGAAGTCATCGACTCCGCCAGGGTTCGCTCGGTCGAGGCAGGCGGCGCGGCAGATCAGGCCGGCCTTCGGAGAGGTGACATCGTCATCGCGGTCGACGGCTCACCGGTCAAAGGCAAAGTGCGATCGAGCACGATTGCCAAGAGCGCGAATCAGCAGAGCGTGCGGCTGACCGTCCTTCGGAACAAGGAATCCATGGACGTGACCATTGGGCCACTGGGCATGGTGGACGGCAAGCCGAGCCCGATCGGCTTCAGCCTGAGCACCCATACCCTGGGACCGGACGACCGCTAAGGGCGGCAACGGGGGCCGTCATCCCGCTGGCGGGGCGATGGCATCTCAGCGATGCGGTCGGGCGCGACACGCGCCCCTCCCTCATCCGTTCCACCTCGGTCAATTCCGCTCCCGCTTTCCCCCTCACTGCAAGATCGCCATTACGGTGTGATCGATACGGTCGCACCAGCGTTCTTTGTACGGAGCGAGCATCCCGAGGTCGTAACGGGTCACCCCTTCCTTTTCCGCGCGCTCCAGGTGCAGCATCTGTAGCGCCGTCCCAAGTCCCAGGGATCGCGCGTCCTCCACGTAGCTCATCTGATAGCCGCGGTAGTGCGCACCGCGGGTGAAGCCGAAGTGGTACGCGAGGTCCTCGCCCTTCCGCATGGCAAAGGTCAGGCGCAGCTCACCGGACGCGTGTACGTCGTGCAGTAGCCGGCGGTAGAACTCGAGGTACATCGGCATCGTGAAGATGTCCTCCCCGTCCAGCGCCTTGTAGGAGCGCTCCTGGACCCGGAGAATTCGCTCGAACGCCTCCTCCGGCGGCAGTGCGAGCCCGTCGATGACCTCCACGCCATCGGAGAGAGTCGCCCGCGACGCGGAGCGGCGAAAGTTGCGCGAGCGGCGGGCGAGCCAACCGCCGATCCCGCCGCGACCAAGATCGATGATGCAGGACTCCGTCCCCTCCTGCTCCGCGTAACCGCCCCGGCTCGCGGCACCGGCGAGCATCCGGTGGAGCTGGCCCCCCTTGGGCAGGCCGCCGAGCAGGATGGCCCGGAGCTCATGGGCGTGATCGCGGACGACGGTTGCGAGGAGCTGCAGCGCCGCAGTGGGCTCCCCCACAAGCGGACAGGCGAACATCCAGGCGCTTTCGAACGGAACGTAGACATGGGGCGCACTGAACTCGACAAGGGCGAGCCAGGCCCGGTCGGAGCGATAGATCAGGTGCCGGCGGGTGTCGGGCGCGTCTGGCTCCACGCCCATCGATCCGTGGGCGCTGAGCTGCCAGGGGGACAGGGTGCAGCTGCTCATGGCGTCACCCGAGAGGGCCGCCATGGCGTCGAACTCGTGCCTCGCAGCGACGAACTGGGCGTAGTCGAGCCGCTCCATACCGCGGAGTATGGGCGTATGGCGCGGAGCAGGCTCTGACGGGGCCGTCAATTCCGCGGGTTCGTATCGGATTCGGGCCCTGAAGGGTCCGCCTCGGGCGTCGTTTCCCACTAACCTCTCCCCTCCGCTGAGCCCATGAGGGACAGCCAAGCCGGCCCCTTTCGACCACCGACGCGCACCTCCCATGTCTTCCGCCAAGATCACCTGGACCAAGATCGACGAGGCCCCCGCCCTCGCCACTCACAGCCTCCTCCCTGTTCTCCAAGCCTTCTCGAAGGGCACGGGCGTGGAGATCACGACGGCGGACATCTCGCTTGCAGGTCGCATCCTCGCGAACTTCCCTGAAGGGTTGACCGAGGAGCAGAAGATTCCAGACGAGCTCCAGCGCCTCGGTGCGCTTGCGAAGACGCCTCACGCCAACATCATCAAGCTGCCGAACATCAGCGCGTCCATCCCCCAGCTCCAGGACGCCATCGAAGAACTCCAGGGCCAGGGCTTCAAGATCCCCTCGTACCCCGAGGAGCCGAAGACCGATGAAGAGAAGGCGCTGCAGAAGCGCTTCGCCGTCGTGCTTGGCTCTGCCGTGAACCCAGTGCTCCGCGAGGGCAACTCTGATCGCCGTCCCGCCGGCTCGGTGAAGGCGTTCGCCCAGAAGCACCCGCACCGGATGATGAAGGACTGGCCGAAGTCTGGCTCCAAGTCCCGCGTCGCGCACATGACCGGCGGCGACTTCTTCGGCAGCGAGCAGTCCACGACTCTCGGCGCCGCTACGACCGCGCGCATTGAGTTCACGCCTAAGGGCGGCGAGACCACCGTGCTCAAGGACAGCATCGCACTCCTCGAGGGCGAGGTGATCGACGCTGGCGCCATGAGCGTCGCGCAGCTGCGCGAGTTCTTCGCCAAGGAGATCGCCCAGGCGAAGGCCGACGGTGTGCTTCTCTCCCTGCACCTGAAGGCCACGATGATGAAGGTGTCGGACCCGGCCATGTTTGGGCACTGCGTGTCCGTCTACTTCAAGGACGCGCTCGACAAGCACGCCGCCGAGCTCAGCGAGATTGGCGCCAACGTGGCGAACGGCCTTAGCGACGTCCTTGAGAAGCTCGACCGACTCCCCGAAGCGAAGCGCAAGGAGATCGAAGCCGACATCGAGGCCTGCTACGAAACGGGTCCCGCCCTCGCGATGGTGGACTCCCGGAAGGGGATCACGAACCTGCACGTTCCCAACAACGTCATCATCGACGCGTCGATGCCAGTCGTCGTCCGCGACGGCGGCAAGATGTGGAACCGCTCCGATGAGCTCCAAGACACCGTCTGCATCATCCCGGACCGCAGCTACGCGACCCTCTTCCAAGCGGTGATCGAAGACTGCCAGAAGCACGGGCAGTTCGACCCCGCCACCATGGGCAACGTCGCTAACGTCGGGCTCATGGCGAAGAAGGCCGAGGAGTACGGCTCCCACGACAAGACGTTCTTCGCCGCCTCGGAGGGCACCATCCGCGTGGTGGACGCGGACGGCAACACGCTCCTTGAGCACGCCGTGGGCGAGGGCGACATCTTCCGCATGTGCCAGACGAAGGACGAGGCGATTCGCGACTGGGTCAAGCTCGGCGTGACGCGCGCGCGGGCCACGGGCTCGCCCGCCATCTTCTGGCTGGACGCCGACCGCGGCCATGACGCCGAGCTCCTGAAGAAGGTTCACGCGTACCTTCCCGACCACGACACGGACGGCCTCGACATCCAGATGATGAAGCCGGTCGACGCGATGGCCTTCTCCCTCGCGCGCGTGCGAAAAGGCGAAGACACGATCTCCGTGACGGGCAACGTGCTCCGAGACTACCTCACCGACCTCTTCCCGATCCTCGAGCTCGGAACGAGCGCGCGCATGCTCTCCATCGTTCCGCTGCTCCAAGGCGGCGGGCTCTTCGAGACCGGCGCGGGCGGCTCCGCGCCCAAGCACGTCGAGCAGTTCGTCGGCGAGGGTCACCTGCGGTGGGACTCCCTCGGCGAGTACTGCGCGATCGTGCCTTCGCTTGAGAAGGCAGCGGAGATGGCGGACAACCCGCGCGCGGCGCTCCTCGCCAAGACGCTGGACAGTGCCATCGGCGAGTACCTTGAGAACTCGCGCTCGCCTTCACGCAAGGTTGGCGAGATCGACAACCGCGGGTCTGCGTTCTACCTCACGATGTACTGGGCCCAGGCGTTGGCCGAGCAGTCGGAGGACCAAGAGATGAAGGCGCGCTTCGGGCCCGTCGCAAAAGCGCTCACCGAGGGTGAAGCGACGATCAACGCAGAGCTCCTGGCTGCCCAGGGAAGCCCCGTGGATCTCGGTGGCTACTTCCACCCGAACGAAGAAGCGATGGCGCGGGCTATGCGCCCAAGCGCGACCTTCAACGGGATCATCGATGGCATGGCGTGAGATACTGAGACAGAAGCGGTGAAGCTTCTGTCACAGAAAACGACCCGGTCCGAAGGGAACCTGTGTCCGCGGGATTCCGTCCTACGGGCATAACGAAGAGGGGCTGCAAAGCCCGCGGATGTTCCATCGACGGTCATGCAGGACAGATCGAACGATGTTGAATTCCACGGGTGGGCGGCAGTTGGTTGACATGCCAGCCTTTGGTTAAGGGCTCCGAACTCCGGAGTCACGATCCAGGGGAGGGCGCGACGGGAAGGTCGAAGTCACGGGAAGCAACTGCCACCTCGGCCCCTCTTTTTTTTCTTACGTCTCCATTCGAGGGTCGCTCCGGTTGGGCTGCGTCCCTGGTGTCTTAAGGGTCCAGTGTCTGAAAGGTCCCTAGTGACTGAGAGGTTGGGCCGACCGGTGGATCGCCGCTGATCTGAGTCGGCTAGCTTTCGGTCAGCTGGGTCTCAGTCGGCGGGATCTCATCCAGCTGGATCTCATCCAACGGGAGCTGGCGCTCGAGCAAGGAAGCACTTCGCGACATGCTCGATCTCCAACTCAGAGACGGGTGCGAAGTAGGACGGGCCTGGGTGATGAAGAGCTGCGACGGCTCCGCATCACCCAGACCCTACGAGAAGTGAAGTCGCAGCTCAGGGGGAAGCCGGAACTGTGACGGAGAGAGCGGGAAGCAACCTCTCATTTCGCGCATGACCTCGGGTCGGGTCAGGGAAGAGACTGCGAATCCTGGGCCAACATTCCCACAAGATGAGAAATTCCTGAGGGCATTCCCCGAGGGCACCTCATTGCCGTTGCTGCGGAAGGATCCCTCACTTTGGGAGGAGCTGATGAGCGGTTCCGAACACTCCACTGTCCTGCTGCTGAGACTCTGTGCGTTACCCGTCCGTGACGCTGCGTCCCCAAGGGCTGCCACGCTTTCGCTCTCAGAGAATCCCGCCAGCAAGCGCCTAAACTACGGAAAGAGGCCGCTCGTGAGCCAACACGGGCGACCTCGCTTCCGATTCCTGTTTACTCACCCCGGCCCCTTCAATGGCTGCCGCGCGAGCTTCCTCTCGCAGCGCATGAGGGCCGTGGAGAGCCTCCTGAACACTGGTGCCTAGTGCTGACGCTTCTCTGGGTCACCGTCTAAAAGCTCGCGGATACGTTCTTCGTACGATTCGGGC
>CALHGQ010000232.1 GCA_938030175.1 uncultured bacterium | reverse complement strand
CCGGATCTTTCGTCCCCTGCGCAGCGAGCGGGAACGCCGGGCGGAGCGCCCTGGCCCGGCTGCGCGCCGCGGACGGATCCTCGGGCGCCTCGCTCTTCGACGTATCGGCCGGGGCGGCTTGATTCGCCGTCGGCAGCGTCGGTTCCGCAGGCTGAAGCCGGCGGTCATAGAACTCAGGGACGAAGTTCTCGATGCGTCGCCGCGCGGTCGCAACGATCCAGTCGCTCTTGATCTCGACGAGTCGCAGTGAGAGTTCGACGGCCGTCGCAGAACGGAGGAACTCACCTTCGATGCGATGGGTTGCGAGCTCTGCGCTGTCTCCGACCACGTTGACGCGGTTGCTGAGGCTCATGCTGAGCTCGTGCCGAACCGTCGCCTCCGTTGCGCGAAGGTCACGCTCTAGGATCGAAACCTGTCGGTACGGAGACCGACGCGGCTCGATGGCGTCGAGGGCCCCCACGCGAATGCGTGCGTTCCCGAGTGGGCTCCTGGATTCGGCTCGATCGGCCAGCTCGTTCGCGAGTGACTCGATCTCACGCGCGTGGTCAGCCCGCTCCTCGGCGCCGCCGGGCGAATGAACCGGCGAGTAGATCCGCGGAGCCATCGCGGCGCAGCCGGAAGCGCCCCAGGAAAGGGTGGCCGCAAGGAGGACAAGTGTGAACGTGCGCATGGTGAGTCTTGGGCCGAAGGGATGGCGGCAGGATGGAACGAAGACCCCGGGGATCAGTGGGTCTGGAGGTAGCGGTCGAGGTCTTCGACGTACGGCAGGAGGTCCGCCGGCTGGCCGTCCCAACCCTGGAGGAAGCCGTCGAACTCAGCGCGGGCCCCCGAAGTGTCGCCGCGGTCGATCGCGACTTGGGTAGCGGCGAGATCCACCCAGGGGGAGCGCTGGCCGGAGGCCTCGCGCGCGGCGGCGATGGCCTGCGCCATGGTTTCGGTCTGCCCCTCGGACGGCGCCTCGGTGCCCGCGCGATCCACGAAAAGCGAGTAGACGAGCGCCTCACGCGCCGCCACGGCTGCGGGGTACTCCACCGTCACGAGCTCGAGGATGCGTGCGGCGGCAGCGCCGTTGCCGCGCTCGTAGCGCGTCTCGGCCGCATTGAAGAGGTTGGCATAGACCTTGTCCCGCTGGATTGAGGAGCGCGCGAAGGAGTTGAAGATCCGACGGGCTTCGTCTTGGTTGCCAGCCTCGGCGGCGAGCACCATGGCCTGGGTCGCCTCGCCTGGGTTGGCGAAGGTCTGCACGGAAGTGGCCGCACAGGACAGGGCAAGGAACGGGGTCAGGAACAGGGCCGCTAGGGAGATGAGTTGGCGCATGGGATTGGTTACGTGGCTAAGGGTCGTCTAGTACTGTGAGCTGAAGGGATGGCGAAGCCTCTCGCCGCCGGCGAGGTGAATCTCCTCCACGAGGAAGTCGAATCCACCGCGCGGCTGGGGGATGTAGCGCAGGACGTAGCGCTCGACGTCGGATTCAAGAACGCCCGCGGCACGCACGGCTTCGCGGCGGCGCCCAATGACAATCGCCCATTCGGAAGCCGGGATCAACGCTGCAAAGAGGAAGACCTCGTCGCGGCGAATCACGTTGCGCCGAAGCGCCCGAAGTTCGTCGGGGAGCCTGCCGAGGTCGTAGGCGAAGAGATCGCGATGCTGCCGTGACCGCTGTAGATCGGGGAGTCCCTGGAGTTTCTCCGTCCTGGGGGACGCGCCGGGGCGCATTCGAAACGAGAGCGCCTCGGACCCCTCGAGCAGGGCGGCCTTCGGCACAAGCACGATCTCTTCGCCGAACGCTTGGGCGATCTGGAGCTGCTGCTCGGGCTCTGAGATCAGCGTCGTGGCGAAGCCAAGGGCAACGTCGGCCCCGCCAAGTTCGTCTTCGGCGAGCGCTAGAAGCTCTGAGTTACGAGCGAGTTCGTCCGTGGTTTCACGGGGGTCTTCGATCGGCTGAGGCCCAGCCTCTCGGGCGGCTTCACGCCGCTCCGCTTCCTCGGATCCTGTTCGCGATCCGAGTTCGGCGGCGGCTACTGGCTCCGCTACGGGCTCCGTTTCAGACGGCGCTGCCTCCATGGGCGCTGGCTCGGCAGGAGCTGGCTCCACGGGCTCAGGCGCGGTCGCCTCAGGTTCGCGGGCAGCTGGCTCCGCCGCGGCGGTCTCCAACGGCTCGGGACTCGGCTGAAGCTGCGCGCGCATCGGCGGACGCACGGAACCTGGCTCGCCTTCCGCGAGAGCCGGTGCCGGCGCGAAGTGCAGCATCCACCAGGTCAGGAGACCCGCCGCGGTGAAGACCACTAGGTGTCGCATCACGTTCATCGGGGTACGCTCCCCCAGCCATCGGGTTCCGTGCCCGAAGCCCGCTGGGTCGCCACGAGGGAAACGTCCAAGAACCCCGCCTCGCGGAGTCCGTGCAAGACCTCGACGACCACGGCGTGGCGCGCATCAGCGTGCGCGCGAATCTCGAACGCAGACCCTGCGGGGTAGCCCGTAAGTGAGGCCGCGAACTCGACGGGTGAGTCGAGGGTGACCGCTCCCCCATCGAGGGTCACGACGCCGCCGGCCTCGATCGCGATCACGACGGGCGACGCGGTCGAGGATTCGCCGCTCGCAACTCCATCTTCCATCACGGAGGGCAGCTCAAGCTTCACCTCCTCCTCGAGATCAGCGCGTGCATCAGCGCCATCGCTCGCCGCGAGCACCGAGAACAGCAGCAGGAATAGCGTGTCGAGGAGCGGGGTGAGCGCCGCCTGACCTGCTGATTTGCCGCTGGCCTGTCCGCCAGACTCTCGGAGATTCAGCTCTTGAGGGCTCATGGGGTAGGGGTGAATCGTTGAAGGGAGGACAGAAGTGCTAAGGCACGCGCACGGGGGCCAGCATGTCTCGCTCGATGTAGCTGAGCCATTCGCGGTAAGCGACCAGCACGGCCTGTCCAAAGAGAAAGACCACGAGGCCAGCGATCGTCGTAAAGAGCGCCGTCGAGAGACCGTCCCCCAGGGCCTGGAGGCTCTGGGACGTATCGGCGGTGCCGCCGCGCCCCAGGAATCCCTGGGCGAGCCCCACCACCGTCCCGAAGAGTCCCACGCTCGTGGCGAGTTGACTCACGGTATCGATGCGGTCGAGGCCACGGCGCGCGCGCTGTGCCTCCCGTTGAAGCTCAAGCGCAGCGCCCGAGGGACTGCCTGCCTTCTTGATCGCTGCCGCGCGGGCGGCCGGCCGGCGCACCACTCGACCTACCGCATAGAGCAGCCGATCGATCGCTCCGGCGAGGACCACCACCCATGTCGCGAGAACCGCGTACATCAGGGGGCCGCCTAGCCGGACGTAGTCCATCCATGTGGCGTCCATGGCGAAGATCAGCGGCGACCGACGGGGTCGGGCAGCGGAAAGCGCATGGCCCTGCGGAGGCTCGACGAAGGGGGCTGCAGCGGAAAGCGGCGCCAGTAGCGCTCGGGATCAGCCGCGAAGTACATGGACTTGGCCTTCGCGGGATCGCGGGCGAGGAGGTCCTGCAGAAGCGCGTCGTCCTCCAAGGGCACCGAGGCCTCCGCGGCGATCGGTGGCGGCGCAAGGCCGATGCTCATCATGGGCGCGCCGAAGGAATCGGGCAGCGCCGATGCGCTCTCCACCTGATCGACGAGTCGTCGACGATCGCGGTCTCGTTCCTCGACGGCTGCGACGAGTTCGGAAAGACGCTCGCGTCGTTCGAAGAGGCCGGACTCCTCCGCCTCAAGGGACGAGATTCGACTGCGCAGGGGCTGCGCTTCGCGTAGCGCCTCCTGGGATCCGCTCTCCAGGGCTCGATCGAGTACCACGTCGTAGCTGGCCCGCAGCTCAACCAGCTCGGTTGCTACGTCGTCCATGCGCGTTTCCACGGACCGGGTCTTTCCGACGTAGAAGTCGACGGCCTGCTCCTCCGCGCGTCGAACCTGGTCTCCGCCGAGCAGAAGATTCATGCGCATGTCGCGAATGCGTTGGCGCAGGGACTCCGCGGTCGCGGCCTCGCTGCCTCCGGCAAGTTCATTGGCGGCCACGCCCGTTTCCTCGCCGTTCGAACCGCCCGCGACGTCCTGGGCGTTCGCGGCGACGGGGAAGGCGCTCGCAAGGAGTAGAAGAATAGAGGTCTGAGTCGTCGTTCTCATCGTTGGCTCCCGGCGCCGGACGCGGCGCCTTTCTGGGCGGGGGAAGAAGCGTTCGTGTAAGCCTCGCGGAGCATGTCGGAGTAGCGCGGGACGTCGAGACCCGGACGCTTCATGCCGTCGGCGGAGAGGGTTAGGCGTCGAAGGCTCGAGTCCTGGAGCCAGTCAAGGACCCCGGACAGCTCCGGGCTGGGACCTTCGAGATCGCCCTGCATTTCCACGAGGCTTTGGAAGGCGTCGAGGATGCCCTGGGTCCGGGCGCTACGCGCGTAGCCGGAGAGGAGCTGCTCCAGCGACATCAGGTCCATGCTCATCTGCAAGCGAACCTTGTCGAGGGCGCCGAACATCTTCCCGACCAGGAGGTCGGAGTTGACCTCGAGCTCGGCCGTGTCCACGAGCGTCGCACCGTTGCGTTCGGCGGCGCGCACGAGCTGCAAGCGCTTCTTGGCCAGCTCTAGGCCGTTCGCCTGGGTCTGGTAGCGCGCTAGGAGCTGGTCGAGTTGCGCCCGGGTCTCCCGGGGCATCTTTGGGGTCGGGCGGAACGTTCGTTTGTCGAACTGGTCGGCGGGCAGGCGGTCGACAAACGCCTTGATCGCCTGCTGCGCCTGGTCCACTTCGGCCACGCTCACCTTGAGCGCGACGTCGTTTTGCGCGGTCGTTCCGAACAGGATCGCAAGGTCCTCGGGACGCACCGACGCGGCCATCTGATTGGCGTAGTAGCTGATGCGGTAGCGCTGGGACTCGAGGAAGTCCACGAGCTCCACCTGCTTGCCGAGGACGCCGTCCACGTAGCCGGTGATGGCGCCGAGGATCGGCTCCTCGTTGAAGTTGTTCTCTGGCGATGCGCTGGCGCGCAGGTCGGTCAGGATCTGCGCCGTTTCCTGGGCCGTCGCGCGGCCCTCACTGATCTCTTCGCGAAAGGTGCCCAGCTTGTCCTTGAAGGATTGGAACTCAGCAATCGCATCGGCGATGTTGAGCTCCTTGATCGTGACGGGCACGCCACGGTCCTGACTCCGCTGCACCGCTCCGAGTGCCGGGTCGGTGGAAGGGGAAGGTGGAGCCGCTAGACCGAGCGCGTTGAGAATCGCGACCAGAAGAGCGGTGTAGGTAATCTGTGGTAGGTGACGCATGGGATTGCTCGTGGGGTGTGCCCTCCCCCACGCAACTCCCTTGCCAACTGCCCTGGAAGCCCCTAAAGCGCGTCTTCCAGACCTCCCAGTCGCCGCTTGCTCTCCAGGTGAGTCACGGCCGCGGGCCGGACTGTCACCCAGAGAGGTCACCCCTCAGGGTCACACAGACTTGCGTCCGAGCAGCCGCGTCAGAAACACTCCCAATACAAAGAGTCCCAAGGCGCTCGCGATGTCGCGGCCCGTCGGATCGAAGCGGCGCAGCTTGAGGCTCGCCGACTTCATCTCGCCCTTGGTCTTACCGCGCCAGGTCTGCGTGTGCTGCTCCAGCTCCGTGGCGCTCAAGCCGCTGGCGGCCGCTGCGACCTCTCCCACATCCTTGCCCTTGTGCACAACCGCCTCGATCGCCTTACGCGTACCGCGGCTCGCGAGCTCTGGGTGAACTGCTTCCTGGAACGGGTAGAGCCCGAGCACCGACCCCACAAGCAGCCCGAGCAGCACCGCGTGCGACGGCGCTGAATAGCGCTTGAGCACCGCCTTCAGAACGTTTGACAAGACGGCGATGCCCACGGCCGCGCCTACGATGACCGGGCCGATGATCATGAGTGACTCCTTGGGCGCTTCACGCACTTCAGAAATCGAAAGGGCACCGATCACGGTGTCGTACATCCCGAGGATCAGCAGCACGTAGCTTCCGCTGATGCCCGGCAGGATCATGCTGCTCGCGCCCGCAACGCCTACGCCGAGCAGGGTGGGGATGTTGGGCTCGAGCTCGATACCGCCCGAGCTCAGCGCAAACCATGCCATCGCCGCGAAGCCGATACCAAAAGCAACGAACGTGGAGGCGCGAAGGGGCTTGATGCGAGCCCAAAGCTCCGGTGCCCCCCCCAGCGTCATGCCGATGAACAGCGCGTACATGGCCCAGCGGTGCTCGGCCACTAAGCGCACCGCAACACCGGAGAGCAGCAGCACCGCCGACGCGAGGCCGAACCCGAGCGCCATCAGGAACACGATCGTCTCGCGACGCAGGCGCAAACGCGAAACATCGGCGATGGCGCCGATAAAGCGGTCGTAGAGACCGATCGCCAGGATCATGGTGCCCCCACTGATCCCCGGAACGAGATTCGCGAGCCCCATAAGCACGCCACCGATGAACGCGCGGATCGGGCTGGCGGAGGCCTCGGGGGCGGAGCCCTCGGGAGGGTGGTCGGGGGCGGAGGAGGGGGAAGCTGGGCTCATGACAGTCTCTCTAGGGGTGCCAGCGCAGGAGCGTCCCGATGAGAGACATACCCAGAGGCGCCGGATACAGAGAGGATCGGCAATAAGAGGCCCTGAAACCAATGAAACAGAGGGTTCTCTGGCCCCCCACGGCCTATCCCTGGGATGGTCCCTAATCGGTGACGATCCCGAAAGGGTCCCTGAGTTTCACGCCCACTTGATCATTCCTCGCCTGTGCCAACCTATAGTCCGGTAGCCAAGATCGCGTGGGGTGCCCAGTGCGCCTCGCTGGCACCGCCGCCCCATGGAAACTAAGGCTGGATCGCGCGATCCTCTCTACCCTCGGCGTTATTGCGACGTCGTTCCGTCCTCTCTTCTCTCCTGCTCAAGCTTTCGAGCTACCTGATCCAAGCCCGCTTCCTCGCTGGAGCGGCATCGGCCATCATATGAAGCTTTCTAAGTCCACTCTCCACGTCGCAGGCGCGCTGCTTTTCACGTCCGCCGCCAGCGCTCAGGTCATGACCGAGGTTCGCATCAGCACCGCTGGCGCCGACCAAGAGTACGTCGAGATCCTCGGCACCCCCGGCCAGTCCACGGACGGCCTGATGATCCTCGTCGTCGAGGGTGACCCCTCCGGCTCGACCGGCGGCACTGGAACGCTTGATCAGGTCTACGACCTGTCCGGCAACCTGTTCCCCCCGGGCGACGAGTACTTCGTCTTCGGCAGCACCGAGTCGGACGTCGCGTTCCCCGGCGAGATTGACCTCGTCGAAGGCGCCAACATGTTCGAGAACAGCAGCATGACGCTTTACCTCGTCAACGTTCCGGACCCCGTGCTCCGCGCCGACATGGACACCTCGGGCACCGGTTGGATCGACGCAGACGTGTCGGACCCCGTGGGTTCCTTCACCACCCGTATGGCTTCCGACCCGGGCGTCACCATCCTTGACGCGATTGCGTTCAACGACGGCGACGCTGGCGACGGCTTCTTCGACAACGCGCCGATCCTCGGCCCGGACGGCAGCTTCCTTCCCTCCGGAGTCATCCGCGACGGCGGCTGCCCCGGTGACTGGTGTACCGACACCTTCGTCAACTTCGCCACCGACGGCGTTCCGAACCCGCCCTACGCCGACCCGACGCCGGGCTCCGTCAACCCGACGACCGGCTGCATGACCGCAGCATCGGCAGGCACGTGCGACGGCAGCATCGGCATCGCTTACTGCACGGCAGTGGTCAACAGCACGGGCGTCGCCGGCGAGCTCAGCGCTGCTGGTAGCCTCACGGTTGCCGACAACGACGTCACGCTCACCGCTTCTAGCCTCCCGACGACCGCCTTCGGCTTCTTCATCGTCAGCATGGACCAGGGCTTCGTGATGAACCCGGGCGGCAGCACGGGCAACCTCTGCGTGGCTGGCTCCGTCGGTCGCTACGTCGGCCCCGGCCAGATCCAGAACTCTGGCGGGTCCGGTTCGTTCTCCCTCGCACTCGACCTGACCGCTGTTCCGCAGCCGACCGGCGCAGTGGCAGCAGTGGCCGGCGACACCTGGAACTTCCAGACCTGGTTCCGCGACTCCGGCCCCATGGGCGCGACGTCGAACTTCACGCGCGGTCTTGAAGTCAACTTCAACTGATCGTTAGCAGAGGGCTGCGCTGCGAGACCGCAGTGCCCCAGAAGCGCGGGATCTTCCAACCAGGAAGGTCCCGCGCTTTCGCTTTGCCACTCCGCGCGTCACAATGGACCGTGGATCCGTCCTCTCTTGTTCCACCGCCCACAGGTCACCCCATGCATATCGTTCTCCTCAGCGTCCTTTGCACTACGAGCGCCATGGTTTCCGATCCGCCAGCGGGTTACTACGGATCAGTGGACACGTCGTCCCAGGCGGCCCTGAGGACATCGCTGCACCTCGTCATCGACGACCACACGCGCCGCCCCTACACGAGTTCCTCCCTCGACACGTGGAACGTCCTTGAGGCTGCCCAGGAAGATCCGAACGATCCGTCGCGCGTCATCGACATCTATCGCAACGCGAGCTACGCCAAGGTCAGCGGCGGCAACAATTTCTACCAGCGCGAGCACAGCTGGCCCTCGTCCTACGGCTTCCCCGACGACTCGGGCGGGAACATGCCTTACACGGACTGCCACCTGCTCTTCATCTGCAACGGCACCTACAACCAGAACCGCAGCAACAAGCCGTTCGCCAACTGCTCGGCTGGATGCACGGAGCTGATCACCGAGGTGAACAACGGGCAGGGCGGCGGCTCGGGGACCTACCCGGGGAATTCGAACTGGACGGCGTCGGGGATCTTCGAGGTCAGCCCCTTCCGGCGCGGCGACATCGCTCGCGCCATGCTCTACGCGGATGTCCGGTACGAGGGCGGCAACCACGGCACCACCGGCGTCATGGAGCCGGATCTAATCCTGACCGACAACCTCGGATTGATCGCAGCGTCCAACACGGGCCAGAACGAGTCCTTCGCGTACATGGGCCGCCTTTCGGTGCTGCTCCAGTGGCACTTCGCTGATCCGGTGGACGACTTCGAGCGCCGCCGCAACGACGTCGTCGCTTCCTTTCAAGGCAACCGCAGCCCCTTCGTCGATCACCCGGAATGGGTCGACTGCCTGTTCCTCGGCATGTGCGAGCCCGGGGAAGTGTACTGCTCCCCTGCGGTGGCTAACTCAACGGGCTCTCCGGCGGTGATCGAGGGTCGGGGATCGGTGGTGATCGCGAACAACGACCTGCGACTCCTGGCCAACCAGCTGCCCTCGAACGCAGCAGGGTTCTTCGTCGCCAGCAAGACGGCGGGGTTCATCCCCCAGGCCGGCGGATCGGCGGGCAACCTTTGCGTCGCAGGAGAGATTGGCCGGGTGGTCGGCGGGCAGATCCTGAACTCCGGTTTCCTCGGGAGCTTTGCAGCAGACGTGAACGCGTTGGGCATCCCCCAGCCGACGGGGCCAGTGGCCGCCGTGATCGGTGAGACGTGGCACTTCCAGGCATGGTTCCGCGACGTCGTCGGTGGACAGGTGACCAGCAACTTCTCCGATGGCTGGCGCGTGACCTGGCAGTAGGCCGGCAAGAAAGCGGGCTCCTCCCCCGCCGGGTGGGGCCTTCCCCGCTCTACCATCGAATCAGCGCCCTTCCGTGGGGCGCTGATTTGCGTTCTGGGGTATTCCGCGTTGCCGCGGGGGCAAGCGTGACTAACAGTGACATAGCTCGACCGATCACTTCCCATAGCGACCAAGGAGTCACGATGTCCCAGCCCATCCCGTGCTTGGCCCTCACTTTCCTGCTGACCTTGCCAGCCAGCGCTTCTTCGCCCCAGACGCAGCATGAGTGCGCCATGGACCTCTCGCCCCAGGAGGCGGCGGCGGCTTGGCGCCAGAAGCTCCGCGGCGCCTATGAGCTACCCGAGCCCACGCTAGCCAGGGAGGGCCTTGGAACCCCTGACTCCTACGTGGTGCCGCTCACCTTCCACGTCGTTCGGCGGAGCGACGGAACGGGGGGGTTGCCCCCGGCCCGCACCGCCCAAGCGGTCATCGACGCCAATAACGCCTTCGCCGGGTCAGGGATCGAGTTCTGCCTTGCGGGGCCGATCGACTACATCGACAGCGACGAGTTCTACTCGGAGATCAACACGTTGAACGAGATCGACGTCCTCCGCAGCACGAACGTCGTCCCGGGGACGGTCAACGTGTACTTCACGGAGACCCTCGACTATGAGCAGGGCTCGCTCTGCGGCATCTCCGCGTTCACGTTCTCGCCCGTCCAAGGCATCGCGATGAACAACGCGTGCACGGCGCTCCCGGAGAATCCATCGACGTTCCCCCACGAGCTCGGCCACTACTTTGACCTTCTCCACACCCACGAACCGTTCTACGGCTTTGAGTGCGCCGATGGGTCGAACTGCGCCGACGCGGGGGACCTCGTTTGCGACACACCCGCCGATCCGCGACTTGGCTACGACACCGTCAACGAGCTCTGCGAGTACACGGGCGTCGCCACAGACTTCTGCAACACGGATTCGTTCACGCCCATGGTGGACAACTACATGTCGTACTCCCGCAAGGAGTGCCGCGACATCTTCACCCAGGGGCAGCGGGATCGCGCCCTCGCCACCTTGCTGAATCTTCGCAGCGAGCTGGCCCTGCCGTTCTGTGCGGGAGGAATCTCCAAGAGCTGCACGTTTCCGGTCCCCAACTCGGTCGGGGCGACGGCGCAGCTTTCGGTGACAGGCTCCGGCCTCGCGGCGGAGAACAGCCTGCTCCTTCGGACGAGGGGCCTTCCCCAGAACGTGCTGGGCATCTACCTCAACAGCCAAACGGTGCGAGATCCGTTTCGGCCCTCGGGCAGCGCGGGCAACATCTGCCTGGGTGGACAGGTAGGCAGATACAGCGCCCCGTCCCAGGTGGGTTTCTCTGGGCCCAGCGCGGAGATCGAGCTACAGCTCGACCTCAGCGCGACCCCCACGCCGCTCGGCTTCGTCATGGTGACAGCAGGCCAAGACTGGGCCTTCCAGCTCTGGTACCGCGACGCGGCCCCCGACGGCACCGCCACGAGCAACTTCAGCGACGCGATCACGATCACGTTCATCTAGGATCGATGAGAGCATGAGCCGCCGAGCCGTCGTGACTCTTCTGTGCCTCGTTGCCGTGGCGCTGGGCGCTTGCCGTGATGAAGCCCCGATGGAGGGCGTAGCGCGCTCCGCAGCTTCTGGGGGTCAGGCGCCTGAGCCAACGGAGCCGTTCACGCTGCCGAGCTTGTCCCTCGACGCCGAGGCAGGCTCCCGCGAGGCCCAGGACGCAGGCTCGCCACTCCTTGCGTCCTCGGCGCCTCAACTCAGCGCAGCCGGGGCGATCAAGGTGATCGTGTACGCGTCGCGAGAGGACATCGACCAAGAGCTCGAGCTCGTTGTCCTGTCCACTCGCTCGAGGGGGCTGCCGGACCACATGCGGGAGCTCGCCTCCGTCATGCGTTGGAGCTGGAACACCGCGGATCGGTACGGCACCCGGCGCACGTTCGCGCCCGAGTGGAGGCCTATCGGCGAAGAGGCGGAACTCGCAGACACCGCAGGGATGACCTGCGAAGCCGTTCTCGCCGCTCCGACTTTGCGCTGTAGGCTCTTCGCAAAGCTCGGCACGAGCGTCTCATCCGGCCTCACGTCCAAAGGGTCGAACGGGAGCGTTCTCGTCCTCGATCTTCGGGACCCATCGGAGCGTATCCAGGGCGCCACGGTCTTCGGATGGGACGGACGGCCCCTCGCTGGAGTGCCAGTCGTTGCCACCAAAGCGTCGCCCAAGAGCGAGTTCGCGCCCACCGGGATCAAGCCAGCCTCCGCCAAGCGAACGGATGCGGAAGGGAAGGTCGAGCTCTCGTTGAAAGAGGGAGAACGGCCGGCCGCGGCGGTGTGGGGCCGCGCGTTGATCCTCGACGACCGAGAGGCTCCTGGAGAGATTCGCATGCCCGAGGTCGGATCGGTCCACCTACGCTGGGTGTACCCCGACTCCATGCCCCAAGAGCGCCGACCATCTAAGGTCAGCATCGAAGTCATGGATAAGCCCATGGGGGTCCGGCGCCAACAGGTGCTCCACACGCGGGATCTAGAGTTCACGCTCTTTCCTTTTACGACGAACAAGACGTTCGTGGCGCGAGTCACGGCGGGCGCTTGCCATGGCGAAGCCACCTTCGATGCTCCGGTGGGCAACGGCAATCGTGTCGACGTGACGGTGCCGCTCGCCGAGAGCCGTAGCATGCAGTTTCGACTGGTCGACGAGTCGGGTGCTGGACTCAGCGAGCTGGACTTCGTGATGAGACGGGAGACTCTCCGCGGCAAAGAGGTCGAACTGCGCACGGATGCAGCGGGCTCTGCTTTTCACGTGCTCCACGGGCTTCCCACCACAACGCCGATCGAGCGCCTCTTCGTCCAGGAGGTGGTCCCCCCCCGTGACAAGCGCGACGGTCTCTTCGGGATCCTCGAGATTGAGGCGGGCCGGCAGCTAGCCCTCGACCTTGGCGGGATCGTGATGCGTCCGGTGCCCCCACTGGTCGAGGGGCGTGTCGTGGACGAGGACGGCGGCGCCGCCCGGCGCGCCTACGTGACGCTACTCCGCGAGAAGCCAAGCGGGATCCATGATGTGCCGGGCGGCCCAAAGTCTGAGCTCGTCGCGGTCGCACGCGCCGACTTCCGGGGGGCTTTCCAAGTTCGAGTCCCTGGATGGACCGCCAGCGAAGACGTCCTCGACAGATCCACGCCGTTGTTCCTGAATGCGGCAACTAAGAAGGGCCGCCACACCCACTCGCCACATGCTTTCGAGCCCGGCGACGGGCCGGTCACGCTGACGGTCCGAGCCCCTGGCTCCGTCACCATCGACACGGCCGAAGTGAATTCGCGGCGTTGGGGATCGCTCCGGCTGCAGCTGCAGCACGATCTGTTCCCCATCAGCGAGAATGTCCCCATGAACCAGGACGGCTCGCGGGAGAGTCCAAAGCAGCACACGTTCGAGGAACTCCCTCCCGGTAGCTACACGCTCTATGCCGATCCGTACGAGAGCGAGCTCAAGCCGCTCGTTCGCAACATCTTGATTTACCCAGGCAAGGATTCTCCGACCGTTCGCGTGACGGACGAAGACCTCGTCCAGCGGGTTTCGTCGATCAGGTTCACGGTCCGGCTGCCTAGCGGAGAGTCCGCGGGCACGATCCACGTGGACAAGGTGATGCCCGACGGAAGCGTCACGCGCGCCACGCTCCAGAGCCAAGACGACCTCTTCGAGATGGACGTCACCCTTGGGGAACTGCCAGAGTGCTACTGGATCGAAGCCGTGGGATGCCAGCGCTACCGGGACGCCGAGTTGGGCGACGGAAGCCGGGTTCGACTGAGACCGAACATTGAGATCACGGTCCAGCTGACCGGATGCGCCGCGCCGCTCGGACCGCTGCGGCTGATGGCTGAGCCGACAAACGCTGCCTTCTACGACGAGGCTTCCGTGCTCCTAGACTTCAACTCCGAGGGCTATGCGATGGCCTCCTTTGGCGGACTCGGCACCTACACCCTCAATGAGTACGAGGGACCCGGGTCCTCCTCGTCGAGCGAGATGGAGCCGTGGATCGGAGTGTCCTTCAACGTAACTCGGGCGGGAAGCACCGTTTCGATCTCTCCGCGTCGAGATTAGGAGCGATTCGAGCTGCTCGGAGGTCGAGCGGCTAGCTAGCCTCATAGGCCATGTCTCGACTCTTCCTCTTTGACGGCACCGCCGTCGCCTACCGGTCGCACTTCGCGATGATGCGCTCGGGTCTCTCCACGGCCGATGGGCGCCCCACCGGGGCCGTCTACGGCTTCACCATGGCCCTGCGCCGGATCCTCCGCGAGGAGAAGCCGGACCTTGTGGCGGTCGCGCTGGACGCCAAGGGCCCAACCTTCCGCCACGAGAAGTACGCGGAGTACAAGGCCACCCGCGAGCGTGCGCCCGAGGAGATGATCCAACAGCTCGAAGACATCCGCGCGATCATCAAGGCCCACGGGATTCCGATCTTCGAGATCCCTGGCTATGAGGCGGACGATGTCATCGGAACGCTGTCCACCAAGGCCGCGGCCGCCGGGCACGAGGTGCGCATCGTGACCGGCGACAAGGACATGATGCAGCTCGTGTCGGATAAGGTCGCCCTCCACAACATCTTCAAGCCCGGCAAAGACCTCGTGGTCGAGGGACCCGAAGAGGTCGAGGCCAAGTTCGGCACGACGCCTGACCACGTCATCGATGTGCTCGCCATCATGGGCGACACCTCGGACAACATCCCGGGCGTGAAGGGCATCGGCGAGAAAGGGGCGCAGAAGCTGATCAAGGAGTTCGGCTCCGTGCCCGCGCTCCTCGAACGCATCGACGAGGTCAAAGGCAAGACCAAGGAGAAGCTTGAGACCGATCGCGAGATGCTGCTGCTGTCGCTGGATCTCGTGACCATCGACACGGACGTGCCGCTCGAACCGGGCTTCGAGTCCATCGTCCCCGCCGAGCCCGACGTCAACGGCCTCCGCGACCTGTTCCAAGGCCTCGACTTCCGCAGCCTCATGGACGAGGTAGCGGCAGGCGTCGAAGCCAGCGGTTCGGGTGAGCGCGAGGACGTCATCGTCGAGACAAAGGAGGCCCTCGACGCCATGATTGCGGAGCTGACCGAGGCCGGCACGTTCGCCTGGGATACGGAGACGACGGGACTTCGATCCCTGGAGGTGGCCATCGTGGGCATGTCCTTCTGCGCCGAGCCGGGGCGCGCTTTCTATGTGCCCTTTAACACCAAGGAGCCGATCCTGGAGGGCGGAACGCCTGCGCTGCTCGACGCGCTCCGGCCGCTGATGACCGACGAGAGCCTCTACCGCGTCGCGCAGAATGAAAAGTACGACGCCCTCGTCATGGGGGCCCACGGGGTGATGGTGCCGCCGCCGCACTTCGACACGATGGTCGCGTCTTTCACCATCCACGGCTCGGCGCGTCGACACAACCTCGACGACATGTCGCTCGTGGAGCTCGGCCTGACAAAAATCCCCACGACCCAGCTTATCGGCAAGGGCAAGAACCAGATCACGATGGCGGAGCTGCCCATCGACGAGGTCGCCGAGTATGCGTGCGAGGACGCCGAAGCGACGTTCCGCCTCTACCAGCGCTTCTCCGCGGACCTCGAAGAGACGGACAACGAGAAGCTGTTCCACGAGCTGGAGATGCCGCTCGTGCGCGTGCTGACCAAGATGCAGCGCCGCGGCATCCGGCTGGATACCGAGGCGATCGGAGCGCTCAACAAGGAGCTCACGAAAGACATCGACTCTGCGGAGCAGGACGTCCGCCGGCTGGCTGGGGAGCCTGGACTCAAAGTCAACAGCCCGAAAGCCCTCGGGCTGGTGCTCTTCGAGAAGCTCCGCATCCAAGACGAAGCCGGCGTCAAGCGCGTCAAGAAGACCAAGACTGGCTACGCCACCGATCAAGCGACCCTCAACGAGAACTTCGGTGACGTCGAGATCGTGCGACGCCTCTTGGAGTACCGCGAGGTCATGAAGCTAAAGAGCACTTACGTCGACGCGCTCCCGACATTCATCAACAAGAAGACCGGGCGTATCCACTGCTCGTTCAGTCAAACGGTGGCCGCCACGGGGCGACTTTCGTCGAGCGACCCCAACCTCCAGAACATCCCGGTCCGTACCGAGCGCGGCCAGCGCATCCGTGCTTCCTTCGTGCCCCGGGACCCTGACGAGCACGGCGAGTGGGTCCTCCTCGCCGCCGACTACAGCCAGGTCGAGCTGCGTATCCTCGCGCATCTCTCCGGGGACGAGAAGCTCGCGCAGGCCTTCCGCGAAGGCCGCGACATCCACTCCTCCACGGCGTCGTTCATCTTTGGCGTCGACCAGGGCGACGTGGACCGCACCATGCGGAGCCAGGCCAAAGCCATCAACTTCGGACTGCTCTACGGCATGGGCCCCCAACGCCTCGCGAGGGAGACGGGGCTCACCGTGCCGGAAGCCAAGGACTTCATCGAGCGCTACTTCGAGGCTTTCCCGAAGGTCCGCGGCTGGATTGACGGGGTACTCGAGGGTGCCCGCGAGACGGGCTACGTCGAGACCCTCATGGGCCGCCGCCGCCCCATGCCGGACGTGACGTCCACCAACCAGCGCGTTCGTTCCGCCGCTGAGAACGCCGCCGTCAACACGCCGGTGCAGGGCAGCGCCGCGGACATCATCAAGAAAGCGATGATCGACCTCGACGCGAAGCTCGACGCCTCGACGCTTCAGGCCCAGCTGCTGCTCCAGGTCCACGACGAACTCGTGCTGGAGGTTCCCCTCAAAGAGCTGGAGGCAACCTCCGCCATCGTCAAAGACGCGATGGAGAACGCGGTGACGCTCGATGTGCCACTCAACGTCGACTTCGGGCATGGAAAGAACTGGCTGGAGGCTCACTAGGGGCTGAGGGGCGCTCCGCCGCCCCTCCTTCGAACCAAGCCATGCCGTTCGACGAGAACCTCATCGAAGAAGTGCGCGGCCTCCTCTCCACCACCGACGGCGCGCGCGAGCTGAACGCCGACGAAGAAGCCGAAGTGATCCAAGGCGTCCGCGATCGCTTCGTCATCGATGAAGACGTTCGATGGTGGTGGACGTCGGTGAAACCTGAATCGGTCACGCTTCACTACGGGGACGCCAACGGACTTGACTCGCTCCGCAGGCTGCTCCCGAGTGGCGAGGTGGTTCGGCTGGCCATCACGGATGACCACTTTGCCCCATGGCCCGTCATCGAGGGAGACGTGCCATCTCTCCTGGGGCTATTGGGCGAACTCTCGTTCTTCGAGTTCTTCGTCACGTCGAGGACGTGTGACTGGGTGATCTTCGATACCCATCACAACGACTTAGTCGTAGCGGGCGCGCTGCTCGAACCAGCTCGCTCGCTGATCGATTCGCTCCCCCACGGCGGCCATTCGGGCTGAATCCGATCTCCTTGGGGCTCAGCGCCTCACTAAGAGTCGATCGGTAACGGGCCCATGCGGGCTGGCACGACGCAGACTCACGCCGGGCAGCGGAGGCAGCGACAGCCCAGGACGCGGTGAGCGATGGGTTGTGATCAGACCTCGCTGAGCTGGCCCTCCGAGCTGGCCCCCCCCCGAGCTGGCCCTCCGAGCTGGGCCTCCTAGCTGGGCCCTCCGTTCTGGGCTGCGTCCTCCAGACAGGCCTCAACGGCCTCTCTCACGGCCCCTCCCTAAAGGGATTAGCGGAAGCAGTCGATATCCAGGAATCGCCCGTCAGGCCTACTCCGTAGGCGACTTCCTTCGACCGACCCTGCTCCCATGCCCCAAGCTCCGCGCCTTGTTCCCAGCCTTCTGACGGTCTCCGAGGCCACGTTCGCCATGGATGCCACCGCGGATCGCTGTGCTCTATTGGGCCCGGACGGCAGGATCGAACGCACGAACGCCCCTTGGAAGCGCGGGACGCGCACCGCGGATCCGGTACCGCTGCGGAGCGTCGGCGTAGGCACCGACTTCATCGCCGCGTGCGCTCAGGCCGCCCTGATGGGCAGCCGTGACGCCGGCACCCTCCACGCCCAGCTGCGCCGCATCCAAAACGGCGAGGGCGACCGCTGCGAGATCGAATTCCAGCGCCACGCAGCCCACGGCACCGCCACTTCCCCCACCAAGGCAACGATCCACGTCGAGCGCGTTCCGGACCCGGCCGGCGACTGCATCCTCGTGTCCTTCACGGCCGCCAACCTTTGTGAGGCCCAGCCGACCTCGGTTCCAGAGGCAGGGTTCGCCGTCCCGAGCGGCGCACGCTTTGACCGTCTTGCGACGGCCCTCGACTCCCTCCCGAGCCATGCCGCGATCATCGACGGCCGCGGCCGCATCGTTGCCGTGAACGCCGCCTGGCGGATGTTCTCCGCTGTCTCGGGCGGCACAGCCAAGACCACCGGCGTCGGCGTGAACTACCTCGCCGTCTGCGAGCGCGCCGCCGCCAACGGCGACGGACGCGCACGGGACTTCGGCGTAGGCCTCGCGTCCGTCGTGCGCGGCGAGCGCCACAGCTACTACGCGGACAGCCGCGTCGGCCTCGGCGGCCCGGCTCGCAAGTTCCGCGGACGCGTGACCGCGCTTACCCTCGCCGAGGGCCGCTTCACGCTAGTCACCCACACCGAGCTCACCCAGACCATCCCGAGCACCGCTCCGGAGGGCCAGCCAAACCATGCTCGGCAGGACACCGTCCACTTTGGCCAGAGCCAAGAGAACGTCATTCCCGCCAAGCGCCCGTCGATCGTCCTTACGCGCAAGCCGTCGGACGACTCATCGGCCCAGGCGGCCTGATCGTCCTGGCTGGCTCTGTTCGACTCAGCCAGTCTACTTGAACTTCATGCACTCGTTGCATGTGCAAGAGGAGTCGAAGAGCGGCGCGTTCTTCGGCCCACCGTCAGCCCCGTAGCCTAAGGCCGCCAGGTTGGCCCGAGCCGCGCGATCTAGGCTCGGCCGAGAGGCACGCAGCATGACGTCCTCCGCCGCGAGCCACTCGACGATGGCCGCGTGGTAGCGCGCCGCCACCTCTACGTTCTCCGTGGCGAGATCGTTGTGGCACTCAGGATCGACGGAGATGTCGAAGACCTCGATCTGATGCCGCGCAGCCCAGCGGCCATCCCCGGAGGCGCTGAGATCTGACAGCGTCAGGATCGCGTGCCACTTTCCCTGGGTGACGGAAGCGAAACGACGAGAGACCGCGAACCTCCGTTCCTCTTCAGGCAGCTCATCGGAGACGAGGTCGATGCCCGGGAAGGCGACGTTCCCGTAGCCGGCGAGGTTGAGCAGCGTGCGCCCCAGGTCCATCTGGCGCACCGGCTCTGTCACCCGCCGGGCTGAGCCCTTGAGCGCTGGGGCGCTCACAATCAGCGGAACGCGAAGGGTGTCGGGCGTCAGTCCCTCGTGCCCATAGAAGACCCCGTTGCGCGCGAACACTTCGCCGTGGTCCGACGTGAAGGCGATGATCCCGTCCGCCACCCGCGGGTTCTTCAAGAGCGCGCCGATCTCTGCGTCGAGGTAGGCAATCTCCGCACGGTACTGGGCCCGCGGGAACGCGTGGTCCCGCAGCCCACGGAGCCATTCGGGCAACTGCCCCCCATCGAGGTCGATCTCGGGCAGCTCAGGATCGAAGGGGTCTTTGTCCTTCGGGTAGTAACGGCGATCAAACTTAGGGGGCGGCTGGTAGGGACCGTGGGCATCGAACAGGTGAAGCCAAACGAACGTGGGCGTTCCACCCCGAAGCTGCGCCAGCGCGGCCTGCACCGACTGGGCAGCGCGGGACTCGGTTCCATCCGGAAGGATGACCGTATCGAAGCCCCGGCCGAGTCCGCTGTAGTCGCTCGCGAGGTGCGATGAACTGATGACAGCCACCGTCGCGAAGCCCTTGGCCGAGAACTCCTCGGCCAGCGTCCGCGGCGAGAACTCTGGGTCAGCGCCCAGACTGAAGTAGTTGTCGAGCACCTTGGTGTCCCTGGGGTGACGCCCCGTGAGGAGCGCCGAGTGCGATGGGATCGTCGAGTTGCTAGCGGTCCACGCCGACTCGAACAAGACACCGTCTTTGGCAAGCCCGTCGAGATGCGGCGTCTCCACCGGATCTCCGCCCTCAGGGGTCGTCGATCCGAGGTGGTCGGCCCGGTGCGCGCCCGAGGTCACGAGGACGACCGTCTTGGGAGATGGTGCGGGCGGCCCGGCGAGCGCGACCTCGGAGACCAGCGCCGTCGTGTTGTCGTCCGCGAGCTCCAGCGATACGTCAAGCGTGTAGTTGCCGGCGCTGAGCCCGAGAAAGCTCACGGGGGTCCAACCCGGCAACAGCGAAACGGAGCGAATGACCGGCGCCGCCGGCTCCTCCCCCGGGAACGGCTCGGTCTGGACGAGGTTGAGGGTGACCTTCGCATCGTCGTCCGACCACGGCTTCTCGGAGGGGAGGCCCGCCACCCACACCGTCGCATTGAGACCGGTGTCGCCGCTCCAGGTGGCCTTCAGCTCCTGGGTCGGGCCAAGCCCCACCGCACGGTGCGCGCTCGCGCCGACGGTCACGAGGGCGGCGCCTGACTCCGGGGAGGGAAGCATCGCCAGCACCGGCTGCCGAACGAAGTCAACGCTGTGGATGGTGACGTTGCGCTTGAGGTCGAGGTAGAGAACCAGCGACTCGATCGGCTCGTTCCTTGCGATGCCCCGCGGCAGCTTGAAGGTGACCGGGTGACGATGCCTCCCTTTTGGCACGTCCGCGCGGGCCTGGACCTCGTCGCCCCCCACCATCTTGATGGTGGCAACCATCGACCCGCGCACGGAGTTCTCCACCGTCACGGTGATGCGGTCAAACGACTCGAATTCAAACGGCCCAGGAACCGTGACGAGCTTCTTGCCCTGGCCGCTCAGCCGGAGAGGCCGCTTCCGGGCCCCGCTGTCTTCGAAGACCCACTCGGGCGCGACGATCTCCCAGGTGTCGATTCCCTGGGCCGGGTCGATCTGGCCCGCCAGTTCATCCGACGGGGCAGACTCGTCCGCGCCGGAGCGTGCGAATCCGACCCGGCGTAGCTCAGGTTTCGCCGTCTGGCTCGTGGCCTGGTCCGTGGAGTCTCCGCCACAAGCTGAGAGAAGCAGCGCGGCGAGAGCGAGGCAAGCACCTTGGGGACGTACTTTGGAGAGCAACATGCAGCCGAGCTTACCGAAGGGAGGGCCCGGTTCCTAACGGCCCCGCCAGCGTATCGGAGCCGTTCGCGCGCCCGGGCGAGCCGCCGGAAACACGGCAGAGATACTGGCTAACCCGAACCGTCTCGCCCCTTGGGCGTCTTGTGCTTGAGAAGGCTCGCAGGCACCACCGTGCCCTTGCCGAACTTCTTCCGAAGCTTGTCGAGGCTGGGCGTCACCTGGGCCAGCTTCTCGTTCTGCTGAAGGTAGTCCTTGCGGGTGGAGGGTTCCGCCATCGAGCCGTTGAACAAAGTGCCCTGGTTGGGCTGACGGACGTCTTCGAGGCGGGAAACCTGAATGCCGATCAGCCTGAGGGGGCGCACGGGGATCTTGTCGAGTAGTTCGCGGGCCGTCGCGTAGAGCCTAGGGCCGAGGTTCGTGGGGAACTCGAGCGTTTTCGTGCGCGTCACTGTCTTGAAGTCGCTGAAGCGCACCTTCAGCGTGATCGTCTTGCCCCGAAGGCCCTTGTCGCGCAGATAGAAGGCGACCTCTTCGCAGAACGTGAAGAGGTAGTTTCGGAGCTCCTCGCGGTCTGTGATGTCTTCGGCGAAGGTCCGCTCCATGCCATGGGACTTTTCCTCACGGCGGGCCGTCACGCGACGCGCATCGATCCCATGGGCGAGATCGTGGATCCAAATCCCCGATGCTCCGAAGCGCTTGGCCACGTCGCGGCGCGGGAGACTCGCCAGTTGGGCGACCGTTTTGACCCCCAACGCCTCCAACCGCTTAGCGGTCCGCGGCCCCACCCCGTAGATCTTCGAAACCGGCAGCGGGTCGAGCACCGAGCGCACCTCGTCCCGCTGGATCACCCGGAATCCATCGGGTTTGTCGAGGTCCGAGGCGAGCTTGGCTAGGAATTTCGTGGGCGCCACCCCCACCGAGGCGACGAGCCGCGTCTCCCGCAGGATGTCGTCCTTGATCCGCCGCCCGATCTCGACGGCGTCCCCAAAGAGGCGCTCGGAGCCAGCCACGTCGAGGAAGGCCTCGTCGAGGCTCAGGGGCTCGACGATGGGCGTGTAGCGCCGGAAGATCGTCATGATCTCCTTCGAGACGGCCGTGTACTTGTCGAAGTCCGGGGGCAGCACCACCAGATCAGGGCAGACCCTGCGCGCGTTCGCGGTGGCCATGGCTGAGTGGACCCCAAAGCGCCGCGCCTCGTAGCTCGCTGCCGCGATGACGCCGCGGCTGGCCGCAGGTCCACCGACGCAAACCGGCAACCCTTCCAGCGACGGATTGTCCCGCAGCTCGACGGACGCATAGAACGCGTCCATGTCGACGTGAAGAATGGAGAGGGGCGTGTCGGTGGGCATCGGTACGGGCGTCCAGATCGCATCCGAGGCGGCGCTAGGCTCCGGGGCCCTCGATGGCGGGAATCGAAGCCAGAGAAGGCCTGTTGCGGGGCGATCGGGCCCAATCAGTGTTGCCGAGGGCCCCAAAGGCTGCAACTGAAGCCCGTACTTCGTAGCGTGGCGGCCCGAATGCGATTCGAAAACGTAGCCATAGAGGGACTGGGACTCGCCCTGCCCCCCGATTCTGTCACTTCCGATGCCCTCGAGGAGCGGCTCCAGCCCCTCTACGACCGGCTCGGTGTCTCGGTTGGCCGGCTCGAATTGATGAGCGGAATCGCCGAGCGACGATTCTGGCCCGAGGGCACTCGGCCCAGCGACGCCTCGATCCTGGCGGGTCAAGACGCCCTGAAGGACGCGGGGATTCCCAAGGAGAAGATCGGCTGCCTGATCCACTCCTCCGTCTGCCGCGACTTCATGGAGCCAGCCACCGCCTCCGTCGTCCACGCGGGCCTGGGGCTGCCGCCGACCGCCGAGGCCTTTGACCTTTCCAACGCGTGCCTTGGGTTCGCGAATGCGATGGCGCTCGTCGCTGGGCGGATCGAACGACGCGAGATCGAAGCCGCACTCGTCGTCAGCGGCGAAGACGGCGGGCCCCTCGTGCGCGAGACCATCGCCGCCCTGCTCCAGGGCGAGGCCACACGCAAAGACCTGAAGCGCGCCTACGCGTCGCTGACGATCGGTTCGGGCGGAGCCGCCATGGTGCTGTGCCACGCGGACATCGCGACCGGGCCACATCGACTGCTCGGCGGCATCGTGCGCGCCGCGACCCAACATCACGAGCTATGCAGCGGCGGACAGGTGGACGGCTCCGCCGGGCCGTTGATGGAGACCGACTCCGAGGCGCTGCTTCACGCGGGCAACGCGCTGGCGAAGGAGACCTGGCCACGGTTCCTGGAAGAGCTCGACTGGACCGCGGACGACGCCGAGCGGATCGTCACCCACCAGGTGGGCGCCGCCCACAAGAAGCTGCTCTTCGAAACGCTCGAGCTTGATCGCGCCCGCGATTTCACCACGGTCGAAACGCTGGGCAACGTCGGCTCGGTGTCCCTCCCCGCGACCCTGACCCTTGGGGTGCGAGCGGGCTTCATCCAGGAAGGGCACCGGGTCGCGATGCAGGGCATCGGCAGCGGACTGCACTGCATGATGCTCGGGCTCCAGTGGTAGCGCTGCGTGCAGCGCCCATTCGTTAGATGAGAAGAGGATGCCTGAACGGCGAGCGCCTTGAGCAACACTCTTTGGAGCCAGTGCGTAGCGCTACTCGACGGCGTCCGACGGTTCGACTCGCGACGCGATGAGCTCCACGTCGCCGGGTCGAAGCACGAATCTTCCGAGCTCTTCGCCCCCTTTGCCGAAGGCGATCATCGGCAAGCTCTCCATCGAGGCAGGAAGTTCGATGACCCCCGCCTCGTTCGATTGGGCCGTGCGCCAGAAGGGAGCCGAGAAATCTGCGCGTCCGTTGGGACTCTCCGGCAGCACGCGCGTCGCCGGGATCGGCACAAGGTCGCCGGTCGGTGTGCGCGCCATGGGTCGA
>CALHGQ010000231.1 GCA_938030175.1 uncultured bacterium | reverse complement strand
CATCGTGGCCATCTGCACGACGGCGGAGCCGTCCTGGGTCTGGCGGGTCACGAGGTCATCGCCGACCACTTCGGTGTAGCCCACGATGTCCTGGATGCCATCTTTGAACGTGGAGTACACGGGCATGATCGGACCCGGGTTCCGCGTCGCGTCCGTGCGGGAGCGCACGCCGTTGCTGATGCCCGAAAGCATCATGGCGGTCAGGCCGTATCCCGACTGTGCGAAGTGCGCCGCGTCGACGAAGCCAACGCCCACTTTCGAGCCGTCGAGAAGCGCAGCGATGCGCTCGTGGCTGGCAAGGGAGTTGCCGCCGCTTGCGATTTGGTCCATGGCGCCCATGGCTGCCTGGGGAGTGGCTGCCACGACGAGCCACTCTTCGCTCATGGCGATCGTCGGCTCCAGCGGGACCGGAAGGCCCGGGAACATCAGAGTGGAGTACTCGTTGTCGCCGAGGGTCCAGCTGCGAATGCTGACGTAGCCGTCCGCCTCTGCGCTCATGGCCGCGTTGATCATCTCCTCCAACTGCTCCTTCGTCTGGAGCAGCGCCTCAGCGTCGCGGAGCGAGAAGAACATGACGGTGGAGGTCAGCCCGCCGCCGCCCGTGGTGTCCGACGCGTAGACACCGTAGGTGTCACCAAGTGCGCCGAAGAGTCCGCTCCGCAGGTCGATACCCACCATGCCCTGCACCATGTCGGCGATGTTCCCACCACCGAGCTGGTCGGCGGCGTACTCACTGACGAGCGAGTCGATCGCGTTGAAGACGGCCTCCATGTCCATGCGTGAAACGCTGGCCCAGGTGGCGTCGGCGGGAACCGGTGCGAGGTGGCCGGCGGAGAGGCCTTCGCCGGGAAGGATCCCGGAGGCGGTCGCCCGGCTACCGATGCCGGTCATCACCGTGGCGGTGTGGCTGGTCGTGCCGTCGCACTTGACCGCGACCTGCATGACGGAATCGTCGAGACCCATGCGGCCGAGGATGTCGAAGACCATCATCGCTTCGTACGGCGCGCCCTCGCTCATCATCAATTCTTGAAGGAAATCAAGGTAGCCGCCGATGTTCATGTCCAGCTCCATCGAGAGCGGACCGCCGCCGAGCATCGCTGCCGCTTGGGTCTGGCCCATGGGCTGGATCGTCGCGCCCATGTCGACCATCAGGGCCGAGCCGTTGCGCTGGATCATCTCCATCGGGAACGGTGCCTGCATGCGGCCGAGGAGATCCTTGAGGTTGGCCTCGTACTGGATCGCCGTCTGCTCGTCCGTTTCGTCCATCGCGACGCTGAAGGTGAACGGCATGTCGCCGCCCTGGGCGCCCGCCGGCTTGCCCATCATGGCGACGCGCTTCTGGGCCGTCAGGAGACGGAGCCAGGTCGGGATGGAGTCCCGCTCGAACGCCGGCAGCATTTCCGGGGGCATCCCGCGGCCGATCTCCGCGGGGAGCTCGGCAAGGCGATCGTCAAGCATCCTCAGGGCGTTGATGAGCGCTGCATCCTTCGGGTGCTGCGGAGCCTTCGCCATGTCACCCATGCTGAAGCTCATCAGGGGGACGGGGTCGCTGGCTGGCTGCTCGGCTGCAGCGTCTTGGGCGGGGGCAGCGCTGCCGGGGGCGGCACTGGCGGGTGCAGCACTGCCGGGGGCACTGGCGGGCTCCTGGGCCTGCTGTGCGAAGGCACCAAGGGTGCATAGGGGGGCCGAAATTAGGGTGAGGATCGCTGGGTGAGTCATGGGGGAGTCGTGGCTAGGCGGGAACGTTCCGGAGAGGGGTCGTCTGGTGCCGGGGGATCGGGGTCGCCGCGGGCGAGCAGCGCTCGAGGGACAGGGCTTTCAGGGCCGAGGGAGTTTGGTGCTTTCGTCCATTCTGGGCCAATTCTTGGCGACCATTCTCCCCAATCAAATCTTGGGGAGACGGACGTGCGCCGGACCTCGGGGACCGTTGCTACGCTGTCCCCTTGGCTTTCTTCTAGTAGCCGTGCAGAATTCTCGGATCAGGAACGCGTTTCTGCAACCATCAGGAATCTCTCCCGGCGCCAGCTCTCCGCTTTAGGCTCGGGCCCTGGTCAGGCGCTCCCCCCGGCGGCTTCGATCTCCTCCTCAAACACTCGTGAAACCAGCGAATACCCCAGCGACCAGTTCCGACGCGGAGCAAGGTCCGGATACAGATCGAGAGCAAGCTGGCGAGGCCGGCGCACGGCAGCCAGAGCTTCCCCAGGAGATCCGCAACGAGCTACCGGGGCTGGCTCCCCATGCGCTTGAGGCCTTCTTCGACCACTACTTCACCCGGGTCTACGCCTACATACGGCGCCTGGTTCGTGAGGAGCACCTCGCGGAGGATCTGACACAGGACGTCTTTCTTCACGTGCAGCGGTCCCTCCCGTCGTATGACCCAGAACGGCCCCTCTCCCCCTGGGTCTACACCATCGCCACGAACAAGGTCCGCGACCAGTGGCGCAGTCGTCGACACCAGGAAGAGCGTCACATGCAGAGCATCGACCACGAGGAAGGCGGTCCTGTGCTCGTGGCCGAGTCGGCTCAGCCCGCTGCGGCGATCGAGTCGACCGAAGTCGAAGACGAGGTGCGCGCCGCCGTGGACGAGCTCCCAGAGATGCTGAAGACGACCTTTGTCCTCCGGTTTTACGACGGCCTGTCGTTCGCAGAGATCGGCACGCTGGTGGATCGTAATGAGGCGGCGGTCCGCAAGCGCTATTCCAGGGCCCTCGGGGAGTTGCGCGAGGCGCTCAGCGGCCTAGAGGGTGGGCTTCAGGCGTGAAGGTTCACCCGATTGAAGGCTGTGGCCCCAGCCGTCATTCTTTTCCTACCGCGCCTAGGGGGGGTCGCGCCGCGCCTGGGACGCCGCTGGGGGCCCCGGATTTGTGCAGAAACTCCCGAAAAGCCGATCACAGACTGCCCCGTCCCGCGAACGCCCCCCTGTCGTGAAGAACTCTCCAGAACCCCAAGAGCCCGAAAAGTGGGCATCGGGCCTCTCCGAGCCTGACTCTGTCACGGGTCAGGACGCCGAGATTCAAGCCAATGAGGATCTCTTGTTGGAGGCCCTGGGCCGACCCGAGGACCGTTCTAGCTCCGTAGCAAAGGCTGACGGGGACGCCAGCGACGTTTCGCCGCGCCCAGAGTTCCAGGCCCAGCTGAGGGCGAAGTTTCTCGGGGCCAGTTCCGCATCGAGCACCTCATCCTCGAGCGAAGCGCCGCAGGACGAGGCCATGGAGAAGCTCCGTGGGTGGGTCCCGGAGCCGCCGCGTGCCGAGTTCCGGGCTCAGCTTCGGGAGGCATTCCTGAACGTCGAGGCGACCTCAGTCGCCCCGAGCACCGAAGCCGAAGTGGACGAGTCCATTCCGAGCATCGCCCGGCACCGCAGCCGTTCGGCGGGTCCGCGCTCTACATCGGGCAGGGCCCGCACGTCGACCCGAGGCCGCAGCGCTTCACCGGCCCCCGCATCCCCCAACCGATTCAGGCTCGTCGCCGCCGGCGGCTTGCTGGCCGCAGCGGCCGCGGTGCTCCTGATCCTCCAGCGCCCGGACGAGAACGTGGCGCCGCAGGCGAACCCGGAGAGCGACTCTACGCTCGTCGCCCAGGCTGGAGACCCACAGGCTGGAGATCCAGTCGATGGAGACGGCGTCACCGGAAATGGTGAAACGAGCGGTCAGGGAATCGAAGGGCCAGCCGACGCTACGACGGCCCCCTCCGGTTGGGAGCTGGACACCTCCTTCGGCGACGAAGCGGCGCTCCTCGCATCCATCCGAATCGACGGCGAGTCCGTCGAGTCGATGGGGGAGTTCCAGTCACAGATCGCAGGCGCCCAGCGGATCGAGTCCGTCGGCGGAGAGCTGCGCATTCGGCATCGAGATGAGTTCGTGATGGAGCTTGCCGCAGACACCGCCGTGCGTCTCGACGCGTGGGGTGAAGCGGTGGCGAGCGGAGCCGACTCAGGCACGCCACGGGTGCTCTTCGCGGAGAGCGGAAGCCTGCGCGTAGCCACCGGTCCGGGATTCGACCCAGCGCTGTCGCTGGTGGTCGAGACTCCCCACGTGCGGACTGAAGTGGTGGGGACGGTCTTCGGGCTCGACATCGGCGCGGACTACACCTGCGTGTGCTGCCTCGAAGGTTCGGTCCGAACCCAGTCGACGATCGAAGGGACGCCGGAGGGCTTGGTCCCGGCGGGAAGGACGTGGGTGGCAAACGCCACCGAGCACAGCCGATCGCAGATCCCGCTCGTGCACAGCCACAGGACGCCATTGGAGCGGCTTGAGGGCTACTGGAGCTGACGGGGCCCTGCTGGGCTGATCCTGCTGGGCTGACCATGCCGGGTTGGCCGTGCCGGGCTGGCCATGCCGGGCTGGCCGTGCCGGATCTGGCACGGCTTAGGGGTTTAGCCGATCCGTTCGGCCATTCCGGGCATCGCGAGTCCCGCCTGCGGGAATCGAGTTCCCCTGAGCCGGTAGCGCTGGCGCTCTAGCCTTCGCAGCTCTCGCCTCCGTGATTCTTGCACGGTCCCAAGCCAGCGCCCGAGGTTTCGAATCGGGCGTCCATTCTGGTATCTCGCTTCCGCGTACGCCGCGAGCAGCGCCTTGAGGTGCGCTCCGTCGAGGCCTGCTTCGAACTCAGTGAGCCAGGTGCCAAGGTCGCTCTCAAGGCGCCGGAACGATCCGTTCCTCCAGGCGGTCGCGCCGCCTGCCCAGGAGTCGATGAACCAGAGGGAGCGTTCGGTCTTGCCGCCCCGAGCCACAAGAACGTTCCGCGGGTAAAGATCCGCGTGCAAGAAGTGCAGTGCGTGCATGCGCCCGACCTCCGTTCCGAGTTCACCGCAAGCGGCGTCTCGGTCCAGTTCGCTCATCGTCGCCCACGCTGCTTGAAACGTGACGGCGCCCGGCACCGCGGCCGTCACGAAGAGCTGGGAGACAGGCCGCCTAATCCGTTCGATGCCAACGGCGCACAGCCCCTCTGTGCTGTGCGCTTCGATGGCGGCCAATGGCTCGGGCGTCTGGAAAAGTCGCTTCCTGAGCCACTCTGCCGCTTGGAATTCCGCAAGCGCGGGAAGCGGTGCACCTAGCAAGACCCTTCGCCACCTATGCCGCTTCGCCGCACTGGGCGGCAGGGGGCCGCCCTTTACGAAGACGCTCTGCAAACCGAGCATGTCGGGCTCGCCGCTGATGCGTGAGCCGAGCGATATGCAGCGCTCGATCAACTCCTCACGGTGTGCGGTCACCGCGTCGCTCCACCGGCCACGGATCGCGAGTCCCGACACGGAGTGCCTCGATTTGACTGTATTGTTGTTCACTGAAGAGGGCTCCGTTATCGAACGGTCATTCTGTCGCTCGAAACTACCTAGGATGCCCCTTCACTTGCGGCACATCCGCGCTAAGTTTAGTGCGAGCGAGGTAGCGCGTGCGTCGGACCGAATGGCGAGCAGGCGGCGCGTCGCGCTCCGATCCTCCCTTAGAAAGGGTTCCGATCACGCGGGTTTCTTGGCAGGCGACCCGCATTTTTCTGATTGGTTCCCAGCCCCCAGCTTTCGCTTCCCGCGAAGCTGGGGGTTTTTTTGTGCCGATGGTGCCCCGTGATTGAGGTTGTCGTCGCGCCCTCCCGAACCCTCCGGCGTAGAATCGAGCGCAATGGACTGGCTGGACTTGAAGGAAGCGACCGACGTGGCCGACAGCGCTGCAGGTGGGGGAATCACAGAGGAAGAGCTCTTGGACGGGCTCAACGAAGCGCAGACCGCCGCGGTCCTCGCGGGCAACGGGCCGCTCCTCATCGTCGCGGGACCCGGCTCGGGCAAGACGCGGGTCGTGACGACGCGCATTGCGCACCTCGTGACCCAGCGCGGCGTGGCCCCTTGGGAAGTCCTCGCCATCACGTTCACCAACAAGGCCGCCAAGGAAATGCGCGAGCGCGTCGAGCGCCTCATTCCCTCCCCCGATGGCAGTCCTGAATCGCCGTCCGGCCAAGGAGCCAACGGCGCGTGGATCGGAACTTTTCACTCGATGTGCGCCCGGATCCTGCGCCGCGAGATCGACATCCTCGACGGGTACACGCGGGACTTTTCGATCCATGACACGGGTGACCGCAACACCCTGATCAAGTCGATCGTGAAGGAGCTCGGGTTCGACGCCAAGCAGTTTCGGCCCCCCGTGATCGGCGGTTGGATTTCGGCCCGGAAGAACCGCCGCGGCCGAGACGATGGCTTCGAGCTCTCCGACGGGAGCATGGAAGAGGACGTCTACATAGCGGTTGAGAAGAAGTACCGCGAGCGCATGCGCGTTCAGAACGCGCTCGACTTCGACGATCTGCTCCTCAAGGTGCTCGACATCTTTGACGAGCATCACGGGGTGCGCGACGCATACGCCCGTCGCTTCCGCCAGGTCCTCGTCGACGAGTACCAGGACACGAACCGCGTTCAGTACCTCCTGGTCAAACACTTCGCGTCTTTCCACGGCAATCTCACCGTGTGCGGCGACCCCGACCAGTCGATCTACGCGTGGCGCGGCGCGGACATCCGGAACATCCTCGACTTCGAGCACGACTACCCAGGGGCCCAGTCGGTGCGCCTGGAACAGAACTACCGCAGCACGGCGCGCATCCTTGAGGCCGCCAACGCGGTGATCTCGAACAACACGGCGCGCAAAGAGAAGGACCTCTTCACCGAGGGGGACGAGGGCGATCGCGTCACGGTGATCGAGTGCGGGGATGAGAACGATGAGGCCCGGGAGATCGCGGCCCAGGTGCGTTCCCACGTGACCCGCGGCGGGCAGTACGGCGACTGCGCCGTGCTCTACCGCGCAGGCTTCCTCCAGCGGGCCATCGAGACGGCCCTGCGGTACGACAGCGTGCCCTACCAGGTGGTCGCCGGGCTGGAGTTCTACCAGCGCAAGGAGATCAAGGACCTCGTCGCGCTGCTGCGCTTGGCGCTCAACCCGGCGGATGACATCGCCTTTGTCCGCGTCGTGAACACGCCTTCCCGCGGCGTCGGGGACACGAGCCTCGCGCGCCTCGCGTTTTTCGCCCAGGACCGCGGCCTCTCGCTGTCAGCCGCCCTGGGGGAGTCCGACGTGCTGAACGACATCCGGGGCCGCGCCAAGAAGGGGCTGGCGGAGTTCGCGGGCGTCCTGGAAGAGCTGGCCATGGCCCGTGAGCTGGACGCCTCCGTCGCGCTCGACGTCGTGCTGGAATCCCTGGACGTGGATCGCTGGCTAGCCGAGATGGACGATGGGTCCGGTACCCAGGACCGGGCGGCCAACGTCGAGGAGCTACGCGCCTTCGCGGCCGACTACGACAAGCGCCAGCCGGAGGGCAAGCTGCGCGGCATGCTCGAGGAGGTCGCGCTCGTCTCGGACACCGACGCCTACGAGGGCGACGAGGACAGGGTCAAGCTCATGACGCTGCACGCCTGCAAGGGGCTGGAATTCCCGTTCGTGGCGATCGCAGGCGTTGAGGATGAGCTCCTGCCCCACGAACGTGCGGTCGACGAAGCCGTGGACCCCGACGTGGCGATCGAAGAGGAGCGCCGTCTCTTCTACGTGGGGATCACGCGAGCCAAGGAGACGCTGCTCATTACCTACACCACGTATCGGAGCTTCTTTGGCGGAGGTCGTCCGGTGCTGCCCTCGCGCTACCTCAGAGAGCTTCCCGATCCCGACATCGATGGCGGTGGGGGAGCGGAGGAAGAAGAAGAGGTCCTGGGCTCCTTCGACGGCTCTGCCGGAGCTGGCGCGGGCCTCGAGGTGGGAACCCACGTCATGCATCCTCACTTTGGACGAGGGCAGATCGAGCAGCTCACAGGCGCCGGGATCAATGCGCGCGCCACCGTCAACTTCGTTCGCGAGGGTCGCAAGCAGCTGCTCCTCCAGTACGCGTCCTTGGAGAGGCTCGAGCGATGAGCTCCTCTGACGGCCTGAGCGCCGACCTGCGCGGATCGTTGGGCGAGCTGTGGGCGCTCGCGGCTGCGCGCGGCGAGACCGACGAACTCATTCGCTGTATGCGCCAGCAAATCGACGGCGCAAACTCGGCGGTCGCAGATTCACTGGGGGCCGCTGGTGAATCGGGCTCCATGGTGACGAGGTTCGGCATGATCGGTGGTTCAGCGCAGATGATCGCCGTCTACGACCTCATCGCCAAGGTCGCCCCCTCCAGCGTTTCGGTGCTGATCCAAGGGGAAACCGGCACGGGCAAGGAGCTCGTCGCCAAGGCCATTCACGCACAGAGCCCCAGGTCGGGTCAGCGGCTCTTGGCTGAGAACTGCGCGGCCGTCCCCGAGAACCTCTTGGAGAGTGAGTTGTTCGGTCACAAGAAGGGGTCGTTCACCGGCGCGGTGGACGATCGCCCAGGTCACTTCGTCGCCGCGAATGGGGGGACCGTCTTCCTCGAT
>CALHGQ010000230.1 GCA_938030175.1 uncultured bacterium | reverse complement strand
ATCAGGACGGCGGTCTCGAGGTCGAGCTCGTCCGGGATCTCGACGAGCGCATCCACCGGGGCGAGCACGTAGGGACCAAAGCCTCCGGGCAGGTCATGGATGCCGAGCACGAGTCGATGCGGGCAGTGACGCTCGAGCGGGGGGCGACAGGCGCCACATGCGTCGCGATCGCCGCGGGCGAACCGCGACGCATTGATCTCGATCGCGTACCTGGGGCCCCCCCCGTCGGCCTGGGCCAGCACCTCATGGCCCGTGATCTGCGGAAGTGGGAAAGGCAGGAACCTGCGGTCAAGGTCCGTTGAGCAGACGCCCGCCGCGACGGTCTTGAGGACACGGTAGCCAGGCCCCACCCGTAGCCACTCTGCGCCGTTGCGCGAGACGACGAAGCCGTCCTCCGTGGAACCGCGGAAGGACATTTCCACCGGGTCGAATCCGTCGTCCGCGCGGTACTCCTGGGCATGAAAGGTCACGTTCCGCATAAGGATCGAGCGTACGGCGGGATGGCTGGACAACCGCGTCGCATCTTTGGAATTAGGCTGCGATCCGGCCCCGGGGCGACTCCGGCTGCTCTACGCTCTATGCCGGCCCAACGCGCATTCCACCGCACGTCGCCGCTCGCTTCCCACCGGGTCGACCCCACCCATCACAAGCCCTCTCACCATGAACTTTGTTGGACACGCGGTCATCGCAGCCGCCCTCGTCTTCAGTCCCGCCACCTTCGCCGCTGGACTGGAAATCCAATTCGTCAACCGTGCGCTCACCACGGGACTGAATGACGGCTCTAGCTGGGCGAACGCGCACCGGGGCCCCGGTGCGCTGAGCGCAGCCCTCGCCGCGGTCGTGCCCGGCACGAACAACGATCCCGGCTTCATCTTCGTGGCGCAGGGCACCTACTACCCATCGACGAACCTCAACCCACGTGACTCTTTCGAGATTCCCGGTGGGGTCCACGTCTACGGCGGGTTCGTCGGGGGCGAGAACTGGTTCACCAACCGGCCATCTCCTGGGGATGCGCCGACGGTGCTCTCGGGCGACCTCGCCCAGGACGACGCCAACGGTTTCTCGTTCCGCTTCGAGAACTCGCGCCACGTAGTGCGCTCGGTCGCCGCGGTTGGGGCCAGCGTGATCGACGGATTCACGATCGCGGGAGGGTTCGCTGCGGACCCGACGTCGCCGCTCGGGCAGTCCGGCGGGGCGCTTCTCTGTGAAGGTCGGACGACGGTGCGAGGCTGCAGATTCGTCGACAACTTTGCCGAGGCGAGGGGTGGCGCGATTTCGAGTACCGGGGTGACCGTGGTCCTGACCGACTGCCAGTTCGAATCCAACCGAGCCTCACAGCTCTCCGTGGTAGCGGTTGTGGAAGGAGGCGGCGCCATCTACCACCACGGTGGCCTTGCGATCATCAACCGATGTCGATTCGACAGGAACGTCACCACCGGAAACGGCGGCGCCATTTGGCTCGACCAGAATGCTCGAATCACAAACAGCGTCTTCCTAGGCAACTTCGCCGTTCCTGGGTCTGCGATCTGGCTCGATCAAAGCGTCAACGGCGCACCCAGGATTGAGGCGTGCACGTTCACCGAGAACGAAGCCGGCTTGCCTGGGGGATACGCGATCGAAGGAACCGTCGGCTCTTCCGATCCGGTCGTGAGCCGTTCGATTCTGTGGGGCAACGTATCTCTCGCTGGCGGCCCTGGGGCCCTCCTCCCCGGACTGCATGCGGAGAACTCCATCGTGGAAGGAGGCCTGCCGGGACCAGGGGTCCTGGACGAAGATCCGCTCTTCGTTGACCCGGTGGCTGAGGATCTGACACTGCAGGCCGGGTCTCCTGCCCTAGATGTGGCGAGTTCTTCGCAGCTGCCGGTCACGGCCCAAGAGCTGGACCTGAGTCTTCGCAGGCGAAACGTCGACGATCCCACGGCTCCCAACACGGGGCCGAACGGCGGGACGCTCGACCTCGGCGCCTTCGAGAGGACGTCGGCTGTCAGCAGCGTGAGACTCAACTGCACCACGATCCCCAACTCGACGGGCCAATCCGGGAGACTCGATGCGTACGGCAGCGCTTCCGTCGCGACCAACGCGCTGACGCTGTCCGCATCCTCGATCCCGATGAACACCTTTGGGTTTTTCATCGTCAGTCCATCGCCCGGGTTTCTTCAGAGCATGGGCGGCACAGGGAACATCTGTATGAATGGACCGATCGGGCGCTTCGTGGAACCTGGCCAGATCAAGAACTCTGGCCCGGCCGGTGAAATCATGTTGACGATCGACCTGACCGCGATTCCGTCGCCCTTTGGGTTTCAGACAGCCCAGGCCGGGGAACAGTGGTACTTCCAGGCCTGGCATCGGGACATCTTCCCCCCAACGGGCCAGTACCCACTCACCAACTTGACCGACGCGTCAAGCGTTGTCTTGACTCCCTGAGCAGGACGGGCTGCGGCGATCTCAGTTGCGGGCCTAGGGCGCCAGCTCTAGGCCTTGCTCCCGGTAAATGCGGTTGAACACGGCCTTCCCCGCTTGGGTGAGGTCCCCCTGTTCAATGCGCTCACCACTCTCGTCGTAAGCCTTGTAGGACTCACACTGAAAGCAGATGAGCAGGTCAACGCGCTTTCCAGACGAAAGAGACGCCGAGATCGCATGGCGAGGCAGGAAGCACAAGAAGTGCACCTCCATCCACCGCCCTCGCCCTCGGTTGAAGGCACGCGTCAGCGTTCGTCGAAGGCTCGGGTCGTCGATCGTCGTACGTCCCAGCACTCCCTTCCAATGGAACAGCTCGGAGGGCATGGGGTCACCCTTCTCGATGCCCTCCAGGTGGGCTGTAGGGGACTCGACATCCAAACTGATCAGCTCCCATGACTCCGCGTTCGCGAGGACGTCTGCGAGCCCCTCTTGAATGTCGAAGTGCGTCGCGGAGGGGAAGTGCCACTTGATACCGAGGGCCGCGAGAAGGAGCGCGACGACCACGAGCGTAGGGAGCCAACGGTTTCGGCGCCTGGGTGGCTGCTCGCCTTGACCGCCCCCCGAGCCAGTCTGATTTCCTTCGGCGCCCTCCATGGGCGAAGTCTATCGATCCCGCCGCGATGGGCTACAGAACCGCGGCGCCAAGTCGGAATCCGGCACCTCCTCTACCCCTATCCCACCGGATAAGGTCGTGATCCTGTGGGATTCCATCCACGAACCGAGCCGCCAGCGCCCTACGCCGAGAACGCCCAGCGAATCGATGCTAATCCGTTCGGGGCCTGTGACTTACGGTGACAGAGGCAAAGACCAGCCAAGACTTGGCACGCGGCTCGCTTAGTCCCCGTCGTCCACAGCGAGCTTGGCGATCGGCGTCAAACCTCAATGGGGATGTGAGGTCCCCCACCGGATCTCACTGCTGGCCGTGCGGCGGGCCGAAGCTTATCGGTTATCGCTTTTCCCGACCCTCCGATGGCAATCCGTTTGCCCGTCGCACGTTGCTGGTCACAGATAAGAACAGGGTGGTGCGCCACCTGAGCCGAAGAGGCTTGCTCCTTAACTTTGGATCCACGTGATGCCGGTTCGAATCCGGTCCCGGCCGTCCGCACCTCGGTGCGAGGGCCGCGGTAGCTCAATCTGGCGAGCATTGGAAATTGGAGTCCTCAACCACTTGCTCAGGCGCGCGCCACCCCATTTGTCAGTGGGAACACCATGACGAGATACACCCGTGGCGCCCCCACCAAGACCCCCAGCCACTTTCCGGCAGATCATGCGGACCACTCCCAGTCCGGGGCCCGGCGCCCTTGCCTTGTCGATCGTCGGCCTCAGCTCTGCGACCCATTGGCACCTGACGATCACGGGTTGCATCAAGGAGACGTGGGGACTCAAGGACCCGAACACGCCACAGCACTCATTCGCCCGCGGTCGCGATCCGCCTCCGGCCGGGGTCAAACTGGCCGAAGCGCGGAGCCTAGCGCGCGACTTCAGCCATGGGGTTACTGCGCAGTCCCCATGAGCAAGTCCGACGAGTTCCAGCCTGCGGACGAGGCCTGATCCCGGAAGAGTGCCTGCGCATAGAAGGTGCCACCGGCCGTGACCCGGCTGAGTTGGACGTCGAACGCGGCCGTGCCCGCCACGTCAGAGCGCACGACTCGCTAGTCATAGCGCTGCCCCTGAGCGCACGTCACTGGAACCGTGCCGAGCCCGGGGGGAGCTGGGTCGTGCATGCCGCTCACGACGCAGGCCGCAACGGCGTCAACGGGACGATCCGTCGCCAGAACCACGGCCGTTTGGGTCTCGGCTTCTGAGGAGCCGTACCACTCGAGTGTGGCACTCGCACCCGTGCTGTTCGCCACGCCACCGGTGCAGACACAACTGAAGTTGGGGCTGAGCGACAGCTCGACCCTCCGGTGGAGTGTCGCTTCGACGGATGAGGTCCACCGGACTTCTCCCGCATCGTTTGTAAAGTGGCCGAACAGAAAGCCGGCAACCGCTGATCGGCCGATGATACACGGCCAGTAGAACCCCGAAGTGGCTGTTGCGGTGTACGGGCCGATCACCGCAGACCAAGCTTTTGTGCACGTCGAGTTCGGGGGCACCACCTGGATCCCCTCCCAATCGACGCAGCCGTTGTGACAACTGTCGCTACCTATCCCGCAAGAGTTCTCGGCACCAATGACGAACCACCAGTCTGGGTTGACCACGCCCAGGTCCATGTCCAGGGGTGCAGCCGTGCTGTTCACGAAGTCGGCCTCGTAGTTGCGTGACGCGTTGTACGTGCCACCGTACTCGACCGTCGTAACAATGGCTCCGCCCGTCACCGGTGGGCCGGCCAGGAAGAACGACTGGTGCACGCCGGGGGTCAGGGAGGACTGACTAGGCCTAGCTGAAGAACAGGGGTCCCCGGGCACCCATCGCGAAAGCGAGAGACACTCGAAAGATGCCGGAGTACCGCGCTAGACGGGATGCTCCGGCACCAAAGCGGCTCTTGCCTCCAATGCCAAGTGCTAGCGAGTATGTCGAAACGACATCAGACGGCCTACTTGGCCGCTTCCTTGGCGGCTGACGCTTCTGCCAACGCGGCGACCTTCCGTTGGTGGATCGCACCGGTCTCGAGGTAGGTCTCTAGCTCTTCTGTCGACTCGTCAAGGAGCTTGACCAAACGCCCCTTCATGAACGGCCACATGACCACGTTGAACACGGGCCATAGGTCGGCGTCGAAGTCCATCACGATCCGCGTGCGGTTCGGGCCCTCCGGGATCAGGGTCCATTGGTTGCTGAGCCCTGAGACGAAGAAGGGGAACGTGTCGACCTTCGCCTCATAGGCGAGAACGTGCCCCCGCTCGTCGTAGCGAGTGATCGTCTCGGTCGCCGACCCAAGTGGAGTCTCACAGACGCGGCCATGGGAGGGCGCACCCTGGAGCGCTGGACCACCGTTCGTGGCGTAGGACTTGGGGATCGAACTAGCCCACTTGTCCACGCTGGAGAACTCTTCGGCAAGGACACGCCACGCATCACTCAAGGGAGCGTCCACGACAGTTTCGCGATGGACGGTATTGGCGCAAGCGGCGGCGAGCAACGGGATAAGGGGTAGGAGGGCAGGGCGAGTCTTGGGGGTACGCTGATTCTTCACGGTTGGATCTTCATCGAATGGCAGCCCCTCTTCCGCGCCGCCGATGACCTTCACCGGGATCACGTGGCGGGTGCCGTAGCCACTGGAGCATCTCTGGGGCGTCACGCCGCGTGACCCCCAAGGGCCGCCCTACGAGTTTTTGTGAAGGCCCTTCGCCATTCGAAAAGTCGCGTGCGTAAGTCCTGCCAGAGCATCCGGTTGAGGACGGGCAGCCAATCAATCAAGGGATGACGCCTTGGGGGTCACGTAGCGGCACCCCCGAAGAGCTAGCTGTTCCTCGGGAGCTCCCCGCCCCGTCCTACCACCGATGACTCGGGCCCCACGGACACAGCCATGGGCCTTTCACCACACTCATGAACAAACGACTCCTCTCCCTCGCACTCTTAGCCAGCGGCACGGCCGCCCTCGCAACCCCGGGCCTCCTACGGGGCGAAGCTCCGCTCGAGACCCAGCGCGGATATTCCATTCACTCCATCGACTCGGCCCCTGAGCCGACCAAGGAGGTCCTCCAGTGGTACGTCGAGAACTTCCAGTTCGTGCCCCATCTTGCCGGGGTCATGGCGGACGCCCCGGCCCTTAGCCGTTCGTACTGGCAGCTCCAGCAAAACCTCACGTCCATGGGGTCACTGACACCACCGGAGAACAACATCGTCCAGCTTGCGGTCGCCGTCGAGAACGAGTGCCAATACTGCGTCGCGGGACATACGCTCGCGGGCAAGATGTACTTTCAGTCGTCGGAAGAGCAGCTGCAGGCGCTCCGCATGAATGCGAAGCTCTCGGAGCCCAAGTTCAACGCGTTGCGCGACTTCGCCCTTCAAGTCATGGATTCCAGAGGGCGAGTCACGGCGGCACAGCTGAAGTCTTTCATGGACGCCGGCTACACTCGCCAACAATCCCTCGACGTCGTCGCGAACGTCGCGGCCAAGGTCATGAGCAACTACACCAACCAGATCGCCGAGACCCCCATCGACGATCCGATGAAGCCACTCGCTGAAGGGCTGCCGTTCAAGGAGGATCGAAAGTCCGTCGCACGCTAGTGCCCTGGGCTATTCATGGCTCCTTTGAGGCCGTCCCGCAACGAACAGGGACGGCCTCTCACCACGTTCCCCCCCCAACCAACGCCAACGCGTCGTCAGCATGTTCTCCACTGGACAATTCTCAAAGATCGCCCAGGTCTCAAAGCGCCTTCTGCACCACTACGACGAGGTCGGGCTCTTCAAGCCGGCCAAAGTAGACGCCAAGACTGGCTCACGCCTCTACCACGCGGAGCAACTACAGGAGCTATTCCAGATCCTCGCTCTCAAGGAACTCGGACTTCCCCTCGAGCAAATCAAGGTCATGGTCAGCAAAGGGCTCTCTCCGGCGGAAGTGCACGAAATGCTCGTCGTGCAGAAGGCTCAGATCCGGGGCCGCCTTGAACAGGAGCAGCTTCGCCTAAGCGCGGTCGAGTCACGTCTCCGCTCGTTCGAAGCAGCGACCGACTCCCTCGGTGATCTGGTGGTCAAGCCAATGGCTGAGCAGTTCGCGATCACCACCCGGCGTCATTTCCCCGATGCGGCGGAGGCCCTTGGCTTGATCCACCGACTGGCCGCAGAAGTGCCTGAGCGCCTAGGGAAGAAGGCGGGGCCACTCATCGCCATCAACCACTGCGACGGCTTCCAGATGGTCGACATGGACGGAGAGATGGGCGCGCTGCTGAAGGAGCCAACGGACGCAGAGATCGAAATCTCCACGGGCGACACGCTCGTGCCAACGATCATGCCCGCCGTTGGCTCGATGGTCTGCTCGGTTCGACTCATGAACATTGAGGACACGCATCGGAGCTACGCTGCCCTCGGCCTTTGGATGGAGCAAACAGGTCACCGCATGGCAGGCCCTTCCCGCGAAGTCTTCCTCGAACCACCGTCCCCCGAGGGCGTGGCGATCATCGAGACCCAGTACCCCGTCACGCCCATCCAAGATGATGAGTCGTGACCAGGACTCTCCTTCGGGCTCTCTGCAGTCCCGTGAGAGCCAGATGAGGAACCAGCCGTAGAGAGGCGCCCTTTGCCCCGGGATTGGCTTGGCTGGACGGGCGAGCCATCCAGCGGCCACAGTCAGGGACGGCTCTACCAGCTCTTGCGGGGCCCCACTGTCTCGAATACGGATTGAACGTTCGAGCCCTGTGAGAGCTGTGTCCAAGGCCCATGGTGCTATTCAAAGCGGGGTCGGATCCGGTCGATGGAGCCAGTATGCAGCCACCCCAAAAAAGCTCCGCGACCCTGGTTCCCGTCAAGGCCGCTCCACGCCGTGACCCGGCGCCTGACTCACACGGGGCTTCAACCCATGCCCAGACCGTCAACCTGAAGGGCAAGATGGGAACCCGCAGCCGGACCCGCCTCCTGCTCGTTGAGGACGACGAGCCACTTCGATTCGCGCTCAAGGCACGGCTCCATCACCGGGGCTTCAACGTAACCGAGGCGACAGACGGGGTTGTCGCGCGCTGCAGCCTGCTTTGCTGCCACTACGACGCCGTGATCCTCGACCTCGATCTTCCCAAGAGTCACGGCCTGGACGTCCTCACCGACGTGGGGGCTCGCAAGGATCTGCCGCCTATTGTCGTATTGACCGGCGGTGATGAATACGAGCGCGGCCTCGCGCTCACCCTCGGCGCACGGCTCGTCCTGCGCAAACCGTGCTCGTTCGACGTTCTCGCCGCTGCGCTCGACCGGCTACTCGGACGCTAAACGATCCAGGCGCCATCCTGGTAGATGACGTCATCGTCCAGGAGGACGCGCTCGGTGATCGCGAACACGTCGACGTGGTGCTTGGCGGTCTTTTTGCGAATGTGATCGGGCTTGTTGTACATGGCGTGCTTGGAGCCGAGGGACACGTGCACGCCGCACATCCGCTCGAAGCTGCCGATGTCGAGGACCGTACGCTCGTTGGTGAACGCGCGGTTCATTCCGAGGCCGAGCTCACGGAGCCAAACGACCTCGTCGTCTCGGCGGATATTCGCAAGCACCTGGTCGAATTCCGGGGTGGAGTTGCGAGTGCCGGTGACCCGACCCTTCTCAACGATGAGCGTGATCGGGTGAGGCGGCTGGTTGAGGTTGAACGAGGTGTCGCCAAAGAACGAAATCGTGAGCGTCCCGTGCACCGCTTCCAGGTCCTTCGACTCCGTGAAGACCTCGCCGATGGGGAACTGGCCGCCGGTGTTCTTCATGCCGGTGTAGTCGCCGATGTTCATCTTGGCGGATTCGAATCCCGCTGGGAACGTCAGCCGCTCGCCAGCTCCCTCGACGACCCCCACCTTGGCGGAGTCGAGCCGCGCCTTGAGCGCGTGCCCCACGCCGCGGAAGTAGTCGGGATCGTAGGCGAGGGAGTCCATGTAGATCAGCGCTTCCTTGCCCCCCATCCGCGCAAGGTGAGGGTGCTCGATCACCTTGAGCGAACGGTTGAACAGCTCGATGCGGATTCGAAACGCGTCGAGACGAAAGCTCGTCGACTGGATCATGACCACGAGATCCCCTGGCTTGAGCTCCTCGAAGGCCCCCAGGATCGACGCCCGGTCGGTGGCGTTGAAGTCGATGAACGTCGCGTCGGGCAGGCTGAGCCGGTAGGCCTCGGTCAGCCCGCGGGAGAGCTCGCTGTCGCCGTCCCATACCACGACCGCGTCGGCCTCCGCCGTGTGACCGAGGGCAATGGTGACGATGTCGCCGGTGTTCTTGGCCGCGGTCTCCAGGACGTCGGCGGGGAATGTGGTGCTCATTGGGGGCCAGGATACTCCGCGATCGTCGCGGCCGTCAGACCTCAATCGTGTGCTCGCCCGTGGAAGCGAGCCGGTCGACAAGGCGCTGCCCGAGGGCACTGAGGGGCGTGAGAACTCCGCCGCCCTGGGCCTCGCCGGCCGCGAGGGCGAGCCCAACCTCCACGAGGATGCGGACGGTGGCCGCATTGCCTGGGTCGCCCTGCATGCTCTGGCGAACCACGAACGACTCGCCGCCCTTGAGGAAAGCCGTGGACGTCATCTCGGTGAGGCCGCGCCGAAGCGCCTCGTCGGAGGGTCCCTCACCCGGCGCGGGCCCAAAACGTTGCGCGAGGCGCCGCCCGATTCCGGTCGAGAGCACGCCGGCCCCTAGCCCGAGCGTCGCCGTTGCCGTCCACGCGGCCAGCCAGCCCCGGCCCTTGGAAACCGATTGATACTCGTCGTAGCGGAAGTCCTGGGCGAGGCAGGAGGTCAGGCTCTGCGGAACCGCGGGCGACTCCGACGCCCGTGCGAGCTCGATCATGCGACGCACAACGCGGCGATTGATGGCCCCCATGAAGAACGGCGCGACGTAGCGCTGGCCCGTCGAGTCAAAGACGGGGCGCGTCGGGTCGCCGAGGGCCCGACGCTCAGGGCCGGTAGCCGTGCTCGAGGGAACCAGCGAGTAGGGATCCGCGAGCAAACGCCGGTCTCCGTTCTCCATGATGTCGATGACCGACGCCAACGTCCCGCCGTTGAGGCCGCCGCGCAGCCGATAGACGGTGCGGAGGGACTCCAAAGTCGCGCCACGGCGCCCGGCCTCCTGCATGGCGACGAACGTCGCGACCTCCGGGGGAACCGAGTCGAATCCTGCGGCGGGCAGGATCGCGGTGCCTGAAAGCTGGGCCGCTCCATGGTGGCGGTCGATGAGGCCCCTCATGAACGGCACCTCGCCGGTCAGGTCGGCGTAGTGGGTCCCTGCGGCCACGCAGGCGTCCACCACAGGGTTTCCATACTTCGCGAAGGGACCGGCCGTGCTCAGGACGACCCGGGCCGAGCGCGCGAGCTGCTCCATCGCCTGGGGATCCGTTACGTCCGCGTGAACCGAGCCGCAGCCGTACTGTTCCGCCAGCGCAGCGACGGCGTCAGGGCGTCGACCTGCGACCGCCCACGAGAGCTCCGGCGGCGCAACGGCGTGGAGCCTTGCGGCCGCATGCCCACCCGCGAAGCCCGTCGCGCCCAGGAGTACGATGTCGAACCGGGCAGAACTCACGCGCCCCTCACTCCTCGCGGGTGTCGTCGCCCTCGATCTTGTAGGCGCCGGTCGCGTAGCCCGCATCATCGCTGTAGCCAGCCAGCCGGAACGTGCCGCGCGAGACCACGGGGACGAACTGAATGTAGCTCGTGCCCTCGGTGTTCATGGGAACGTCCACCCACTCGTCTGCCTCGGGCTGGCCGCCGAAGCAGCAGGCCTTGAGATCGCGAACGAGCATGAAGTGCTTCAGCTTGTCCCGGTTCCAGCGCATGGCGATCATGTAGCCGGTCAGCGAGACCTTCTCGCCATCGAGGGACCGAATCCGGTCGGGGAAATCGATCTCCTCCCCCGCGTCCTCGTATTCCTCGGGGTACACGAGCGCGTCGAGCAGCGTCTCCTTGTCGACGGCGGAGAGCGAAAGGTCCGAGTAGTTGATGATCCAGTAGCCGTCCTCGTCCTTTTCCCAGTCGTAGGAATTCGGGTCGAGGGGGTCTGCGCCGGGCGCGAGCTCGAACGGTGCGCGCTTCTCGACGCCCATCTCCAGCGGGTTCTCCGCGAGGGCCTCGGGCGTGAACATGCTCGGGTCGACGCTGCCGCTTAAGCCGTCGAGTCCGACCGGCTGGCCGCCGCCCGAAGCGAAGCGGGCGTCCGTCGGCTTGATGACGAGATCGGGTCGCTCGTCGATGGGCGACGCGTCCGCGAAGCTCCGGCCCTTGACCTCCAGCACAGGCTTGGTTGCCGCAGGGGAGCTGGGCGCTTCTTCAGCGTCCGCCCGGCTGCACGCAATCGAGAGTCCCATCACGGCCGCACCCGCGGCCGTGATGGCAAGCGCCTGGATCATCGGTGCACTAGCCATTCTCGCTGCCGTGCTCGTCGCCGTCCCCGTCGTCGTCCCCGTCGTCGTGGCCCTCGCCCTCTTCGTCGTGACCTTCCTCGTGATCGTGGTCATGGGCGTCTGTGGGGTGCAAGAACTCCACGTCCTTGAACGTCTCACCCTTGAGCGTGACCTCAGCGACGATCACACCGAAATGGTCGAGCCCCTTCAGCGAGTCGTTCTGGCCCGTGAACTTAGAGCTGTCGCCCACCGTCTCGCCGGACGTCTTGCTGACGCGCGGGGCGAGGACCATCGTGAAAGGCTCCACTCCGTCCCCCTCGCCGTGGTGATGGGGCGTGATGCTCAGTGAGATCGCCTCGGTGGTGCTGCGCTGGGAACCTGTTACGTGCGCGTCCCACGTGTAGAGCTCGACCTCGCCCGTCTCGGCGTCGCATGCAAACTCAAGGTTCGCGAAGTGATCGCCGAGCTCGACGAGGGTGCCGCCGAACTGCGCTTCGTGGGCGTGGTGGTGCTCTTCTTCACCCTCGGCGCCATGGCTTGCTTCGCCGCCTGAGCAGGCGGCGAGAGCGGCGAGAGTGGCGGCGGCGAATCCGAGGCGGACAGCTTGTTGGAGCGGGAGCATCTTTGGGTCGTAGGTAGTCGTGGCGGGTGGTCGTCGAACGCGGCCCCTAGGCGAGCGTGCGAGCGACGTCAGTGGAGTAAGCCTTGAGCGCTGGGAATACACCGGCAAAGGCGCCGATAAGCACCATGCCGACGGGGGTCCAGATCAGAGCCGGGTGGTAGACGAATGCCTCCATCACGACTCCGGTCTGATCGCGGATCAGGACGGCCGTGGCCGAGAGGATCGCGAAGTAGATAGCGTATCCGAGAAGGCTTCCGAGGAAGGCGATCGTTGCCGCCTCCAGCACGATGACGGAAAAAACCGTCCCACGCCGGGCCCCGAGGGCCCTCAGGATCGCAAATTCGCGCCGCCTCTCGTTCATCGTGTTGTAAATGCTGGCGAGCAAGCCGAACGCGGCCACGATGACCACGAGGTACGCGACGTAGAGAAGCACCTGCGTGATCCAGCCCATCTTGTTGAAGAAGCCCCCCATCACGTCCGCGATGGGCCACGCGAGGGTGTAGTCCCCGGCGCTTACTTCCCCCCTGTGGTTCATGCCCGCCGCAATGCTGTGGTACTTGATCATCACGGAGGAGACTTCCTTCCACTCGTTGGGGATCTCCTTGGCACCGACTTCGACCTGCCGCTTGCCCCCGTCGACGTAGTGCCCCTCCATGCGGTAGATCCCTTCGATGGGAATCCACACGACCTGGTCCGCGGGCGTGTTCGATGGCTCCAGGATGCCGGTCACCACGTAGACCTCGTCGTGCTCCGTACCTGGAAGGTAGCGCACGCCGTGGGACGGACGGAACTCTGTCCCCACTTCCATCCCGAGGTCTTTCGCCGCCTTGCTGCCGATGACCGCCTCCATGCGATCCTCGGCGAACGCACGGCCGGTCGCGAACTCAAAGCCGATGCCTTTCTGGTACTCGAAGACGTCGAAGATCTCCGCCGTCGTGCCCACGATGCGGTAGCCCTGGAGGTTGTCCCCCACCGCGTACGGAATCGCGTAGCGCACGTCGCGGCGCGCCTTCGTCTCCTCGTAGACGTCCCACGGGATATTGCCCGGCGACGTCTCCAGGTGATAGACGGTGTTGAGGACAAGCTGCAGCGGTGAGCCCTTGGCACCGAGCACCGCGTCGTAGCCGATGTCTCCTCCCGTGAAGGCGATCCTCGACTGCTTGGACACCGTGAAGACGCTCATGACGAGGCCGCTCGCCAGGCCTGCCGCCAGCACTGTGATGAACGTCGAAAGCGCGTGCTGTCGCAGCGAACGCGACACGATCATGAACAGGGACTTCACGCGTCTACCCCGCGGGACATGGCTGCGTTGACGTCCTTGAAGTCGATCGTCTTGTCGAAGGCTTCGAGGACTCGCGGGTCGTGGCTCACGCACACGAGGGAGGCGCCGTGTTCGCGGCAGAGCCCGCGCAGCATGCCGAGGGCCTCCAGGGCGAAGCGCGGATCCAGGTTGCCGGTGGGCTCGTCCGCCAGCACGATCTTTGGGCGATTCGCGAGCGCGCGCGCCAGCGCCACGCGCTGCTGCTGGCCAATGGACATTTGGCTTGGGCGGTGCCCAAGGCGATCCCCGAGCCCAAGTTCTGTGAGCAGCTTGGCGGCGAACGCGCGGTCCACCCCAGGACCGAAAGTCATGCCTAACAGCACGTTCTCAAGCGCGGTGTAGCCCCCCAAGAGATTGAACGTCTGAAAAACGTACCCGAGGTTCGCAGCGCGCCAAGCATCGCGCTTGGCCTCGCCCAAACGGCTGACTTCCTTGCCCGCAAACTGCACCTGGCCCGCATCGGGGGTCAGGAGCCCAGCGATGATGTTCAAGAACGTCGTCTTGCCGCAGCCGCTGGTCCCAGCGATCGCGACTTCCGAGGCCGCCTCGACGTCAAAGCTGGGCACGTCGAGGATCTCTTGGACGTGCCCATCAGGGCTCTTGTACGACTTCTTGACGCCGCGTAGTTCGAGGAGTGCCATGGGGTGAGGACCGAGAGACCGGCCGAGACGAAACATCGGGCGGGATCGTCGCGGGCGGGGAGCTCCGTTCTATAGGTGCGCGCCCGGCTCCGGGAGTCCACCTTCCACGAGCTTCGTTGTCAGATATTCGTAAGCGTCTTCGATCGAGTCAGTGATGAAGAAGAGGTTCACGTCGTCCGGGCTGATCGTGCCGTAGTCGATGAGCACCTGGAAGTTGATAACCTTCTCCCAGAACTCCTTGCCGAACAGGACGATCGGCAGCGACTTCTTCACCTTGAGCGTCTGCACTAGCGTGACGACCTCCATGAACTCGTCCAGCGTGCCGAAGCCCCCCGGCATCACGACGATCGCCTTCGCGAGGTACGTGAACCAGAACTTCCGCATGAAGAAGTAGTGGAACTCGAGCGACAGGCGCCTCGTGATGTACGGGTTGTCGTTCTGCTCGAACGGAAGGCTGATGTTCAGGCCGATGTTGAGGCCCTTGGCCTCTGACGCGCCCCGGTTGGCGGCCTCCATGATCCCCGGCCCGCCGCCGGAGCAGATGACGAAGCGCTGCTTGCCCTCCTCGAGGCCCTTCGACCACTCCGTCAGGCGGTGCGAGAGCTCGCGGGCCGCCTCGTAGTAGAGCGACATGTGCAGGTCGCGTTCGGCCTTGGCGACGTCCCCGCCGGCCTTCTTGGTCTGCTCCAAGCGCTCCTCCGCGACGTCCTTCGGGAGGAGTCGCGCGGAGCCGAAGATCACGATCGTGTCCTCGATCTCCATGTCCTCGAAGCGTGAGGCAGGCTCCAGGTACTCCGACATGATGCGGAGGACGCGGGCGTCACGGCTGTGGATCCAGGCGAGGTTCTCGTACGCCTTGACGGCGCGATAGCGGCTCTCGGTCATGGGCGGG
>CALHGQ010000229.1 GCA_938030175.1 uncultured bacterium | reverse complement strand
CTGGGAGGGACCGATCCCTTGAGGAGCTCGTGGAGAGTCGCGACGTCGTGCACCGTCGCCTTATCGAGCAGCAGTTCAAGATGGCCAAGCGTCAGGAGCGTCGTCGCCTGCTGGACATCTCCGAGAAGCTCGGGGCGGGCGCGCCTATTGAGCTCCTCCGTATGGCGCTCTTTGGCCTCGACGTCGAACTGGCCAGCCAGGCCCGCAGGATCCTCAGCGAGCAGCGCTCGGAGGCGGCGATCGATCTGATCGCCGAGGCCCTGGCGGTGCCGATGCCGGAGCAGGATCGCGGCTGGCTGCTCGGCGCCCTCGACGCCATGGCCCCGACGTTTCCCCGCGCCAAGTCCTTGAGCGTGACCCTTCGCGGCCTTGACGCCGGGCCCATGCACGAAGAGGTCCAGAAGCTCGCGAAGAAGCTCGGAGCCACGCGCGTGGAGGACGCAGCCGTCCAGCGGTACGAGATCGAGGCGCGGTTGGAGCTCGCCAACGCACTCAAGCCGGAGCCCACCCCCGCCGAGGTGGCAGAGTCAGAGACCGTCCGCGCGGAGGCGATGCTACGCCTTGCGGTGGATCCTGCGCCAGCGGGTGGGGCCACGGGGAGCGCGAGCGCCAAGCGTTTCACCGAGCTGAGGTTCCTCGAGGCCAAGGAGGCGGCCCTCGCCGCCGAAGCCGCGACCGCTCCCACCTGGCGTACCCAGGCGGTGCGCGGGATCGCAGCCTTCTACACGGGTGAGCCTTGGAAGGAGCCTATCCAAGCGTCGTTCCGCGGCATGCAGGCGGACGCCGACGCTCCCGGAACGGACTCGGCGACGGGCTGGATCGGCATGGCGCTGATGTCCCTTTTCGCCGACGCCGGCGTCGAGTCCATTCGGCAAGCGTCCCGCGACGGCGACGACTGGTCCGCCGAAGCCATGGGGGAGGTGAACACGGCGTTCGATCTTTTGAGTCAGCATCCTCTCGGGACGGATGAGCAGGTTCAGAAGCACCACGACTTCCTCATCCGCATGGGCGCGCGGCGACGCGCCTTCGAGGCTCTCGATCGCGGGCTTCAGCGGTTCCCCGCCAGCTGGGCCTTGCATGCGCGCTATCGAGAGCGACTGCTCTACACCCGAGGGGTCGACGGCATGCTGGAGACCTACAGCAAGTCGGCCGGTGAGCCCGGCGCGACCGCGACGGACGCGTGGTTCGCTGGCTACGCCGCGCTGGTCGGCGGAGAGTTTCGCAGGCGCCGCTCCCAGCCCGAGGGAGCGCTCCAGTGCTATAGCGCCGCCAAGGCCCACTTCGACGGCTCGATCCAGCGGGACCCGACCACGGCGGATTCAGCCAACCACTACGGGGCCATGGCGCTGGCCGGGATGGCCAGGGTGAAGTTCGAGCAGGCCGATCCCAAGTCGAGCGCGGAGCTGCTCCTCACCTCGTTCGAGCTGAAGCCGACGGCGTCCAATGCCCTTGACGGCCTCAACGGCTCGGGCGTCACCACAGCCTGGTTGGTGCTGGCCAAGCTCAAAGAGCTCGGGGAGGCAGAGGCAGCGGCTGCGCTGCAGGCGGGCCTCGATCGTCTGAAAGCGATCGACCCAGGACTCCTCGCTCCGCCCGACTTCGAGAAGGTGCCGAATACCCCCGTGGCAAGGAACCGCGACCGCCGAGGGCGCCAGCGGCGCTAGCCGAAGCTCTGGGAGAGCGTTTACCTCAATGAGACAGCATTTGGGTGCAGTCTTCGTAAGAGGGAGACGAGGGATAGGTGACGGCGGCCCGAAGGTGCGAACCTAGCGGCTGCGATCCCTCTCACACCCCACGACGTACGCGTCGGCTCCCCATGACTCGGACTCTACTCAGCCCTTTCGGGCTGCTCACCCTCACGGGGGCTGCGGCCCTCGTGGTGGCCGCCTCGGCGGCTGCCCAGGATGCTCCTCTCCGCGGACCCAGCCAAGTGGATCCCCGGTGGCACGCCCTTGTGGGCGGCACGGTGATCCCTGAGCCTGGCCAGCGCATCGAGAACGCCACCGTGGTCGTGCGCGACGGCGTCATCCAGTCCATTGAGGAGGGAGGCGAGGCCCCCGCAGGCGCCCGCGTCTGGGACTGCAGCGATCTGATCCTGCACGCCGGCTTCATCGAGTCCCACGTGGGCGTCGAGGCCACGAAGCCCGAAGCCGACGCGTTCGGCGGGTACTGGCAGTCGAACCTGGTGGTTCCCCAGCGCTCCGCCTTGGATGGCAAGCGCTTGGCGGACGATAAGGCCAAGGACCTGCGAGCCCTTGGCTTCACCGCCGCCGCCATCGCCCCCGAGGACGGCATCCTCCGGGGCACTGCGGCTGTGGTCGCCCTCGGTTCCAACGGATCAGAGATCGAGTCAGCCAGCGCCGAGGTCATCGTCGACGAGGTCTACCAGGCCGTGTCGTTCACAACGGCAGGCTGGGGCTCGGACGGGATCCTGACCTACCCGACTTCGGAGATGGGCGCGATCGCACTCCTGCGCCAGGCCTTCTCGGAGGCGGAGCGCTACGAAGAGTGCCTGGCCATCGACGAGGCGAACCCCCAGGGCCATGAGCCGCCCCAGCCGAACGAGGCCCTCCAGGCCATCGCTGAGGCCGGCGCGGACACGACCATTCTCTTTGTGAGTCGAAACGAGCTCCAAACGCTTCGCGCGGCGAAGCTCGCTTCCGAGCTTGGACGCTCGATGCTCGTGATGGGAACCGGCACTGAGTTCCGCCGACTCGATGCCATCGCGGGTCTCGGGATGCCCATGGTGATCCCCGTTTCGTTCCCCGAGGCACCCGATGTCTCCACCGCCGAGAAGGCCGCTGGTCAGAGCCTGCGGGCTCTTTGGGGCTGGGAAGAGGCTCCGTCCAACCCGCGCCGTCTGGTGGAAGCGGGCGTCACCATCGCTCTTTCGACCCAGGGCCTGGAGAAGCGATCTGACTTCCCAGGGGCGCTGCGCAAAGCCATTGAGCGCGGTCTCGAGGGCGAGGAGGCGCTGCGGGCGCTGACGACGACCCCCGCCATGCTGCTCGGCCTCGACGACCGTCTTGGGCGCCTCGCTCCGGGCATGCTGGCTCATATTGTCGTGCGTGAGGGCGAGCCCTTCGCCAAGGATGGGAAGGTCCGCGATGTCTGGGTCGGGGGCAAGCGGTTCGGCATCAACAAGGCGTCTCTTCCGAGCCTCGACGGCGCCTTCGACTTCGCCATCCCGACGCTCGCGGGAGCGACCGACGTGACGGGTGAGGTGGTCGTTCGCGACCGCAAGACCCTTGAGTTCACGGTCGGCGACAAGACGATCAAGGCCAAGAAGGTGAAGTACGGCCCGTACCACGTGCACTTCCACATCGCCGCGGCGGACCTTGAAGACGATGCCGAAGGCTTCTTCGTCGGCTCGGGCCTCTTCGAAGGGGAGTCCATTCACGGCACGCTGGCGGCACCGGATGGCAGCTCACAGTTCTGGACCGCGGTGCGAACCGGCGATGCCCCTGAGCCGACGGAAGGCCCTGAGTCCAAGGAAGGAGACGACAAGAAGGGCCGCGGCAAGGAGACCAAAGAAGATCCCGCAGCGGCGGCGCCGGCTGCTGAAGCCGCCGCCGGAGACGACGCGGCACTAGAGGGAGACGAGGACGCCGGCGCGGCGGATGCGCCCGAGGCTCTCGAAGAGTCGACCGGCGACTCCGCGTCTTCTGATGAAGCAGCGAACGAAGAGTCGGCCTCGGGAGCAGAGGAGGCCTCCGGAGACGAGGCTGCGGTCGACGCTGAGGTCGACGCTGGGGGGGACGCTGACGCTGAGGCGGACGCGACGCCCGAGGGCCCGCCGGAGCTCCGGCCATTGCCGGTTCCGTTCGGGGCCTATGGCCGGCTCGATGCCGCCGAAGTTCGCAACGCGATCTTCCGGGGCGCGACGGTTTGGACCTCCGCCGAGGCAGGCATTGTCGAAGGCGCCGTGGTGGTGATCGAAGACGGCTTGATTCGCTACGTCGGGCCCGAGGAGTTCGCTCCCCAGATCGAGGGCCTCGAAGAGGTCGACGCGACCGGGATGCACATTACGCCGGGGCTCATCGACTGCCATAGCCACACGGGCATCAGCGGTGGCGTGAACGAGGTCGGTCGCCGCGTCACGTCGGAGGTGCGCGTCGAGGACGTGATCGACCCTGACGACATGAACTTCTACCGTCAGCTCGCTGGCGGCCTGACCGCGGCCAATCAGCTCCACGGGTCCGCCAACGCCATCGGCGGGCAGAACTCGGTGGTCAAGCTCCGCTGGGGCGTGCTCTATCCGGATGAAATGCTCGCGGAGGGCGCGATGCCGGGCATCAAGTTCGCCCTCGGCGAGAACCCCAAGAGGGTGGCGGCGGGCTCCGATCGACCGGGCGAATATCCGACGACGCGGATGGGCGTTGAGGCGCTGATCCGCGACCGGCTGATGGCCGGTAAGGAGTACCGCGAGGAGTGGGACCGGTACGACGCGCTCTCTGAGTACGAGCGCCGCGCCGTGATGCCACCGAAGGAGAACCTAGAGCTGGCGGCCCTCGGCGAGATCGTCGCGGGGGAGCGCTGGATCCACAGCCACAGCTACCGCCAGGACGAAATCCTGATGCTCGGCCGCCTCGCCCAGGAGTTCGGCTTCAAGATCGGCACGTTCCAGCACGTGCTGGAAGGCTACAAGGTGGCCGACGCCATCGCTGAGTCGGCCGTGGGCGCGTCGACGTTCTCCGACTGGTGGGCCTACAAGTTCGAGGTGATCGACGCGATCCCCCACAACGCAGCCATCATGGCCGAGGTCGGGGTCAACGTTTCCATCAACTCGGACAGCGACGAGCACGCTCGACGTCTGAACACCGAGGCGGCGAAGGCCATGAAGTATGGGGGCATGAGTCCGGAGGAGGCGCTCAAGCTGGTCACCCTGAACCCCGCCATCCAGCTGGGACTCGGCGACCGCACGGGCTCGCTCGAGGCCGGCAAGGACGCCGACCTCGCCATCTGGTCGGGGAACCCGCTCAGCTATGCGTCGCGCTGCGTCTCCACTTGGGTCGATGGTGCGGAGCTCTTTAGCGCGGCTGAGGATGCGCGGCTGCGCGCCGAGGGCGAGGTCGAGCGACAGCGCATCATCCAGAAGATCCTGGCCGAAGGCGGTGGTTCGAAGGACAAGAAGCGTGGTGGCGGCCCTGGCGGCCCCGGTACGGAAGACATCTCGAGCATGGAGCTCGATGCACTACGGGACCAGATGGAGGCGCTTTGGCGCTCCGGTGTGGACCCCTCCCTGGCGCGGCCCGGCGTATGCGGCTGCTTTGACATTCTGTTTGAAGAGGCCGCCGCGCGCGCCAAGAGGAACCGCTAGTGATGAGTTCAATTCCAATGCAAGCCATGCAACGTTCACTCTTCAGTGCTGTCCTCGGTCTGGCCTCGCTGGTTTCCGGTGCCAACGCCCAGGACCTTATTCCGAAAGCGGCGCCTCAGACCGCCCCGATCCTGATCCAGGGTGCCACGATCCATACGGTGAGTGGCGACGTCATCGAGAAGGGCGACCTGCTATTCGAAGACGGCAAGATCACAGGTATCGGTTCGGGTCTCACCGCGGACGGTGCGGAGGTCATCGATGGCTCAGGCAAACATGTGTTCCCTGGCTTCGTGGCCGCGTCGAGTACCGTGGGACTGACGGAGATCGGTGCGGTCGACATGACCATCGATACGTCGGAGGCGGGTTCACTGAACCCCGAGGTCTACGCCGCGGTGGCGGTGAATCCTGACTCCTGGCACATTCCAGTCGCGCGCCGTAACGGCGTGCTGGTCGCGGGCGTCTTCCCCCAAGGGGGCCGAGTTCCAGGACGGGTGTCGGCCATGCAGATGGACGGCTGGACCTGGGAGGATATGGCACTGGAGCGCGATGCTGGCCTCAGCGTGTCCTGGCCCTTCATGGGCACGGCTCCGCGGCGCTTCAGGCGCTTCCGCGGCGGGAACGCTGATCCCCAGGCGGAGGTCGAGAAGATCGAGGAGCTGTTTGCCGCCGCCGAGGCCTACCTGGCTGCGAAGGACGCGGACCCCCGTCTCAAGACGGACAATCGCTTCGAGGCGATGGGGCCGGTGCTGCGCGGTGAGAAGCCCGTCTACATTTCGCTTTCTACTCGCGAGCAGGCGGAGTCCGCTCTTTCGTGGGCGAAGAAGCGCGAGCTGAAGCCGGTGATCGTGGGCGGCGGTGATGCTATGGCCTACGTGGATCTCTTGAAGCGGCACGACGTCATGGTGGCAGTGTCCGGCACGTTCCGTATGCCGAGGCGCCGCGATCTCTCTTATGCGAGCACGTTCGAGCTACCCGGCCAGCTCGAGAGCGCAGGTGTGCGCTGGTGCATGGCCAACTCGGATCGTGACAGCTCGAACCTTCGGAATCTGCCCTACGAGGCAGCCGCGGCCGTGCCGTACGGACTGAGTCCCGAGGCTGCGTTGAGGTCGATCACCCTCTCCGCCGCCGAGTTCCTTGGGATCGACGACCGCGTCGGATCACTGGACGAAGGCAAGGACGCCACGCTCATTGTGACGGACGGTGATCCCATGGAGTTGACCACCGTCATCGAGCGCGCGTTCGTGCAGGGGCGCGATGTCACACTGACGGACAAGCAGACCGCGCTCGCGAAGAAGTACCGGACCAAGTACAAGCAGAAGGGTCTCATCAAGTAGGGGCTGCGCTACGGGCTGAGGGCTATGATGGCGCCCATGCGACATCTCATTCTCCTCGGCCTCGCCATTTCCCTGTCACACACAGGCGCCGCGGCGGCACAGACCGCCGAGGCGCCTTCTTCGTTTCCGGGCGTAGGGTTGGAGCGAGCCTTCGGACAGCTTCGCTTCGAGCGGCCGATCTTCCTGACCGGCGCCGGCGATGGATCAGGGCGGATGTTCGTCGTGGAGCAGGCGGGTGTGATCCGCGTGTTCGAAGCGGACGAGGAAGCGTCCGCGTCGAGCGTGTTCCTCGACATCTCGGAGCACGTGAGTCGCCGAGGGAACGAGGAAGGGCTACTGGGACTCGCGTTTCATCCTGAGTTCGCGCAGAACGGAGAGTTCTTCGTGCACTTCTCGTCCGCCCGTGATGCCGACGACAAGGGCGTGGCTCGGAACGCGATCTCGCGTTTCAAGGTCAGCCAGGCCAGCAGTGACGTGGCTGATCCGTCGTCCGAAGAAGTCCTGCTGCTGCAGCGTCAACCCTACCGCAACCACAACGGCGGCATGATCGCCTTCGGACCTGATGGGATGCTGTATGCGTCCTTTGGGGATGGGGGGGCGGCGAATGATCCGGAGGGAAACGGCCAGAAGCTGACCTCCATGCTGGGCGGCATCATCCGTATCGACGTCGACGCTAAGGATGACGGGCTCCGCTACTCGGTTCCACGCGACAACCCCTTCGTGGATGTTGACGGAGCCCGACCGGAGCTTTGGGCTATCGGCTTGCGGAACGTGTGGCGCTTCTCTTTCGACCGCGCCACCGGCGAGCTGTTCGCCGGCGAGGTCGGTCAGAACGAAATCGAAGAGGTCGATATCATCGTCCGCGGCGGGAACTACGGCTGGAATCGCTTCGAGGCGGACGAGCTCTTCGCGAAGAAGACAGATTTGATCGTCGGCGAGCACATCGCTCCGATCGCGACCTATCCCCACTCCGAGGGACTGTCGATCACGGGCGGGTACGTGTACCGGGGAGCCGCTCAGGCGCCCCTTGTGGGCCTCTATCTCTTCGCCGATTACGTGTCGGGCAATCTCTGGGCGACTCGCGGTGACGTAGCCTCCGGCTACGAGACCCAGCTTGTTCGTCGGACCGGGCGTAGCATCTCGTCCTTCGGAGAAGACGACGACGGCGAACTCTTCGCGCTGAGCTTCGACGGGGGGATCTATCGGGTCGTGGCCAGTGATGAACCTGAGGCTCATTTGGCGGACTGGCCGCGGCTCCTCTCCGAGACGGGGCTCTATGGGGACATGCGTAGGCGCGAGCTTGGGGAGCACCTGGTGCCCTACGAGGTGAACGCGCCCTTTTGGTCCGACGACGCGCTGAAGGCGCGCTACGTGGAGCTACCCGCGGGGACTCAACTCGGGTTCCGGGCGCACGGGACCTGGGAGGTTCCGGTGGGCGCCCGCATCGTAAAGACCTTTGATGCCGCCCCCTCCGGGCGCCGGAAGAACCCTTCACCCGTGGAGACGCGGGTGATCGAGCGCACCGAGGATGGCTGGGAGGCCGGTACGTACGTCTGGAATCGCCGTGGCACCGAGGCCGAGCTGCTGCCTGCGGGCAAGCAGTTTGAACAGTACAGCGCACGGGGCGTCACGACGTGGCACGCGCCGTCGTCGTCGGAGTGCGCGAGCTGTCACGTGGCGGAGGCTGGCTTCGTGCTAGGTCTCAGCACGGCGCAGCTGCACGGTGCAGACCAGATCGAGAAGTGGGTCGAGGCCGGTATCGTGGCGCTACCCGAGGGCACCGATCTTGGGAGCCTGGATGCGTTCCATGATCCCTTTGGCCAGGAGGGGTCGCTGGAGGATCGTGCGCGCACGTACCTCGACGTCAACTGTGCCATGTGCCATCGCCCGGATGGACCGGGGAACGCGAGCATCGATCTGCGCTATGGAACGGAGCTGGCGGCCACCCAGCTGGTGGGGGAAACTCCCACCCAGGGGGACCTGGGCCTGGAGGATGCGAGGGTGCTGGCACCGGGCCATCCAGAGCGCTCCGTGCTGCTAGAGCGCGTCCGCACCCTCGGAACCGGGCGGATGCCGAACATCGGCAGCAACGTGGTCGACGATCGCGCCGTCACGCTGCTGACCGAGTGGATCCGCTCGATGAAGTAGCGCCCTACCTGTTGTGGGCGTGCCCGTGGTCGTAGGCGGCTTCTTCGTCCTCGGTTCGCTGGTCGATCGGACCGGTCCGCTGGATCGCCTTCGCGAAGAACACGCTGTTCAAGAGGAAGCGGCGCGTCCCGTACCAGGCACCGCGGAAGACGGGGTTGTCGATCATCGCGATGACCACCCCTGACCCCACTCGCTCAGCGCGGATCGCGGGCGAGCCGGCAAAGCGCGCGATGTTGGCCTCGCTGGCGAACCCCGAAAGGAGCGGTTCAGCGGTGTAGCGCAGCGGGGTCGCGAACGGGTCGGACCCCTCTGGCAACACGGTTTCGAAGTTTCGGAAGACGGGGACGAGTTCACGGCTGAACCCATACCCAAGCGGATGGGAGCGGTCGAGTGCTGCAGAGAAGATCGTTCCCGCAACGCGCTGCTCGGCGCGAAGCGCTTCGTAGTCGCCGTAGCTAGGCGGACCAGGCTCCTCCTTCTCGGCGGTGGAGTCGTCGGATTCGCCCTCTTCTTCGGGGCCACTAGAAGGTGGCTCCTCGTCGTGGCGGTGCTTGCCCTTGCTCTCGGGCGCCTTGCTCAGCATGTGCTCGGCGGCCCACGCGGCGGACCCTTTCGTTGAGATCAGAACACCTCCGGCGCTGACCCAGGACTTGACCGCCTCGCGATCGCCGTCGTCCCAGCGCGACGTTGCCCCGTTGACGAGCACGAGGTGCGTGAAGGGCTCAAGGTCCCGTGGGGAAATCCCCCGGGCGCGCTCGAGGATGGTGACCGGCAGTCCGACGCGGGTGTCGAGGTCGTGCCAGATCTCGCCGGCCTCGTAGGCCGAGACCCGCTCGCCGACGAGAAGCGCGAGCTTGGGCTTGGGGATCAGCACGAAGCTGCCGCTGCCGAGGTCGGGGCCTGCTCCGGTGAGCCCGGAACTCAACGGCCACGGCTCGGCCCAGCCAGCGCTGCGAATCGCCAGCATGTGCTGTTGGAGTTCGATCTCCGGGACATCCTGTGAACGTGCGGAGACGAGGATGGCCCCCGCGTCAAAGTCCTTGGACTCATCGTCGACCGCGGCGACGAACGGCTTGGTCGCCACGCGCACGTCGAGCCCGGCCTCCTGGAGGAAGGTGACGGCCTTCATGGAGTGCATCCCGTAGGAGTCGAACGCGTAGGCGACGGTTCGGTCGGTGGGGAGTGGCGCGGTGCTCGCAAGGTCCAGGTCGCTTAGCTCGACCCCCGGCGGAACGGACGCCCAGTCGGCTCGTGTGACCGCCGTCAACGGAGCGTCGAAGCTGAGCGGGAACGCCCACGACGAGACGTCGTAGAACGTGTTGTCGTCCCAGGACGTGCGGGTTTCGAACAGGGCGCGGATCAGTCGGAACTGGGGCTGGTCGGCGGGCACTTGGAAGGTGACGCCGCCGGCAAAGGTCGCGCCGCTCGCTAGCTCGAAGCTGCCCTTGAGCGCGAAGACCACGATGTTGTGCCGGGCCAGTCGCTGGGCCATTTCCAACGCGCGTTGGGGGTCCTTCTCGTCGCCGAAGAGCCAGCCGCCCGTGTCGCCAGACCTCGCCTCTTCTAGGGCATTGGCGTAAAACTCGCGCTGGTGGGCGGCCAGTCGATCGCCCATGCTGGCGACCGCCTCCAACGTCGTCAGCGACGTGGTGAACTGGTTTCGAATGGTGAACGGGAACGACAGCTCGCCGCGATCCGTCTTGACGAGATGGCCCCGTGAGCTTGCCTGCTCGAATAGGATGCCGATCGATCCGTGGATGTCGGGGTACGTTGAGCCCTTGCCGTAGTAGAAGTCGTCGAAGCGCTCTTCGGTGAAGTACTCGGAGCCCATCTGGTCCAGGGCCTTCGCGTGGAAGGTGGAGATCTCGGCCGTGAGCGCGTGGTTGCTCTCGGGGGTGAGCGGGTTGCGACGGCTTGGGATACCCGGCTGGAAAAAGTAGCTCGAGCCGCTTCCCATCTCGTGGTAGTCGGTCAGGACCGTCGGCATCCAGCGATGGAACTCGCGGACGCGACCCTTCGACTCTGGGTGAGTGAGGAGCAGCCAGTCCCGGTTGAGGTCGAACCAGTAGTGGTTGGTGCGACCACCGGGCCATGCTTCCCCGTGGTCCCGATGGGACGGTTCGCCGGTCAGGTTGCGTCCGCGGTGCATGTTCGCCCAGTGGGCGAAACGCGCCCCGCCGTCGGGATTGACGCAGGGATCGATGAGGACGACGGTGTTCTCGAGGAACGCCTCGATCTCGGGGCCGGTGGCGGCGCTGAGGTGATAGGCCAGCAGTATCGATGCGTTGCTAGCACTCGACTCGTTCCCGTGGACTCCGTAGCCCATCCAGACAATGGAGGGACCATCGTGGGTCTCGCTCCCCGACTTCACCGCCTCGATGTGCGCCTCGCGAATCTCTTCTAGGCGGGCGTGGTTGGCCGGCGAGGTGATCGCAGCGAGGAGCAGCGGGCGCGCCTCGTGGGTGCGCCCGTACCGATTGACCGTCACCCGCGGTGAAGCAGCTGCGCAGGTTTGAAACCAATCCACGAGCTGGTCGTGCCGCACGTGCCAGGTTCCGACCGACCAACCCAGCACGTCACCGGGCTTCGGGAATTCAGGATCGTACGCCTGCCCCTCCGGCAAGTACTGATCGAGGGTGGGGGGCCAATGGGTCGCCAGCGTCAACGGACGGCTGTCCTGGGCAGCGGCCTTGGGGGCAATGGCAAGGGGATTGGGCGCTGTGATGGCCGTTGCAAGTGCAACGAGAGCGGTGGACAGAATCATGGGGACCAGTGTGCCGTTTCCGATCTCAGTCCGACGTTCGAGCCGCGTTTGCGTGGTCCTAGAAGTTCGTCGCTGCCCCGGAATCCCGTACCATCGGGCTATGCGCACCAAAATGAAGCTGGGTCGTCTCGCAGCGGCCCTAACCCTCTTCCTTTCACCCGTTGGCTTTTCGGCGATTCCCCCTCAGCAGCCGAGGCCGACGACGCCTGCTTCCGCAGCGGAGGCGGAAGAGCGAGCGGCGCAGGAGGCCGAAGCGACGGCCCGCGACCTCGAGGCGGTAGCCACTCGTATGGAGGCGGTTGCGAAAGAGGCGACCCTGGCGGCGCGTGAGGCGAGGGGCAAGGCGATCGAGGCTGGTCGCCGAGCCAAGTCCGCCCGCAAGCGCGCCGATCTTCGCAAGCCTGTTGCGACGAAGAGCGAAACAGGGCTGGGTAAGGTCCCGGGGTCCATTCTTCGCGCAGCGGAAGAGCGCGAGAGTCAGAAGAAGCTCGATGGGGAGGGGGTCGTGCAGAGGGCTCCAGCGCCAAAAGCCCCCCGTGCCGGTCAGAAGCAGCCCGCCACGCGCAGCGGTGATCGGGTTCCGCGCGTCGGGGGGAGGCAGGCCGCTGGGAAGGCGGACAGTGACGCCCCGGTGCCCGCGATGCCCGTCGAGCGCGACAAGCACGCCGCGGCCAAGCGAACCGCCGAGGAGAACAAGGCCATCTACTTCGGTGTGAAGCGCGCTCAGCACGACGCGGGCCCGCCAAAGACACTGCGCCGCGAGACCATGACCTTCCCTCCGGGAGCGGCGCCCGACATGGCGGATCTAGAGATTCGCGCCAAGTGGCAGTGGGGCGTCAACATTGCGCGGGGCGGCGCCTCGTTCCAGGGGCCGGAGGCTCTGACGCTCCAGAAGACGGGCCACGTCGATCTGGCTCGGCTGCTCATCGGGCCTGACAAGGACACCCCGGAGCACGGGGGCATGAAGTGGGGCCTGCGACGCTACAACCTCGGCGACTCGACCGTTGTGGACTGCGACTTTGAGCACATCAAGCTCGAGCATGGAATCTACGACAACCTCTCCGGCCATGGGCTCTATCGCGGGAACACCTACCACCACCTGGGCGGCCAGGCCATTCAGATCGCCTATCGCGACAAGGCCTACGAGCAATACAAGGCAGACAACCTGCCCTTCAGCGGCAAGCCCATTCTGATCGTCGAGGACAACCACGCGGTTGACTGCGGAGAGCACGCGAGCAAGTCCGGCTTCACCTGGACGTTTTTTGACTACGGGACCCACGAGCAGCCCTCGACCTTGATCCTGCGCAACTGCACCTCGGTGCACGCGTGGGACTTTGTGCGGACACCTGGGGGGCAACAGCGCGTCGACCCGACCCATGTCCAGGCCACGCGAGCACCGGGCGGGATGGTCGTGCATCAATTCCAGCACTCCAAGGACGAGGCGCAGGGCAAGCAGACGACCTATGCCAACGAGTACGTGGTCATCGACAACTGTCTCTTCGACCACACCCAGAACAGCAACCCAATCGTGGCGATCCGCGGGGCCGAGACGATTCTCATCGAGGACTCGTGCTTCATCTCCCGCAACGGCCGAGGGGCCTTTGTCGACATCGACGACATCGAGGGACGACCGAGCGGTCGCGTCATCATCGAGAACTGCGTCTCGCCCCCGGAAGGCGAGGTGTTCCTCCGTGTTCGTCGTCAGAACGTGATGTCCATGAACTGCCCGGGGAAGCGGATCGAGATCGACCTGGGCACGATGAAGCGCACGGTGAGCGAACCCATCGACGATGCGGTGACGACGCTACAGAGCCCGCTGCTCGACCGAGTGCCGGCTTCAGGGGTGACCAATCAGCTTCCAGGTCACAGCGATGACATGGCAGCGGAGCAGGCACGGCTGAACAGTCAGCGAGACGCAGCGAGCGGGCCGCGGTAGGCGGCGCGCCGCTTCACGGGCGGCCTAGCAGAGCTCGTCTGCTAGACGCTGGAGGAAGAGCCCCACGTCGGTGACGATACCCACTGTCTGGGACGAGCCGCGGTCGCTGAGCTTGGTGACCACCGCCGGGTTGATGTCGACGCAGACCACGTTCACCCAAGAGGGGAGCATGTTGCCGACCCCGATGGAGTGCAGCATCGTGCTGAGCATGAGGACGAGCCCCGCGCCTTCGAGCTCCTGACCGTATTGTTCCTGGGCTTTGACCAGGTCCATCTCGGTGTCGGGCAGAGGTCCATCGTCACGGATGGAGCCCGCGAGGACAAAGCCGACCTCGTTCTTCACCAGGGTGTACATCAGGCCACTGGTCAGCACCCCTTGCTCGACGGCCTTCGCGATGGAACCCGCGTGGTTGATGCGGTTGATGGCCCGCATGTGATTCTTGTGGCCCTCTTCGACGGGGAAGCCCTTCTTGAGGCTGACGCCAAGGGAGGTGCCAAAGAAGCAGTTTTCGATGTCGTGGACGGCGATGGCGTTGCCCGAGAGAAGCACGTCAATCCAGCCACCCTCGACCAGGCGGCTGAAGGGCTCGATGCCGCCGGTGTGCACGACGACAGGTCCCGCGACCACGACGACGCGCTCGCCCTTCTCGCGAACCTCGCGGATCAGCTTGATGACGCGCTGGATGCTGGTCTCTACGCGACGCTCCGAGCTGATGTCGTTGTTCATGAAGGCGAAGGTCTGCTTCTTGCGCCCGGGCTGGTCGACCATGACGCGCACGCCGCTCGCGCCGCATGCGACCTTGGCCCCCTTCTTGACGTCGCGCAGCTTCACACAGACCGGTGTCTCGCCGTCCAGGACCACCACGGCGTCCATCCTTTGCTTCTCCACGTCAACCCAGTGTCCGTCGATGCGCACCTGGGTCTGATGGTTCGTGGTGGAGTAGAAGTCCTCGGGGACGCAGGCGTCTTTTGGCACGAGTTCCCAGCGTGCGTCGCGTCCAGCCTCGACCTCGCACCCGTACGGAACGATGCCGTCGATGACGCGCTCCAGGGTTTCCTCATCGGGCGCCGTCACCTTCATGCGCACAAAGGACTCGTCTTCGCTGCGCTTGCCGATGTCAAACTGCAGGACCTCATGGGTGGCGCCCCGTTCTGCAATCACGTCGAAGACGCGGTCGAGAATCTGGGTGTCGATGAGGTGGCCCTTGGCGGTGATGGTTTCGTGGAACATGGTGGGTGGGTCGGATCAGAGGTCAGGCCGGATATGGTGGCCGAATCCGTCGAATCCTCCAAGACAAGTCCATGTTGTCTTGCGGCCCGGCGCGTGGCGGGGGATCTTGTGGGTCTATGTTGAACCCGAATTCACTGTGGCGCTGCGTTGGTCCCTTGTCACTGGTCACGGTGCTGTCCCTCGTGGGGGCCTGCGCCGGGCCGCCCCAGTCCATTGAGGTCCTGGCCGAGCTGAAGACGCGTCCAGGAAACCCAGCCGTGACGGTGGATGGCCGGCTCCTCTTCAGCCAGCACCCCCTCGACAACCCCGAGTTCAAGGTGGTTGAGCTGACGAAAGAAGGGGAGGTGATTCCCTTCCCGACGACGAGCTGGTCCCGGGATCGGCTCGGCGCTGTGATCGGTCTTGAGGCCAGGTCGAACGGCCTTGTTTGGATCCTCGACATGGGGGGTGGAGGCATCAGCCCGAAGCTCGTTGCCTGGGACGCACGGAATGACTCCCTCGCCCATCAGATTCAGATCCCGGAGACGGTCCGCGTCCCGTCCTCGTTTCTCCAGGACATGGCCATCGTCGAGCGCTACGGCGTTGTCGTCATCGCGGACATGACCCTTCCCGGGCCCTTCGCTACTCCGGAGCCAGCGTTCCTCGTGATCGATATTGAAACAGGGCTCGCGTGGCGCGTTCTGGAGGGCGATCCGAGTTTCATGCCGACGGTGGGTGAGATCAACATCGGCGACACACGGTTGGAGGTGCTCACGGACGGCGGCGACGTTCGACCCCATCGCATGGCGCTGAACCCAATCTCGGTAGACCCCGCCCAGGAGTGGATCTACTACGGGGCGGTCAGCGGCGAGCGCATCTACCGGATCCCCACGGCCGCGCTGGCGAATCAAGAGCTGACCCCCGACGAGTTGCGGGACACCATTGAGCCCTATGCGGACAAGGCGCCGTCCGATGGGTTCCGCGTGGATGGTCAGGGTCGAGTCTTCGTGACGGACCTGGAGCAGAGCGGGATCGGCATCGCCACCCCCGAAGGCTATGAGGTGGCTCTCTCAGACCCCGCGATCTTTCCGTGGCCCGATGGCCTCGCTTTCGACGGAAGCGGATCGCTGATCGTGACGGTGAACCAGCTCCATCGTCACCCGGATTTGAACGGTGGCGAGGACGAGTCGAAGGCCCCCTACGCCATCCTCCGGCTGAATGACCTGAAGGCTGAGCGCTGACGGCTCTCAAATGGGCTCAAGCGGGCCCAAGTGGCGACAACTTTACCGAAAGAATCCGCACGACGGCTCCGCTGTTGGTCTAGGCTCCTCGCGTAACAGGCCAGATTCGGCCTCGCCGGCGCACAGCAGGGCTTCCCAGGTACACCCTGGCGAGGAGCCGCGCCGAACCAAAAGATACCGATCGTTCCCGTGGCTGTTGTATGGGTGGCGATACCTCGCCTTGGCTGAAAAGATGCCGAGCGTGCGAGGACCGTGCCCCCCGACAATATGAGCCAGAGAGCGCCACGACGGACTTCAAGGTCCGCCCAGGAGCCGAACTCTGGACGCGCAGAGCGTAGGAACGAGGCCCCCAAGGGACCGAATTCCAAGCGTAGCCCGTCCGGCTTCGACTCGTTTTCCCTTCGTCACGAGCTGATCCAAGCCCTCGACGAGATGGGCTTCACCGAGCCCCGCCCGATTCAGGTCAAAGGTGTACCGCCCGCCCTCAAGGGCCGGGACGTCCTGGGCCTCGCCCAAACCGGCACCGGCAAGACCGCGGCCTTTGTGCTGCCCATCCTCAACCGCCTGCTCTTGGATCGACGTCCTGGGCTGCGCGTGCTGGTGGTGACGCCAACCCGCGAGCTGAGCATGCAGGTGCACGATGAGTTCGAGCGGCTGGCCCAGTTCACCCCGCTCTCGTCCACGGCGATCTTCGGCGGTGTTCCAATCAACCGTCAGATCAGGGCTCTTCGCGCGAAGCCAGACATTGTAGTGGCCTGTCCGGGTCGTCTGCTGGACCTCCTGAGCCAGCGGGTGCTGAGGCTCGACGAGGTGGAGGTGCTCGTCCTCGACGAGGCTGACCACATGTTTGACATGGGCTTCCTCCCGGACGTGCGGCGCATCCTCAAGGCGCTCCCCGCACGTCGCCAGAACCTGATGTTCTCGGCCACGATGGCCAAGGAGATCCGGCGCCTCGCGGACGAGGTGCTCCACAAGCCCGCGGTGGTCGAGTTGGCCAACACGCGCCCCGCGGAGACCATCCAGCACCAGCTGGTGCCCCTCGTGGAGACCGACAAGCCAGGGGTTTTGGAAGAGCTCTTCTCCGGAGAGGACTTTCACTCCGCCATCGTGTTCACCCGGACGAAGCACCGGGCAAAGCGTCTCGCGAAGAAGCTCGACGCCCGTGGCCACGCCGCCGTGGCCCTGCAGGGCAACATGTCTCAGCCCCAGCGGGAGCGCGCGCTCAAAGGGTTCAAGGACGGTACCTACAACGTCATGGTGGCGACGGACATCGCCGCGCGCGGTCTCGACATCGCGGGCGTAAGTCACGTGATCAACTACGACGTGCCGATGACGCCAGATGCGTATACGCACCGAATCGGTCGTACCGGACGCTCGGAGCAGACGGGCTCAGCGTTCACCTTCGTGACGGCTGACGACGGCAAACAGGTGCGCGATATTGAGCGTCGCCTCGGGTCGAAGATCGACCGCATCCGGTTGGATGGACTTGAGCTCGAGGAGGCCGACGCAGCCAGTCTCGACCGCGAGCGCGGACGGCGCGGCGGCGGTGGTGGAGGCCCCCGGGGCCGTGGCCGCCGTGGAGGCAACGCGCGCGGAGGCGGAGGGCCCCGTCGCGGCGGAGGCAGGGGACGAGCTAGCTCAGGCAGTTCGATTACCTCCGGGCCGAAAGGGCCTGGATCGACTTCGCGCCCAGCGAGACCAGCGGCCGCACCAAAAGCAGCCGCACCCAAGAAGAACGAACGTCCAGCGTCACCCTTTGGGTCAGGCGTGGACAGCAGTGCGTCGGCACGCGGCGGAAGCCGTCGTCGGCGCCGCTAACAACCAGTGAAACCGTGAATTCGGGTGCGTTCTAGCGCGCCCTCGTTACCGCGCCTCCATCGGCAAAGAGCCCCCAAACGGCTTGAGCCAAGGCGCACAGGGAAAATCAGATGACCAACATGTACGCGAGTGATAGTGGATCGGTGGGCGAGTCTCAGGACCCAAGGCGTGGCCAATCGAACAGGAACGAACTGACGGACCAGGAGCTGGCCTCCATCCACGATACGGAGGCGAACGGACAGTTCGACCAACGGCCAGTTGATGGTGAGCCAGGGGAAGTTGCCCCGGAGGAGGCTATCGAGTCGCCTTCAGAATCTTCTTCAAGCGATCCCTTCCAGGGCGTGCCGAACGAGCTTCGGATCTCCCTGGAGAGGCGCGGGTTCGAGTCGCTGACATCGGTTCAGGAAGCCGTGGCTGCGGCCGACGCCACCGGGCGTGACCTTCAGATCTCCTCACAGACAGGATCCGGTAAGACTGTCGCGTTGGGTATTGTCCTGGCGACCGGCGCGCTTTTCGACGAGCGCGAGTCCCAGGGACCCGAGGCTCTCGTGATCGTGCCGACCCGCGAGCTGGCGAATCAGGTTTCGGAGGAGCTGGGCTGGCTCTTCTCGGAGCTGCACGGCACCCACGTCACCTCCGTGACGGGAGGAACGCCGATCTTTAAGGACCGCCAGATCCTCAACCGGAATCCACGCGTGCTCGTGGGCACCCCGGGTCGTCTCCTGGACCACGTCCGCTCCGGCGTCCTTGATCTCAGCGGCGCTAGGGAGATCGTCCTCGATGAGGCCGATCAGATGCTGGACATGGGCTTCAAGGAAGACCTGGAGGCCATCCTTGACGCAACGGCAGAGAACCGTCGAACCCACCTGGTTTCCGCCACGTTCCCGGATGGTATCGGCCGCCTCGCGCGTCAGTACCAAAACGAACCGCTGGTGATCGAGGGAACCGCGCTCGGTGAGGCGAACGTCGACATCGACCACGTCGGGCACCTCGTAAACGGCGGCGATCGGTACGCCGCGCTGGTGAACATCCTGCTCTTGAGCGGGGGCGTCAAGACTCTGGTGTTCGTCGAGCGACGCGCTGACACCATGGAGCTCGCGATGCGTCTCGAGGGTGACGGTTTTGCCGCGCTGCCGATCAGTGGCGACCTTGCACAAAGTCAGCGGGAGCGCACGCTCGCCGCTTTCCGTGACGGCCGAGCCACGATCCTTGTGGCCACCGACGTGGCCGCCCGGGGCCTTGACGTACCTGACGTTCAACTCGTGGTTCAAACGGCGCCCCCGATCGATGCCGAGATCTACACGCACCGCAGCGGCCGTACGGGCCGTGCGGGGCAGAAGGGCACCTGCGTGCTCTTTGCTCCTCCCCGCGGTCGCCGCAAGGTGGAGCGCCTTCTGAGCTACGCCGCGGTGGACATCCAGTGGCGCGATGTGCCTGGTGCCCAAGAGGTCCAGCGGATGGTCGACGAGCGCGCCAAGCAAGAGACCTTCACCAAGGTCGATGCGATCTTGGAGAAGGGCGTGTCCAAGAAGCACCGCGCGACGGCGGCGGACCTCGTCGAGTCCCGTGATCCGTTGGATGTCATCGCCGCGCTGCTCGCTCGCTTGGCCCCGGTGAGCCGGGCCCAACAGGTCCAGTCGGAAGGTGCCCATGGTGCCCAAGGTGGCCGCGGCGATCAAGACGGCCGAGTGCGTGCCAGCGAGATGGGCAACGTCCGGTTCTTCATCAACTACGGCCTCAACCAGGGCGCTACACCGGGACGGCTCCTTGCCTCCTTGTGTCGTCGAGGCGAGGTAGATGGTCACATGATCGGGGCCATTGCCATCCATCCGAACGCCAGCACCTTTGACGTCGATGGGTCGGTGGCGGCTCGCTTTGAGGAGCTCACGGCGCGCCGCGACCCTCGCGATCCCCAAACGTTCATCCGTCGGGACCGCGGACCGGGTGGTGGTGGTGAGGGCGGCTCACGTCGTGGTGGATCGCGCCGCGGCGGCGGGCCTCGCCGAGGGTACGCGCGCCGCGGTGGCGGCGGCTATTCCCGTCGGAGCCGCCGCTGATCTGTCATGGCCCTTGTCGTTCTTGGCCTCGTACCCGTCCTGGGGGCGCTAAGCGCTCCCCAGGCCGCCGAGCCATTATTCGAGGAGCCAGCCGTCGCCGTCTACTCCGTGGACGCGATGGGAGCGACATCGGGGCTGGCGACTGACGACGACACGCCGGGGATTCAGGCCGCGATCGACGCGGCCATCCATTTCGCTAACGCGAGTGGCGAGACGGCCGTCGTCCAGTTCCACGGGGGGGGCGAGTACTGGCTCAAGACCGGCAAGCGCGGCCGTGGTCACCTCGACCTGAGCTGCGCGGACGGGCGTGGGCAGGTGATCCTACGTGGCCAGGGCGCGACCCTCATGGTCGAGACGCCAAGGCTTGGGCTCTTCTTTGCAGAGGGGTCGAAAGCCGTCTCTGTGGAAGAGCTACGGATCGAGCTCGCCGCGGCGCCGCATATCGGATGCCGCGTGGTGTCCGTCAACGCCGAGAGCCGCGTCGTAACGGCGCAGCCCTTTCCTGGCTCGACCGCCCTCGCGGACTTTCCGGGCTACTCTGAGGAGTGGGGGTGGATCCATGACGACACGGTGCTTCACCGTCCGAAAGCCGGGGTAGGGAGCAGCTTCCACGCAAAGGACCGCATCCAAGAGGAAGTGGACGGGCCGGTGCGCTTCACCATCGACAACGGTGTCCCGATGGGGCAGTTCGCGGTGGGTGATGTGCTCTCGTTCCACTATCGGCGGGGCAACAACTTCCGCTTTCAGAACTGCGAGGACATTGAGCTCCACGGCGTCCTTTCCTTCGGCTCGGGTCTCTTCTTTGTCTCCACCAGTCACGTGTCTGGCCTGCGGGTTGCCGACTGCGCGGTGCTCGTCAAGCCAGGGAGGGTGCAGGCGACCAACGGTGACGGCGTCCATCTGAAGTACTGCCGCAACGTGGAGATCCGAGATTGCTACCTCGAAGGCCTCAGCGACGACGGGGTCAACGTCACGGGCACCTTTGGATTCGACATCCAGCGATGCGTATTTGCCAACAAGCGCCGGCACGCCATTGCATTCGACACCGACGGCGCGATGTATCGCTCCCGCAGTGGGGGGATCGTGGACTGCGCTGCTTACGGCAACGGCGGCTCGTTCATGCACTACGACGGCGGCGACTATTCAACGGTTCACGTCGAGGGGAACCGTGCGTGGGAGAACGGTCTCACGACCTCGGGCTCCAGGGTCGAGGAGCCGCGTCGATGCGTAGCGGTTCAGAGTGAGCGTGAACTGAGCTGGGGCCGTGATGGTTCCGTCCGCCTTGTCCGGAAGGGAGGCCTAGCCGAGGGGCTGGACGGGCTCTGGTGTTGGATTCGTGTGCCCACCCCACGGGGACCGAGGATTCGAATCAAGGCACAGAGCGCTGCGGGCCCCCAGCCTTGGCTCTTCTTAGCAGGTGATGGACGCGTCGAGGTCACTCGTTCGGTTCGTACGACTCCGCGTCGCGATCCGCGCGCAGCCCTGATCGACGCGCAGGTCTGGATCGAGGAGCGCGTGGGGAACGGGACGTTCCGCTTGCTCCATGAACTCAGCGGCGAGTATCTGGGCTTGTCGTCTTCTGGTGACAGCGCGTTGACGATGACGCCTGACGGAGCTCAAGCGCTCACGTGGAAACTGCTTGAGCCCGGTCGCCAGCACTAGTGGCTTACTTGCCCGCCGCAGCTTTGTGCTGCGCTGCTACGGCCTCTACCTCGCGCCAGACGCGAAGCGTGTTGGCTGACCAGAGTCTCCGTATGTCGTCGGCGCTATAGCCTCGCTTGATGAGCTCGCGGGTCACGTTGAACGTCTCGCCAGCGTCGTCCCAGCCGTCCACGCCGCCACCGCCGTCGAAGTCGGAGCTGATGCCCACATGGTCAATACCGATCTTCTTCACGGCGTAGTCGATGTGGTTGACGAAGTCTTGAACGTTTGCGGGCACCGTCTTGGCGTCGAACTCGCGCATTCGATCTCGCAGCTCGCTCAGCTTGGCCCGACGTTCTGGTGTGTCGGCAGCGGGCTGGACGCCACGGCCGGCCGGGAGCCCCAGCTCTTCGCGGGTCTTGATGAGAAAGTCCCGTCTGCCCCCGTCGTCGCGCACATAGCTGCGGAAGGCGACGCATTGGATGACACCACCGTTGGCCTTCAGCGCCATGAGCTCTTCGTCGCTCAGATTGCGACCGTGATCGAAGACTCCATCGACTCCTGAGTGCGAAGCGATGACCGGAGCTTTGGAGTGAGCAATGGCTTGCAGCGTCGTGGTCTTCGCTGCATGGGAAATATCGACCATGATGCCGACCCGATTCATCTCGGCGATTGCCTTGCGGCCAAGGTCAGACAGCCCGCCATGGAGCGGCTTGTCTGCGGGGGTGTGGGAATCCCCGAGCTGACTATGGCGGTTGTGCACGATGCCCATGTACCGGGCGCCTTTCGCGTGGAAGACCTCGATGGCTCCGAGGTCCGTGCCCATGGCATAGCCGTTTTCGATCCCGATGCAGGCGATCAGTTTCCCCGCGGCGTTAGCGGCCTCCACGGCATCTGCGCTCGTGGCGAGGGCGATGTCGTCCGGGAACCGTTCCGCCATACGGTGGATCGCGTCGAACTTGGCGAGTGCCTGCTTCCGGGCCAAGGAGTAGCCGTCCGCGTTCAGCTCCCCCTGTCCGACGTAGACGATGTAGAAGGCCGCATCCAGTCCGCCACGACGCATCTTGGGAAAGTCCACTTGGCTCGTACCATCCAGCGTCGGCTCATTCTTGTTGTACAGCCGGACTCCGTCGGGATCACCTGCGTCCGCTAAGGCCTTCAGCGAGGGATCGGCTAGGCGGTCGGAGATGTCCTTGTGCGTGTCGAGGGTGAGCACACCGCGGTGAATCGCGAGGGCGGCCTTCTCGGCGGCCGCTTCCTCCGTCTTTGACTCGGGGGCCTCCTGCTGAACGATGGGGGCGGTCGTCGTCAGGACCGCGAGGAGCGCGGTGACGTGAAGCAGTGTCTGGATCTCCATGCCTTAGATCATAGGCGATGCACTGCTAGCTCGGCGTGCGCTGCGTGGCCCGACCTGGGCGGCCCGAGCTGAGCGGCTCGGCCTGGGCGGAGACCCACGGGCCAGGCGGCGCAACGGAGGGTTGTCACAAAGAAACCCCCGGTGCCGCGAGGGCACCGGGGGTTTCGTGGTCATCAGTTAGCTCGCCGAGGCGAGCCAGCAGGTGGTGTTTACCAGCCGCCGCCGCCACCGCGGCCGCCGCCGCCGCCGCCGCCACCGCGGGGTTGACGCTCTTGCGCCTCGCTGACCTTGATGTTGCGGCCGTCAAGCATCGCACCGTCGAGGGAGTCAATCACGGTCTGAGCTTCCTCGGGGGAGCCCATCTCGATGAAGCCGAAGCCGCGCGGCTTGCCGGTTTCGCGGTCGGACACGATGTGCACGTCCTTAACGGTACGACCGTCTTCGGAGAACAATTCGCGGAGGGTCTGGTCTGTCGTGTCCCAGGAGAGGTTGCCGACAAAGAGTCGAGTACCCATTAGGTAGTTTCTTTCGGTGGCCAGCGCGCCAGGGCCTACCACGGAATGGGGCTCGGAACACGGAACATCCGTCTTGCTAGATTCAGAGAAGTGAGCTGGCCAGCTGTAGGCCAGCGCGTGCTGAGCGCATCTCGGACTCGCGTCCTCGACGATGCTCTGCGCTAAGGCTGCATCGTACGGCGGAGGCCCTCGGAAATGTGTACTGGAACTCCGCATCAGCATCGGAAAGCGGAAGTTTCGTCCCGCCACTCTGGGGCTCACGTCGTCCGCTTGTGGCGGAAGGCGGATCCAATCCGGTCAGGGGCCGCTTCTGGGAGTCTCTTGCGCATCGATGAATTCGCGCTGTCCGTGCGCGATTTTGATGGCGAAGGCGCTCCGATCCCCCTCGCGGCAGTGGTGACCGGGGTCTTGGGGCAGGGCAGCCCACCAGAATTGGGCGCGGGCTACGCGGATTCAGCTACGCGCGAAAGGCTCCTTGGGCGGGTTTTGCCCCCTTCCTGCGCGGCGGTCTATCATTCGGGCCATGCTGCTCGCTCATTTTGCCCCCGTCTTCTCGCCGATCCTGGGTCTTGCGCCCTTGTCGGCACTCAGCCCCCCGTGCTCCGTGCCGCTGCAGGAGCCCGTCACCGTGGAAACCACGACGCTTCCAGACGGTCGCCGGGTGGAGTTCGAGACCACCCAGGGGCCCGATGGCCAGACCGTTCGTCATGGGGCATTCCGCGTCTTTGGGTCCGACGCCGAGGAGGGGTCCGATCAGTGGCTGGTCTCCGGGTCCTATGCAGGAGGCGTCAGGGACGGAGCCTGGCGGTATCGCTACGCATCGGGGGACCTAGCCGCCAGCGGCAAGTTCCGGGCGGGTGAGCCGAAGGGCCGCTGGCGCTTTCTCTGGCCAGACGGCTCTGTGGCGGCCTCTGGCCCCTTCAAGGAAGGCCTTCCCGCAGGGAAATGGGACCTGTCGAATCCGCTGGACCCCAAGGGCAAGAGCAGGTCCGTCGTCCTAACGCCGGTCGCCGGGGAGTCTCCGGTGGATGGCGCCACCTACCGGGGCTTCTTGGCCGACGACCGCCCGATCGGGTGGTGGCGCATTCTCCGTGCGGATGGGTCGTTGATGTTCGACGGAGCCTTCGACGAGCTGGGGGAGCTTCGCGCGGCGACATTCCGGCACGCTGGCAGTCTGCCGGACCCCGTGTTCTTCGCCGAGCTGCGCGATACACCCCACCCCCATGACTTCGCCTTCCGGCCCCTCGGGGAGTACGGGCTCGGGGAATCCGAGCCCGTGCCCACTGCCCTCGACGTCGCGGGCAGCCTCGAGAGCTTGCAGGAGCTCTGGAAGACTGACGAGACCTTCGGGTCCGTGAAGCCCACCAAGCTCAAGCCAGCTCCGGAGAAGGCAAGGATCATCGCCTACCCGCCCGGATACCTGGTACGCGAACTCAGGTCCGAGACCCCGGCGGAAGTTCAGTTAGGACTCGCAAGCTCCGTCAAGGCGCTCGCATCGATCGACTGGACCGATCTTGGGGCCTCGCGCTCCGCTCTTTCGGTGGTGCAGGAGCAGGTGGTGCCGTCCCTGGGCTACCCGGATCTCGGTTTTGAGTTCCGGGGCAAGACTCCAGCGGCGAAGAGGAACGGGTTGGCCGTCCTGCGTGCTCACTCTGTACTGACGATCAAGCGGCACGATCTGGACTTCTGGTCGATCGACGCTGCTGTTGAAACCACCGCGCCGGGGGAGGGGCTTCCCCTGCAGCAGGTCTCATGGGTCGACCCTCGCGCTTGGCTCTCTAAGAAGGACCAGAAGGTGCTGAAGAAGTTCCAGCCCAAGAAGTCCAAGCGCAGGAAGCCGTCGAGTTCCCGTAAGGCGGGGAGCACGGCGAGTAGCGGAGAAGTGGGCAGGGCCATCAACGCCGGCTTGGACTGGCTGGTGACAGCGCAGCGGCCGGATGGTCGCTGGTGCGGGGCGACGGAGGCGCTCGACGGAAGTCCAGCGACGGGTCTCGGCCGAGAGAGCAAGGGGCATGATGTCGGCGTCACGGCGCTGGCGCTCCTTGCACTGATCCGTGACGAGGCCACGCCGGGCGACGATGTTCGCATGGAGGCGGTCCGCAACGGTCTGCGGTTTATTCTAGGGGCGCGGCTGCCGAATCTCGGGGTCCTCGCCAACGCGTTCCCTGTCACGGACGCTGAAGGGAATGAACGCGTCTCCTACTCCTTTGCATGGATCTACAGCCATTCGGCTGCCATTCAAGCCTTGGCCGAAGCACAGGAATTGATCCATTCGCCCAGATTGGAGCTCGGTTTGGCGGACGCGATCGAGGTGGTGATGAAGGCCAAGAATCCCTACGGGGTCTGGCGCTATACGATCCCGCCTAACGGCGACAACGACATGTCGGTGCTGTTCTGGGTGATGCGTGGTCTGCTCGCCGCGGAGCGCGTGGGGCACCCCATCGACGGCAACGTGATCAAGGTGGTACAGCAGTTCATGGCGGAGATGACGGATGAGGGCACAGGCCGCGTCGGCTACTCAGAACGAGGCAGCCCGAGCTCGCGAAGTCCGGGCACCAACCAAGAGCGGTTCCCCCACGATACCGGGGAGACGTTGACGGCTGAGGCCGTGGCGCTTCGCCGGTGGCTGGGGCAGCCGATCGAGGGCTTGGTGCAGGACGGTGCCGAGCTCATGCTCCGTAGGCTTCCGAAGTGGGATCCGAGCGGCGTCGCGCTGGACTACGGCTATTGGCTCGCGGGAACTGAGGCCTTCCTTCAGGTAGGGGGGAAGTACGAGAAGGTCTGGCGCGAGGCGGTCACCCCCGCACTCTTGGATGGGCAGCTAGTCGGCGATGGGTCATGGGATCCCATCGGCCCTTGGGGCCATGCGGGGGGACGGACGTACACCACAGCGAGCGCGGTCTTGACGCTTCAGCTGCTAAAAGAGTGAAACCATGGCGCGGGTCGATCGGTCAGCCAGTGTATGCAGCCATCCAACCCCAACGCACAGTTCCCGACCGTCAAGCAATCACCCGAACCTATCCATCGGAATCTCTTTGTGGCGCGGTCTCGGCCCCGAGCGGTGCCCTAGCGCTTGAGCGCGATCGAGACCCCGAGGGTCTTGGCGGTGGAGAGCAGGCGGGTGTCTTTCCAGGACGGAAATTCAGGCGTCGGCGGGGGTGACCTCGCGGACGCCATCTCCGGTACCCGTCAGTGCGAGGCGACCTGCCTTGAGGTCGAGTGCCGCTTGTCCAAAGATCCCGTGACGCCAACCCCTCAGGGCCTCCACGTCGGGTGCATCATCTGCCGCGATACGCTCGAGGTCGGACCGGTTCGCCACCATGGTGGTGGCGACTCCGTTGGCGTCCGCTCGCAATCGAAGCAAAGCCTGGAGCAGAGCGACCAGGGAGTCATGCCCAGGACCGGGCGCTGGGCCTCGCTCCTTGATCGTGGGCCAGTCTTCCTCTGGCAGCGCCAGCGCCGCCTTCACCTCCTTGAGAAGCGCTTGCCCGTCGGGTCCTTGGGCGATTTGGTCCTTGAGGCCGCGGACGCGAGATAGAGCTGCCTGATCCTTTGGAAAGTGCTGGGCGATCTCTGCCAGCGCTTCGTCCCTCACGATCCATCCACGGGGCTTATCCCGCTCGATCGCCCGGGTCTCCCGCCATGCTGCTACGCCGCGAAGGACCGCGAGCTGCTTGGGCGTTGGCCTGCGAATCTTCACGCGGCGATACGCGTCCTGGGGATCGGTCACGTAGCGAGCGGGATCCAGCAGAGCGGCCATTTCTTCCTCCACCCATTCGGTGCGTCCCTGCGAGGCCAGCTCGCTCACGAGGCGCTCGTACACGTGGCAAAGATGGGTCACGTCACCGAGCGCGTACTCGAGCTGCCGGTCGCTTAGGGGTCGCAGAGACCAATCCACCGCCTGGGATGCCTTGTCGACCTTGACCCCAAGGATGGACTCCACGAGGACGGCGTAGCCGGGCTGATGGCCAAAGCCGCAAACCGACGCGGCGATTTGCGTGTCGAAAACCGGACCAGGAACGTGGCCCATCCCCTGGAGGAAGATTCCAAGATCCTGGACGGCGGAGTGGAGCACCTTGACTGATCGTGTGTCGGCGAGCAGCTCCTTCAGAGGCGCGAGATCGATGCCGGGGGCCAGCGGATCGATCGCAGCCGCGTGCTCGCCGTAGGCTACTTGGACCAAGCAAAGCTGCGCGTGGTAGGTCTTCTCTCGCATGAACTCCGTGTCCACAGCCAGGTAGGGCGCGCCCTGGAGCTGTTCGCAGAATTCAGCCAAACGATCGTTGTCAGTGATGAGCATCGTGCTGAAACTCTACGCAAATGGCGAACCCCGCACCTCATCCGAACGAGAGCCTCCTTCACGGCTTCTACGAAGCCTTCTCCCGCGGCGACTACGCCACGATGGGGGCGGCCTACGCCGACCACGCGCGCTTCAGTGATCCGGTCTTCCCGGATTTAGCGGCCGACGAGGTGCGCGCTATGTGGCGGATGCTGCTGGAACGCGGAAGCGATCTTGAGCTTACCTATCGCGACATCAGCGCCAACGACACCCGTGGCCGCGCCCATTGGGAGGCGACCTACACTTTCTCTGCCACCGGTCGAAAGGTCCACAACGTGATCGACGCCGAGTTCACCTTCGACAAAGGGCAGATCGTGCAGCACACCGATCGCTTTGGGTTATGGCGGTGGGCGAGAATGGCCTTGGGCGTGAAAGGGACTTTGCTGGGTTGGACCCCGTTGGTTCGCCGCAAGGTCCAGGGCATGGCCCACAAGCAGCTGGTGAGAGCTCGTCTGAACTTCCAGGATTGAACCCGTAGGTATCATCGGGAGACGTCCCTGAACGGGGGACGCGGCGGCCTCCGCACCCCGTCCTTGCTGGCCGTGACCTGCTGCGATCCAATAGTGTCCACACCTCGGAGTCGAGCGCCGGGCCGGCGACCTAGGCTAGTCCCGGTCGACTCTCCCTTGAGCCCCCCAGATCACCATGTCGAACAAAGCCCTTCTTGTTCTCGCAGCTGCGAGCCTCTTTCCCAGCTGTGCCCTGGTCGGATCGGCCTCAAGGCCCGTGGCGCGTCCGGTGGCGGCGTCGGTGGTGAGTCCGAGCGTGAGTACTGCGGCTCCGCTGAGGAGCGCGCCGTCACTGCCGGAGTTCTCTGCGTCCTACTTGGCCGCGTCGTTTCTACCGGCGCCCTGGCAGCGCAGCGTGGGGGTGGAGCGGCAGAACCTCAACCTGATCCTGGGCCAGAAGCGGCTCTCGGACAGTTCGTGGGATCCCAACGACAACCAGCAGGTGTACGGGCTGCTCTTCGACTACTACCGGGTGGATCAGCTCGTGGGCCTCGACGCGGGCTTGATGTACTCGACGGACGACTCCGATCAGGGCATCGGTCAGACGACCGAGCTGTTCCTCGGCGCGCGGAAGACCTATACGGTCCGCGACATCTATCACCCCTACGTCGCCGCGGGCATTTCGTACCTCTGGGGTACGAACGGCGCGGATGCGCAGCCGATCGGTCTTCCCGGCTTGGTCGTTGCTGACCAGGGCGAGTCCGGCGGCTTCTACCTGCGCGGTGGCGCCTACGCGACCCTTGCGGAGCATGTGAACGTCGGCTTGGACCTGCGCACGCTGCAGGGCACGAGCCTTGGTGGTTTGATCACCGACGATGCGGATGGCTTTCAGCTCTCGTTGACGCTCGGCTGGGGCTTCTAGCTGAGCTTATTGTTGGGCCTTCTAGATGGGTCTCTAGTTTGGGCTGACAACCCGTCGCGAACGGCTCACTGATCGTCGGCGGGTAGCGTCAGCGAGCACCGGAAGCCGATGGACGAGGGCTTCTGAGGTCGCTCGCTCGCGAGGTTCCGCGACGCCGATCGGCAGTCCCACCCCGGCGTAGCCCACGACCCGCCCCGGATGACGTGCTCGTTCCCTGGGCCCACATGGATCGGATCGACGGTGGGGAGGGTGTCGTAGGCATCCGCGCGGTACACGTCGCGGCACCACTCAAAGACGTTGCCGTGCATATGGTAGAAGCCCCACAGGTTGGGACGGATCTGGTCTTCGTCGGCTCCGTCAGCTCTCACCGTCCGCCTGCGATTCAGGCTCTTCCCCCTCGGGTAGGACGAAGCACCCAGGAAGTTCGCGAATTCACCGCGCAGCTCAGACCCAAAGGCAGAGGGCGTTTGCGTCCCCGCGCGGCAGGCGTACTCCCACTGGGCCTCCGTGGGGAGCTCGCATCCGATGCTGCGACAGAATTCGGCGGCCTCTTCCCAGTTGACGCTTTCCACGGGGAGCCCAGGTCCGCGGAATTTGGATGGAGAGCGCCCCGTGATTCGCGCGAACTGTTCCTGTGAAGTTTCCGTGGTGGCTAGGTAGTAGGGTTGAGTCAGCGTGACCGTACGTTGACGCTCCTCCTTTCTTCGGTCCACTTCACGGTTCGGCGAGCCCATCTTGAAGGTGCCCGGTCGGATGAGTCGGAACGTCAGACCGGTCCTCGGCTCTTTCGCGAGCATCGCCCAGCGACCTTCCTTGGCTCGCTGCAAGAGTTCCCAACCCACGGGCACCTCAGCTCCGTCGCCCGCAGCAGTGGAGATCTCAGCGACTTCCGGGGCGGTGGAGGGATCCGAAGTGCGATCATCCTCGGCGTCCGCATCACCAACGGGGGCCGTGCCCTGGTTCGAGGAGCGAACCTGCTCCGCTTCAGCCACCAGCTCGAGTTGGAACTCCGCACTGTTACCAGCGAAGTCCGTGGCGGTGCCGCGTAGCACCCAAGGGCCGGCGACGGAGGGAGCCGTGGCGAGGACCTCAATCTTCGCTCCACGGGGATCGACTACGCGCTCCACACCGGCCCAGGTATAGCTGCTGAGTGGTTCGCTGAAGGCGAGCTGGATCTTGATCTCTGCTTCGGTGGCGACTCGCTCCCCAGCAGCCGGGTTGGACTGGGCGAGAAGGCGCGGGGCATGGCTGTCCTTCAGCACCATGAGCGTTTGGCTGACCCGACGACCGGAAAGGTCCTCCGCACGCAGAAGCACGCGGTGAGTCCCTTCCGTGGGGAGCGGCATGATCGAGGTGAAGACGTTCGGGTCCGTCGCCGAAGGCTCGACGGCCTTCCCGTTCATCAGCAGTCGACGCAGGTTCAGCTCGGTGACGCGGACGGAAACCTCGAGCTCGCTGTCGCTGACGGTCAGCGCCGTGGCCGCAGGCGCGATGCGCTCTATCACGGGGTTGCGCGAATCCTGGACGACCTGCAGCTCGACCTCGTTGCCGGAGGCATAACTCACGTGGATGCGGGACGGAGCGTTCTGCGGCAGTCGCACCTCCGCGCGGAACCGGCCGCTCCGGATGATGTCGCAGGGCGTGCTGCTCCCGTTCAGCGTGACGATCGGCGCAACGCCGGGGGTGTGATCCTGGACG
>CALHGQ010000228.1 GCA_938030175.1 uncultured bacterium | reverse complement strand
CGCCGCCCCCACTCTCACGCCGGTGCGAGCGAGGGCGATCAGCGCGGATCGCTGCATCTCAGGGTTCGTCTCGCGGCTCAGCACTTCGATGAGCGCGGGAACCACCTGGGATTCCACCATGAAGCGCGACGGCGGAACGTCGGCTCGGGCGATGGCAGAGAGGCCCTCGGTGCCGAGGACGTAGCGCCGCCGCACGGACTCGCGCACCTTGAGGAACCCATCGCGCTCCAGGCGCCACCAGGCGTTCCACCTGAGCGGATCGTAGGTACTGACGGCCGGCCCGACCGTGATCGGGCCCGGAGCCGGCCCGGGAGTCCCAGGACTCTGCCCGAGACCGCATTGGCCCCCACCGGGGAGCGGGGCTGCTTCCCCGGGCGCCGCCGGGCCTCCGAATTTCTCCGGCGCCGAAACCGGCTGGCGGCCCGGGAGCACGGTATCCGGATGGCCGCAGACGATACCTCCGTTGGTTGTGGACGACCCACTGCCTCCCTGGAGCGGGGCTGAAACCGGTCCTCTGGGGCTGAGGGGCATCATCGAAGCGAAGGCGAGACTAGCGTGGATCAATAGCATGGCGAGGGGTCCTGACGGGGTCCGCTTCTTAGCCGCTGAGACCTAGCGAGGTCACAGGTGCCCCTGACTTCCGCTCTACCGCCCGCCGCAGGGCGCGGTGCCCAACGGGCCCCACGGCGACATCCAACACCAAGGGAGACGGCACGAAAAAAGCCCCCGCAGCCCCCAAGAAGAGGGCCGCGGGGGCTCGAACCACAGCGAGGCCTAGAAAAAGGTGATCTCGAGGCCGTTCGTGAAGTTCGACGTCGGGCCCGCCGGGCCGGTGTCCCGGTGCCACGCCTGGAAGTTGAACGTGTCACCGGAGGCCGCCGGCACGAAGCCGGACGGCGACGGGATGGCCGTCAGGTCGATGCCGAGGCTAAAGGCTCCTGCGCCGTTCGTTTGCTGGATTTGACCGGGGCCCACGTAGCGTCCGATCTGGCCAGAGAGGCACAGGTTGCCCGCGCTGCCCCCGGGGTTCTGAACAAAGCCCTGGTTGGGCGAAACGATGAAGAAGCCGAACGCGAACGTCGGGAGACTGTTGACGCTGAGCGTCACATCGTTGGCCGTAATCAGGGGAGAACCCGCCGCGCTGATGCCGCCGCCGGCACCCGTCGAGTTGGGGACGACCGTGCAGTACGTCGTGCCAATGTCGCTACCGAGGGTCGTGCCTGGGTTGGCATAGAGCGAAGCGATCTCTGACGCGCTCAGCTGGCCCTCGTAGATCTGGACGTCGTCGATGCGTCCGTTGAAAAACTGCGGGATGCTAAAGGCCGGGTTCCAAGCGCCGATGAACCACGTGGAGCGCGCGTTTCGAGCGAACTCGTTGCCAAGGACCTGGTTGCCGGACTGGACTCCATCGAAGTAGAAGGTCACGTCCGCAAGCTCGTTCATGACGATGGCCACGTGGTGCCACGTACCAGGCGTCACGACCCCAGGGTTGGCGCCGTAGTCGAGCACCGCGTGGGTCGTCGCGCTGATGCCGAACTGGCTGAGCGAGAAGGACCAGCTACCACCGGGCCCTTCGTTGCTGAAGATACGCATGCCACCCGTGGGGATCTGATCCACGTTCACCCATGCCATCGCGGTGAAGTCGTAGCGCAGGGCCTCGATCGCAGGCGCCGAGACGATCTCCACGTAGGAAGTCGATCCGTCGAAGCGAGCGGAGGTACCCGCGATGCCCGGCTCACCGACGATCGTGCCGAAGTGATCACCGTTCTGGCCGTTGCCCGAGAAGTCCGCGGCCGTCATCCCCGTGTCATCAAGTGCATAGTGACCAGCGAGGACGGGCGGCGTCAGCGGCACGATCTCTTCGATCCGCACGGAGCAAGCACCCTGATCCCCGCCCCAGCCGCCAGCGCGGATGTAGTAGGTGTTGCCCATGATCGTCTCGATCGAAACGGCGCTGGCAACGCCGCACGTGTCATCGTTGCAGTTGATCACGGTCTGGCTACCACACGGTCCCTCAAGGACCTCAAGGACCGTGTCGATGCTGGAGTCACACAGCTCGATCAGGTACGTGGATGTGGTCGGTGCAGCAAACGTGAACCAAACGTCCGCCTGCCCTTGGACCAATTCGCAGGTGAAGGCCGGCGAACTCGTCGTGGCGCCGATGTTGTCGTAGGTGGTCATTCCAACCATGACGGGGGTCGCCGTGGCGCATTCGTCGTTGACGACCTGGGCACTGGCAGTCCCCGCGACGAGGGCGAGTGGAAGCAGAGTGGAAGCGAGAGTCAGTCTCATCGTTCTCCGTGATTAATTGCAGGTTGAGAGTGAGCGCCGCTGGAGCGAGCGCGAGGAGGACTCAACGGTATCACGGTGGCTGGATTCCCCATACCCCCCGCGCCCTGGGTCAGACGCTTACATGCCTCAAACGGCAGCGACGCGCACGGCGACCCGAACGCCCGCGGCTCCTATTTCGTGGCGGGTACGACGCCCTGCACTACCGTCCGTCCATCGCAAGCTCTTCGATCGGGACATTGAGCAGCGCCTTGTCCTCCCAACCATCTGCATCAAAGTGCCACCACTCTGAGGAAAGCACCTGGAAACCATGGGCTCCCATCGCCGCGATGAGACGATCGCGGTTCTTGCGCATCGGCTCTAAGACCTCCGCATCAGCGCGGGCCTCGGGAACAAACGCGTCGAACTGGGTGGGCATGGGCAGCGCGTTTCCATCCGCGTCAACCAGTGCGAGGTCCACCGCCATCCCGCGGTTGTGCCGCGACCCCTTCGAGGGGTCCGCCACGAAGTCCGGATCACCGATCACATCCCACATGCGCTTCGTCACGGACCAAGGGCGGTAGCCGTCGAACACCAAGAGCCCGTGCCCGGTCGCTTCCAGATCGTCCTGGACCTTGGAAAGTCGCTCCATCGCCGACCGACGCAGGTAGATCCGACCGACAGGATAGAGCGCCTCGCCCACGAAGTTGTCGGGCGTTGCATACACCGCACGGACGCGAATACGCGAGTCAGCGCGCGACACTTCCACCAGGGGATCCGCGGTGGGCGGCACCGTCTCTAGCACAAGCCCCGGGACCTCTGGGTTCGCGGCGCAACCGAGTGCGACGACCAGACTAAGAGCGAGGAGCGCTTGACTGGCTCGAGCGAATCGTGATGGGAGGCCTGGCGCCGCGGCTCCGTGGCCCGATGGATGGGAGTTCATGGATAGAGGAGGTAGGGTGCGCGCTGGAGCGCAAAGCTCTCGACGTCGTCGGCCCAAGTGCTGGGCACGTCGCGCCATTGTTCCGCGGTCATCAGCGCGGCGAAAGTCCCGGCCGACAGCAGTCTCGAATCACCGCGGGCCGCGTTGAAGTCCTTCCCGAAGAGATCGTTCAGGTGCCACATGATCGCCATGCCCGCCTCGACCGGTCGGACAGCCGCGCGATCGACCACCGTGATGTGCACGCCGCCGCATCGTTCACCAGCGAACTTGGACGCGTCGGGCGTGAACGCGATCGACGCGAACTGCAGGCCAGGGAGAGCGGCGGATCGAAGGGCATCGACAAGGCGCTTTCCATCGATCCAGGGTGCGCCGAAGAGCTCGAACGGCTCATCGGTGCCGCGCCCCACGGAAATGTTCGAGCCCTCCAGGAGTCCAACGCAGGGATAGAGAACCGCCTGCGTTGGGTTGCGCATGTTGGGGGACGGATTCACCCACGGCACACCCGTTTCTTCCCACCACATCCCGCGGGACCAGCCCTGCATGGGGACGACCTCCAACCTGCAGCCGATCGCCCCCCACTCCCTGTTGAACATCTGCGCGAGCTCGCCGATGGTCATCCCGTGGACCAAGGGGACCGGCCGCCACCCGATGAACGAGAGTCGATCTTTGTCCGTGCGTGGGCCGCTGATCTGGCTGCCCGTGATGGGATTCGGACGATCGAGCACGATGACCTCGACGCCCGCGCTCGCGCAGGCCTCCATCGTGAGCCCGAGTGTCGACGGATAGGTGTAGTAGCGCACGCCGACGTCTTGGATATCGAAGAGTACGGCGTCGAGGCCCTCAAGCATCTCCGCCGTGGGCTGGCGAGTCTTTCCGTAGAGGCTGTAGACCGGAAGCTTCGTCGCCTCGTCCATGCCGTCCCCCACCTTGCCCTCGAGCTGAGCGAAGAGCCCATGCTCGGGGGAAAAGAGGCGCACGAGCTGCGCGTTCTCGGAGTCGTGGAGGACGTCGATGGTTCGCCTTCCACCGGCGGTGACTCCCGTGACGTTGGTGATGAGCCCGAGGCGCTTCCCCTTGAGGCGCACACAGTCTTCCCTTTCGAGCACGTCGATGCCGGTGAGCACCGTGGGCACGCGCGGCTCCGTGAGGATGCCCGCAGCCCGTGCGACCGCATCCGCGGTGGCACGGCGCAGCGGAGACAGCGACGGCGCAGACCCGGCCACCTGGAGCCGGCTTGCCATCAGCACGTACCAGACGTCCGATGAGGCGTCGATCCAATAGCAGGGCCCCGTGAAGCCCGTGTGCCCGAAGGATCGGAAACGCGGGAACAGCGCACCGCGCGGAGAGGAGTACCCCGTCGCCACGTCGAACCCAAAGGCGCGGGCGGTCCCATGGTCCGCAGATCCTTGGTGCTTCTCCACGTCGCGAACCGGCGACGGAACAAAGTGCGGGGTGGTCGCGAGCGCTACGACGTCTTCCCCGAGGCCCGGCGACTCTTCGCCCAGGGCCCCCGACATGAGCGCGCAGAAGCGCCCTAGGTCATGGGCCGTGGAGAACACTCCGGCATGCCCTGCCACGCCCCCTGCGGCGCGCGCACGGGGATCATGGACGACGCCGAGGGGCGTCCCGGGCTCCGTCGCAGCCGTACGCTCTAGCGCAGCTTCGTCCAAGGGCCCAAAGGACGTCGACGTCATGCCAAGGGGCGCAAAGATCTCGCTGGACGCGAACTCATCGAGCCCTTGGCCGCTGACGCTCTCCACGATCCTGCCAAGCAGGAGGTAGCCGAGGTCGGAGTACGCAAAGGCCTCCCCCGGCTGAGTGCGCAGGGGCCGAGCGGCGAAGACGCGGATGGCGGTGTCCAAGGGAGCGCTGTCGCCTTCGAAGTCCCCAAGTGGATTGGCGGGGGCGAGGCCGCTCGTATGAAGGAGCAGGTGCTCCACCGTCACGGGCTTTCCCTCGGAGCCGAACCCCTTGGGGACCAAGCCTGGCAGAAGTGCGTCGACACGATCCGTAGGGCTGAGCGCACCACGCTCCATCAGCTTGGCGATCGACGCGCCGGTGGCCATCGACTTGGTGACGGAGGCCATGTCGAAGACGGTGTCGACCGTCATCGGAATCCCGGGAGCGCGCTCACCGAAGGCTCCTTCGAACTGCACCGTCGGCCCGCGCCCAACGACCAAGACCGCGCCGGGAATCAGCCCGTCTTCCACGGCGCCCGCTACGATGCTGGCTGCCTCTTCGAAGGGTTGAGTGGTGAGTTCCTGGGACGGCCAGGCGAGGGCCGGCGCCCCAAGGAGGAGAGTCGAGATGAGCATGGGGACAGCTTGCTCGATCTGGCGTAGGAGCGAAACCTACGGCGTGTGAATCAGTCCTGGAGCACGCGGCGCGTAACGGTTTCCCCGAGATCGGCCATGAATTGATCGGCCAAGTCGTAGTCGTAGTCGTCGTC
>CALHGQ010000227.1 GCA_938030175.1 uncultured bacterium | reverse complement strand
CTGAGGCATGACCCAAGCCGGCTTGAGTAGCTACCCCACGCCGCGGTACCGCACGCCGTCTTGCCAACGCCGTTAACCGGCCGTCGGCGCGCAGCGCTCGACGCGTGGGCTGAGGCATGACCCACGCCGTCTTGAGCAGCCACCCCACGCCGCGGCACCCCACGCCGTCTTGCCAATACCGTCAACCGGCCGTCGGCGCGAAGCGCTCGACGCGTGGGCTGGGGCATGACCCACGCCGTCTTGAGCAGCCACCCCACGCCGCGCTACCCCACGCCGTCTTACCAACACCGTCAACCGGCCGTCGGCGCGCAGCGCTCGACGCGTGGGCTGAGCCATGACCCAAGTCGGCTTGGCTCAAGACAGCTCAGAAAAGCCCCCACGTTAGCGCCATGAAGCTGCGCTCGTACCAGTCCGCTCGCTGCGTTCTTAGGCTCAAGTCAGGAGCGGTGAGTAGCAGGTACGGTGAGTTACGTGCCCAGCGCCACTGCTCCTTGCCCTTCTCGTCCACCGTGAAGCCGTTCGTCGCCGTGTACGGACGGAACCGCTCGATCGACGCGAACACCGGGATCATGCGTCCGGTGTAGCTATCCGCGCAGTGCATCAGAAACCCGCTCGCCGCTTCGCTCTCCGGCAGCGGGTCGACCGCGCGAACGACCAGGAAGTGCCCGAACAGCCCCTCCCACAGAGGGTCGCCCTTCTCCTTCACATCGGCGTGGAACGATCGGACCTCGATGACAGGCGGAAGAGCCGCGCTATCGAACGCCCGGTGTACGCGGCGGAGCTGCTCGTCCTGCGTCTCGTCCTCAAGGCGGTTGAGCCAGCGGCCCTCAACGGCAGGCGCTCCCTGCTGAGAGAGGTAGTCATTCGCAAGCGCAACAAGGTCCCCAGACGTGGTCCCTCGCTTCGCGTCGTACCGGCTTCGCTTGCCGTGATACACCTCGGACGGGACGCTCCCATACCCAGCGATCAGTGCGCGGACCTTCTCCTCGTGGCTGGAGCCCGGAAGCGCCCTAGCGGCAGCCCGGTGGCGCGGCCCGCCCGCGACGAGCGCGTTGTAAAGAGAGCACGGGCCACAGGCCATCGAGCCAATCGGGCCCTGCTTGAACACGACAGGATCCGGCGCGGCCCTGAACGCGGCGTCCGTGGACGCCGCCGCTAACGAACTGCCGGCCTCGTCAACGGAGCCGCCCACCTTCTCGGTGCTCGGGGCCGAAGCGCACGCGGCCAGAAGGAAGCCGGCGGAGATCACCCGTGATCCCTGACGTAGAGAGAAGCGGTTCATTCCCTTGGGATACCACAACCGACTTGTTTTGGCTCGTTTCGAAAACATGTGAATCGCCCTCGGCACGTTGCGTAGGCTTCATTCATGAACTTCAACATCCGCGGTAACCCCGACTATGGATCGGTCGACTTCGAGCTCGACACGGGGGACAAGGTCCTCGTCGAGAGTGGCTCCATGGCTGCCATGAGCTCGGACTTACCCATGGACGCGCGCGTCATCGGCTCGAAGCTTGGCGCGCTGGGGCGCAAGCTCGTCGGCGGCGAATCGTTCTTCGTCGGTGCCTACGGAGGCGGGCGCGCAGGCAGCGTCTCGATCTCGCCCGCGTTTCCTGGAACAGTGATCCACTATCCGCTGAGCGGAACGCCGCTGCGGCTTACCGCGGGCGCGTTCCTTGCTTGCACCGAGGACATCACCCTGAAGACTCGCTTCGGCGGCATGAAGGCGCTCTTCAGCGGCGAGGGCGCGTTCTTCCTCGATGCCATCGGCCGCGGCGATCTTTTCTTCAACGCCTACGGGGCGGTGATCGAGAAGGAGCTCGACGGTGACCTCATCGTTGATACCGGCCACCTCGTCGCATGGGAACCCTCCCTCGACTACCGCCTCGCCGGAATGGGCGGCATCAAGCAAACCCTCTTCTCGGGTGAAGGCCTCGTGATGCGCTTCTCAGGTCGCGGGAAGATCTGGCTCCAAACCCGTACCCTGCCCCACACGGCTGGGTGGATCACTCCGTTCTTGGTGGGCTAGCGTCATGGAAATCGAAATCAAGAATCCGGGCGCCTTCGGCTCTGCCCTCGTCACGCTCGAGCCCGGTGAGACCTTTATCTCAGAGTCCAGCGCCATGTTCCGCGCCTCTGCCAACATCGACATCGACGTCACCACCAAGTCCCGCGGGGGCGGCGGGATCATGTCGGGGCTGAAGCGCCTGATCGGCGGCGAGTCCTTCTTCTTCTCCACCTACCGCGCAACGGACGGTCAGCCGGGGGAGGTGGGCATCGCACCCACTCTCCAGGGCGAGGTCTTTCCGATCGAGCTCGATGTCGACCGGCCCAATGTCGTCTGCTCCGGCGGCAGCTACCTGGCCTCCGAGTCGACGGTGTCCCTGGATACCGAGTACCAAGGGCTCGTGCGCGGTTTGCTCAGCGGCGAGTCGCTGTTCTTCTTCAAGGCCTCGGCAAACCATCCAGGCGAAGGCGGCACACTGCTGGTCAACGCCTACGGTCGGATCACACCTGTGGACGTGGACGGCGAGCTAGTCGTGGACACCGGGCACCTCGTCGCGTTCGAGGAAACAATGGAGTACCACGTCACGAAGACGAACGCGGGCTGGATCAAGTCGGCGCTCTCTGGCGAGGGCTTCGTGATGCACTTCAAAGGGCGCGGGCGTGTCTGGGTTCAGTCCCACAATCCAGCCGAGTTCGGCAAGCGGCTAGGTCGGCGTCTCCCGCCGAGGAGAGGTTAGCTATGGAATACAAAATTCTCTGTCAGCCCAGCTACGCCATGATCGAGGTCCAGCTCGAGCGCAGCGAATCCATCACGGCGGAGTCCGGGGCGATGGCTTGGATGGACCCAGGTATCGAGACAACGACCCAAGCGCGCGGCGGCATCGCGGCTGGCCTCAAGCGCAAGCTGCTTGCGGGCGAGAGCTTCTTCCAGAACACCTACACCGCTCGGAACGGTCCGGCTTCCATCACGCTGTGCGCCGGTGCGGCCGGTGACGTCGTGGCCCTTCAGCTCGACCACGAGGAGCTGATCCTCGAGCGCGGTGCCTTCATCGCGTGCGACGATGACGTGCACGTGGACTCCAAGTTCGACGGCTTCAAGGGGCTCTTCAACGAAGGACTCTTCGTCCTGCGCTGTACGGGGATCGGAGCCTTGTTCTTCGGCTCCTACGGGGACATCACTGAGATCGAAGTCGACGGCGACTACGTGGTCGACAACGGCTACGCCGTCGCCTGGGAGCCGTCCCTTAGCTATCGCCTGACCAAGGCACGGCGGGTACGCTCGTTCCTCTTCGGCGACCAGCTCCTCCTGCGCTTCAGCGGAAGAGGGCGTCTTTGGGTGCAGTCCCGGAGCCCACGCTCGCTTGCGAATTTCCTCCATCCCTTCCGCCGAGTTCAGCGCTCGAACAACGACTAGATCCATGAACGTCACGACGAGGGCGGTGACGCCGGCCTTGGCCCCGGAAGAGTCCATCGAGGGCGTCACGACCTGGACGCCGCCTCGGGATGGGTCCACGGGGGGCGACGCAGAGCTGCTGGTGTACACGAGCGGCGGGCGGTTCGTGTCGTTAGCCCTCGGTGACGCGGGGGAGTCGATGGGGGAGCGTGTGCTCGGCCAGCTCCCCGGCGAGCTCGACGGATCCAAGGGCGTGGTGCTACTCGCCCGTGGACAGTTCGTCGTGGTCGCCGAGGAGTTCGGACTCCAGGGCTACGTGGGGCGCTGGGTCGACGAATCAGGCAGCTTCGATGACTGGAAGCCCATCGAGCGCGCTGACTACCACTCGCGGCACTGCTCGTTTCCGTTGGCCCTGATCGAAGTGGGCGGCGAAGAGTGCCTCTTGCATTCGACGGAGTGGAATCGACTCGACGTGACGGAGCTTCGGAGTGGCCGCCACGTCATGGAGCGTCGGACGTCAGGCGTTACCACCGAGGGCAGCGAGGACGACGCGGCGGAGCTGGACTACTTCCACGGCAGGTTGGTCGTGAGCCCCGATGGCCTGAGCTTCGTCAGTGGCGGATGGGTTTGGACGCCGTACGACATGCTGATGACGTGGACCGTTGCCGAGTACCTCGCCTCGCCAGAGTCCGAGGGGCGTAGTTTCGAGGAACCGATGACGTCCGGCTACAACTGGGATCGGCCGCTCGCGTTCGTCGACGACACCACGGTGGCCTGGGGCTTCAACGAGCGAGAACACGTGATGGCGGAATTGCCTGAGGACCACCCCTCCGAGCTGATCCTCCACAGCACCGCCACCGGCGAGCCCCTGGGCCGGATCCCGTTCGATCACTTCTCGACGGAGGGAAGTCCCTGTGGAGAGGTCTCTGGGGGGCTTGCCTTCGATACCGCGCGACAGCAGTTCGTTGCCTATGGCGCCCAGCATGACACGGTCGTGACGGACCGCGCCGGTGAGGTTCTCATGACGAGCACCGAGCGATGGTTCGGCTACAGCGTCGCGGAGCGCCTGGGCTGGAGGGTGGAAGGCGGCAAGCGCCTCGTTCTGGGGTGCTTCGAGGGCGACTAGGCGAGCACCTGGTTTTCTTTTTCAGATCGCTGTCGATCCCGCCCAGCGCCATTCGTTCTCGGGGCGAACCCGCGAAGATCGCTTCGCGCTAACCCCCATCATTGCCATGAACAAGTACCTACTGTCCGTCCACGCAGCCCCGGGAGCGGACTGCCACAGCATGCCGCCCGAGGAGATGCAGGCAGCGTTCCAGAAGATCGAAGCCCTTGAGACCGAGATGAAGGAGGGCGGCGCGATGCTGTTCTCCGGCCGTCTGACCGAGCCCGACACGGCTACGGTGGTGCGCCACGACGACGGAAAGATCCTGACGACCGACGGGATCTTCGCGGAGTCAAAGGAGCACCTCGCCGGTTTCTACCTCATCCAAGCCAAGGATCTTGACGCCGCGCTTGGGTGGGCGAACAAGGTCACGACGGCGGTGGGGCAGCCCATCGAGGTCCGGGCGTTCTGGAACCCTCCGGGCAGCTAGTCGCGACCGAATGAGCGGGCAGTCGGATCCTATCGAGCGAGCCTTCCGTGAGGGATCCGGCCGCGCCGTCGCATCGTTGATTCGCATCGTTGGCGACATCGACGTGGCCGAGGATGCGGTCCAGGAAGCGTTCGTCATCGCCCTTTCGAAGTGGCCCGTGGACGGCGTTCCGGACGACACCGCGGCGTGGATCATCACCACCGGCCGGCGCCGTGCGATCGACCGACTTCGGCGCGAGTCCCTCGGCCGGTCGATCTTGGGCGACATGGTCCAGGACGAGGCCCTTGCGGACCCGCTCGAAGGGGAGGGCGAGGGTCATCCGATGCGCGACGACCAGCTGCGGCTGATCTTCATGTGCTGCCATCCAGCACTCAACGTGGAAGCCCAGGTGGCGCTCACCCTGCGTCTTCTCGGGGGGCTCGCCACCAAGGAGGTGGCGCGTGCCTTCCTGGTGGAGGAGGCGACCATGGCCCAGCGGCTCGTGCGCGCCAAGCGCAAGATCAAGTCGGCGCACATACCCTACCGGGTTCCGGAAGGGCGCGAGTGGCCGCATCGGCTGCCGCCGGTCTTGGCGGCGATCTACCTCATCTACAACGCGGGCGCGACGCGCACGACCTCGACGGAGGAGCACCTTGAAGACCTGTGCCTGGAGGCGATCCGGCTCTGCCGCTTGGTGCGATCGCTGATGCCGCGCGAGCCCGAGGTCCGGGGACTCCTGGCGCTGCTTCTGTTCACGGAGTCTCGGAGGGCGACGCGCGTGGCCGCCGACGGATCCCTCGTGCTCCTGCGAGATCAGGCGCGGGGCAGCTGGGATGCGGCGCTGATCGAGGAGGGGCACGCGCTCTTGGAGCCCTGCGCGCCCGCGGGCCCGTACCAGCTCCAAGCGGCCATCCAAGCCGTTCACGCCTCGGCGCGCACGTTCGAAGAAACGCGCTGGCCGAAGATCGTGGAGCTCTACGACAGCATGCTCCTCATCGCGCCGACGCCTGTGATCGCGATGAACCGAGCGATCGCGCTGGGGGAGGTCGCGGGACCCGCGAAGGCGCTCGCGCTCGTGGACGCCCTCGAACTCGAGCCTTACTACCTCTTCCACGCGACGAGGGCCGACCTCCTTCGCCGCTTGGGGCGTTTCGATGATGCAGCAGAGGCCTACCGCGTCGCTGCAAGTCTTGCGCCGAGCGTCGGGGAGGAGAATTTCCTAAGAGCTCGACTCCGAGAGCTCCGTTAGAAACCACAGATTCGGTACAGGGGCAGCCGCTGCGTCGTCCGAGGGCGCGGCAGCGCCGTTTTGCGAGGCTCCATCCGCGCCGTGCGATCGGGACGAACGATTCCCTAGCGCCTACGGTCATCTCGGGTAAGCTCGATTCTCTCTTCCAGCCTTGGGCCCCCTCGCCCAAGTGCTTTGCCGCTCACACACTTGGTGCTCACCATGAAGCTGTCTCGCCTTTCCCATGCCCTTCTTCCCGCGGCGCTCTTTGCGTCCGTCGCCAGCGGCCAGTCGGTCGACTGGGCGGAGTTCAGCCAGGACAACTCTCGGCTCATGGCTGCGAACGACCTTGGCGTCAACGACAACGAGGAAAAGGACTACGCGTTCGCTGACTTCGACCAAGACGGCTACATCGACTTGGTCTCGGTCCGCAAGCAGCCCTTTACGTCCCAGGGGCGCCGGGTCAACGTGCTCTTCATGAACGAGGGCGGCACCCTTGTGGATCGCTCGATGCAGTACGCGTCAGCGACCGATGTCCCCGGGGATGATGGATTCCTGACCCCGACGAATGACCGGGACGTGGCCGTCGGCGACTTGAATGGCGATGGATGGCTCGACTTCGTGACGGCTACCACGTTGACCCCGAACGCGAGCAAGGAACTCAGCCACCCGCGCGCCTACATGAACCTTGGGGAGGTCAATGGTGTTTGGCAGGGCTTCGTCTACGAGTCCGCTCGCATTCCGAGCTGGGGCACCTACCCCAACATGTGTGGCATCGCGATCGGCGACGTGACGGGTGACGGCTTCCCTGAGATCTACTTCTCGCACTACGAGCAAGCCGCGGACGTCGACCTCAACGATCGCCTGCTCATCAACGACGGCACCGGGTTCTTCACCGACGAGAGCGCTGCTCGCATGACCACGAGCATGCGGAACTCGGCGTTTGGAACCGCCGCTGAGATTGCGGACATGAATGCGGATGGGGTCAATGACATCGTGACGGCGTCAGGCCTGGGGACGACGGCGGGCGGCTTCACTCGTACGTCCGTGGCGTACAACAACCCAAACAACGAGGGCTTCTTCAACATCCTCCAGGAGCCGTACTCGGGCGCGCCGTACCACATCAACGTGGGGGATCTCAACGCGGACGGTCGGCTTGACATCATCGTCTCGGACGACGGTTCGGATCGCTACATCCTGAACCAGGGCAACGACGGGATCGGCCGCGTCATCTGGGGCCCCGCCCAAACCTTCGGCACGGACGATGGGTTCGGCAGTAACAACTACATCACCGACATTGACGGCGACGGATTCGACGAAGCCGTCATCTGCGACGTGGACGTCGACATCAGTGGCTGCAACCGTCGTCTGCACGTTTTCCACAACCGCGGCACGGTCTCCGGCAGCAACGTGGTCCTGCGTGAGGAGCGCTCGGGCTCGAACTTCGGCGCCCTGGGGCTGCCCCAGCTCTCCGGTGTGCACGACGTGGCCATCTTCGACATCGACAACGATGGGGATAAGGACATGGTCGTGGGTCGCTGCAACGGCACGCTCGTCTACATGAACCAGCGCGACCTCGTGGGCGTGGACTACTGCGGATCCGCCGTCGCGAACTCCACCGGTGCCCCGGCAGAGATGCTGGTGGAGGGTAGCCCCGTGGCTGCGGAGAACGATCTGACGCTTCGCTGCGTGGATCTTCCCACCGGAACATTCGGCTTCTTCCTCGTCAGCCTCACCCAGGGAGCGATCAACCAGCCGAGCGGCAGCCAGGGCGTCCTCTGCATCAGCGGCGCCATTGGCCGCTACGTGGCTCCGGGTCAGATCCTGAACTCGGGACCCGGCGGCGAGTTCACGTTGCCGATCGACACCACGGCGATCCCACAGCCAACGACAAACGTGGCTGCCATGGTCGGCGAGACCTACAACTTCACCACGTGGTTCCGCGACAGCGTCCTCGGCATCGCGACCAGCAACTTCTCCAACGCGGTCGCGGTTACCTTCCGTTGATGGCAGTACGGTACCGTGTTCATTGTCGCCAATCGCGGACGCCCGCGGTGGACCTTCCGG
>CALHGQ010000226.1 GCA_938030175.1 uncultured bacterium | reverse complement strand
GGGCTGTAGAAGACCCGCATGCCGTGCAGGTAGTTGTTCAGGCCGGTGAGAATCGACGAGTGGGACATCGGCGTGATCCCGGCCGTCGAGATGGCCCGCTCGAAGCGTGCGCCCTCGGCGGCCAGGGCGTCGAGGGTAGGGGTCAGCCCCGGCTGTCCGCCGTAGCAGCTCAGTCGATCCGGCCGTGTCGTGTCGAGGGTGACGACCAGCACGTTCATCTTCTCGGCCTTCGCGGTCGACGCATCGCCGTCGCCGGAGCTGCAGGCGCTTCCCAGGAGGGCGGTCGAAAAGAGTACGGCCGAACCGAGCGTCCAGGCGTTGGTCTTAGATGGGCGATGGAACATGGAGCTACTTGTCTGACTCAGGCGTCTGTGTGTTGAGCGCGGCCGCCTTGCGAACGCGCATCGTGAAATACTTGGAGACCTCGTCCGCGGTCGGCATCGGGTTGCCCGCGAGGGAGTCTAGGAACCACTGGGCCTCGGCCAGCTCCATCCTGCGCACGCCGCCAACCCCTGATCCACCGACCTTGCGGCGGTGGAGGACCAGTGAACGGATGCGGTGGGGGGCCCAGACGCCGCCCGGCAGCGGGCTGTACGCGTAGGCCTCTTGGATGGGCGGCGGCGCTCCTTCGAGGGCGTTTGGACCCCTCACGGCGTGCCGGCAGAGGTCCACGAGGAGGGCGGCTTCCCGCACCTTATCGCTCTCCGACTGGAGGAACGTCTCCACCAGGTTGACCCCGAGCCTCGGATCGAACTCCGTGGCTCGATTGGCGGCCACGTGCATCGCCCAGATGCGATCGTCTGGGGCGGCGGAAGTATCGAACGCAGTGGCCAGCGCCGATTCCGTGGACATGTGCTTGGCCTTGGCGATGCCGATCATGACGAACGCAACCGCTACCAAAATGACGTGGGGGAGCCAACCCCCGAGCCGTGCGCCAGCGCCGCCGCTCAGGTCGGCGGTGTCCATAGGTGACGCTTCAGCGCTCATGCCCCACCCCCGTGGCCTGCCATGCCCATTTCCAATTGCATGATGGTTTCGGGGCCCGAGATCCACCACAGCCCCAGGAGGATGGCGACGCTCAGCGCAAAGGCGCCGATGCGAAGGGCGCCCATGCGCGCGTTGCCGCGGCCTGCCCAGCCGTGGGCTAAGAGACCCGAGCTGAGGACGATCAAGAACGGCTCGACGGGGACACGGAAGCGAGACATGGCCACCAGCGTCGACGTCAGCATGACGTACCCGAACACCACGCAGAGGAGCTGCCGGCCTGGTCCGCGCTGGAGGGTGAAGAAGAAGCCCGCTAGCCCGAGCAGCATGACGAGCGCCGACTGCCCGGCGGCTAGGAGGATCGACGGCTTGCGCAGCGGCCCCGCGAGGGCGCTGCCTGGCGGGTACTTCCCGAGGGCGTGGTGACGCGTGAAGAACGACATTGGCGCGACGAGGTCCGCCCACTTCTTCAGCCTGGTGCGCACGGTCCACGCCGGGTTCTCCATGGCGTACTCAAGGCCCCGTCCCATCTGCACGCCGTGGCGATCGATGGCGTGGGGGATCTCCTCCGCACGCTTCCATGCGGCGTCCCTGGGGTCGATCACACCATCGCCGTTGACGTCGGCGGGCTCCCAGCTGGCGGGCGGTGAGGTAAAGAACTGCCGGGTATAGGTGTCTACCTGGGGCAGCTTCAAGGTCGCGCGGATCCGGCGGAGCGGGAGCGTATCGAAGTTGAAGTAGCGCGCGTTCAGTCCGACGTAGACGTTCTCACCGAGCGTGGCCCCGGACAGCACGGTGCGCCCGTAGACCTCTTGGTTCCGCAGCGTCCAGGGGGTGAGGATGACCAGTGCAGTCAACGGAACGATCAGCGCCCGTCGCAGGGACTCCAATGCTCCGGCGGACTCGGCGATCCCGCGGAAGAACACGAGCAGGCCGGCGGCGGGAACCAGGTACAGAGGTAGCTCTTTGACGTACAGGGCCAGGCCGAACAGCGCGCCGCTGATGAGCAAGCGCCGCGTGGCGCTCGCACGATTCTGGTGGGAGGCACGGTCCATGCCCACCAGCAGGTGCCAGAGCGCGGGTAGGAACAGGCTCAGGAAGACGGTCTCCGTCCACAGAAAGTGGGTGAAGGCTCCGAGCGGCAGGTGGATGGCCCAAAGGAAGCCGGCGGCGATCGCGGCGCGGCTCGAGAAGAGCCGCCACGCGAACAGCATGGTCGTGGTGCCGATCACGCTGGAGAGCAGCACTTGGAATCCGCGCAGTGCATCCAGCCCCGCGATGCCAGATTCCGGGCTGATGAACTGGGAGATCAGCCAGGAGTAGCCCGGCGGCCAGAAGTACCGGTGCTGATCGAAGAAGATCCCGAAGCGCTCGAGCGCGAGCGCGAAGTAGATGTAGTTCGCCTCGTCCGACTGGATGTCGAGGGGCATGGCGTCCCTGGCCATGAAGGCCCGGAGGACGACCCCGAGGACCACGAGAAGAGTGATCCACCGCCACGGCGGACGGGCGGGGGAGCCAGCCAGGCTCACCGGTGAGACCGGTGCGCCATTTCGTGGCGCCTCGGTGTCAGCTTCGGTATGCATGGAGGGCATGGGGGGCGGCTTGGAATCCAACGGATCGATCGATGGGGCTGGGGGAGCCCGGGGCAGTGAGGAGGCCCTGGCGACGGAAGATACCGAACCGCTCCCCCGAACCACGGACCTAACCGGTCACTGTCCGCCCATTTCGACGACT
>CALHGQ010000225.1 GCA_938030175.1 uncultured bacterium | reverse complement strand
ATCGCGATCGTCGCGCCGGATCGCTCCCCCGGGCGAACGTACCGCTTGAGTACGTCCGCACGAACGATGCGTGAGTCATTCCCGAGTGCACCAACATCTTCCAGGGCGTCCTGGATCGCCTTAGCGAGGTTGTCCCAGTCGGGCTTCACCGACGCGTGCGGGCGCCGGGTTTTCTTAGGACGTGCGAGCCGTATCTGCATGCTGATTGCCAGCGCAAGCTCCGCAGCAGACCATTCCATGAGTCGTCTGCGAAGCTCTGGAGGCGCGACGAGATAACTAGCCTGGACGCGTGCCTTCCAAGACGCAACCTCACCCGAGGGGTCCGGCGTGCTCGCCCTGCGCGTGTAGGTGTTGACCTTCGGCCTCGGCTGTGCTTTGGGCTTACCGTAAGCAAAGAGCAACACCGGCTCCGCTGGATGGCTCAAGGCACTCATGAGCAGCCAGGCTCCTCGCATTCGCCAAAGGCCTCGTGAAAGGCCATCGCCATCACGACGTCGTCCTCATTCGGGTCCTGGTTGGTCATCTGGCGCAAGGCATCACGCTCACCACGAACACGGTCCAGGTCCTTCTCCGTGGCGCACCACTGCCAGAAGCAGAACACAGCGACCGCCAGGAGTGCGATCGCAATGTCGAGCCCAATCACGCGAGCACCTCCCGCTGAGCTTCGGTTTGCATCCATGCACTCGTGAGCCGTGCTGTAAGGGCGCGCACGCCCACACCGGATGTCCTCCGATCAGCGAACTCTCGGACGCCTGGAGTTGCCTTCGTGATGTCGAGGATCCTCGCAAGCGCCTCTCGCTCGGCAGCCGTCGCGGGCGGCTCAGCGAGCTTGGGCGGGCCCTCACGGGACTTGAGATCCTGCACGGGCATCTCGGCGCGCCTACCAGCCTTGGCCACCTTCGCAGCCTGGCTCCCTGGTGCCGGATCGCTGCGCCAGTCGCCGCTGCAGATCGCGCGGTAGAGGTGGGCCGCCGGCTTCGCTGCCTTCAGCGAATAGGCCACCACTCGATCCACGTCCTTGCGCGTCATGGCGATCGCGAGGTCGCTCACGGCGCCGCGGTTGATCGCCTCGAGGCGCTGGGTGATCCGGTCCTCGACCTCTGAGGTCTGCTTGCGGCCGAGCCTCCACGGACGAGGGTCACGCTTGTCGGTGCACGCTTCACCGAGACGCTGAGCGATCGAGTGCACGATGCCTCGGGCGACTTGGCGAGCGTCTGCGGTTTGGGCAGCGCTCGGCTCCCTCCGCCGCTCCGGCTCTGGTCGCCCCTGTCGACTTCTCTCACCCTCTCTCCCAGACATAAGGACAAGGCGGTTTCGAGACGACACGGTTGTCGTGATCATCACGTCACCGGTGTCGCAATGGCCACCCGCGTCGACCCCGCTTTCGGACAAGTTATCCACGGCCCGATCTGCAGAAGGGTCGAGGATTTCGAGCAGCCGCGAGGGCGCACCCATACGAGCGACTCGGAGCAGGCCGGCCTCGATGAGGTCCCTCTCGCGCCTCTGGACCGTCCGGACCGAGACCCCGCAGGCCTCCGCCAGGACGCTCTGACTGGTGTCGACATACAGGCCGCCATTCTCCTCCCAGGAGCTGCGCATGAGCTCATCCAGGAAGCCCGCGAGAGCCATCTTGTTGCGGCGCGGCAGGGCTGCCTTGACGGCGTGGTGCATGAAGAAGCGCTTTGGACGAGCTACCACGGCTGCACCTCCTGAGCGCGCTGTATCGCGTCCCAGAGGATCCAGTCGACGGCGATGTAGCTGCCTACGATCAACAGAGCGGTGGCACACACACCCCAACCGCGCCCCGTGTCATCCACGGTGAACGGCTGCTCAGGCTCCGGGGCCTGGTTCGTGTCTTCTAGGTGTGCCAAAGGGGAGCTATCTTCGTAGTATCTAGGTCCAGGTGTCATCTCGATCGCTTGGGTTAGCGGCGCGGCTCAACCGTCCAAAGTCGGAGTCGCGTCGCGTTTTTGTGGCTGGTGTTTGGGACGCCACCAGAATGCGCCTGTTCACTTGGGAGGGCATCAAGGACGCCCCCGCCCTGTCATTGACCAGCGAGCTGGCCGTGCACGGACTTGTTTCCCGACGCGAGCGACCAAGGCCGCCAATGCGCGTGTCATGCATGCACCACAAGTCGTGACCGGCTTGCCCGACGGCCAGACTCGGTACTCAGCGCGGCTCATAGCTCCGCGGCATCGCCGGCAGGTGTGGATCGGTTGATACTTCACTGCTCCTCCCCCGGCTCTGAGTCAGCTGACTCGCCACTGGGAGCGGCGTCTCCTCCATCAGCCAGGTGTCTGGCTTCCTTCAAGAGCTCGATGCTGACGGCATTCTCGGCCATCGTCATGTGGAGGCTTCGAAGTCGAACCATCCGCTGCCTCTCGTCCGTCGGCGGCCAGTAGGTCACGTACGCTGGCTGGTGGAAGGCCGATGGGTTCTCGCGGAAGATCCAACAGAGCACGCTTCCGTCCTCTTGGGGCTTCCACTCCCCAGCCCACGCATCAATCCCGTCGACAGTCGTCTCGTGTCTGCGCTCAACCACGGTCGACCTCCACTGGGGAGATGGATTCGTCATCCA
>CALHGQ010000224.1 GCA_938030175.1 uncultured bacterium | reverse complement strand
CCCGGCTCCGCGTCGAGACGGACTTCCTCGCGCAGCTCACCGTATCCCGTGGCCGTCGAAGAGATCTCGACGACGGATCCGCGGGGGAAGGGTAGGTTCGAACGATACCCGCCATTGGGGTCACAGCGCACCGTATGCGAGGTGGCGAGTCCGTGGATCGTGTCGAATCGGACGCTGCCATTCTGGGCGGCAACCACCTGACTTCCAACGGTGACGCGCCCCTCCACGGTGATCCCTCGACGCATGACGATCCGCAGCACCGGTGCCCTTGACGGAGCCTCGGGCAGCGGGACGACCCTCGTGATGTAGGCCCCATGGCTCGCTCGCACGGACCAGCTACCCGTGGGCAGGTCGCCCAGCGTGGCCTCGCCGTTCGCATCGGTTCGGCACCGGACATGGGCCTGCTCCGGATCCGTGAAGAGCCCGCGGATCACGCGCACATCCGCAAGTGGGATCGGAGCGCCGGTTTCGTCCTCCGCAAGAACCGTGATGTCAGCGCTCGGCTTCAATTCGATCCAGCGGAAATCCCCCTGGCGCAGCGCTTCCTCCTCGAAGGGCGCCATGCCTGTAGCCACGACGCGCAGCGTCCAGAACCCCGCCGGGGCCTCGAAGGAGAAACCACCGCTGGCGTTGGTCGCTTGGTGCGCAAAGGCTCGTACCTCGGGCCGAGGGCGCGAGACCAGCCCTGCGAGTCCAGCGGGCTCTTTGCCGTACAAGAGCTCAACGCGTGCGTCTGGGACCGGGGCCTGGAGAGCGTCGACGACGATGCCTGAGATACGGCCCGCTTCTTCGCGCACGAGGGTCGCGCCGATAGCAGCGGAGTTAGCGATCACATCTTCCCGGAGTTCGCCAGCGCTGAGGAGATCATCAAGAGGGCTCGGGGGAAGCGCGGGCGCGATGGGCGCCGTCGATCCGCGAAGCCCCATGTCGAGGCTTGGGGGGGCGGGTGCTTTTGGGGCGACGACAAGGGCGAAGCCCAGTCCGAGGGCGGCGAGGGTGGCAGCAGCGAATGCTTGGGTGAGACGAGTCATGGTTGAGCGTCAATGGCGACGGAGCGGGGGCGTAGAACGACAAGCGGCCCTTCGGGATGGCGTCGCTATCCCAAAGGGCCGTCACCTGCGCTGCCCCGAGCCTTTGGACTCTTGGGGCGACAGCAGCCAGGGGGCGAGGGTGCGCTTCATTAGGCGCTGGCGACTCAGGCGGCGCTTTAGAGTCCGATGGGCGTGACGTACTCCGCGTCTCCGAGACGGGTCAGCTTGCAGTCGTAGGCAGCCCCCGAGCACTCCAGCCGGGTCACTCGCGTCTCTGTCTTCTCTCCCGTCTCATTCACGACCGTTGTGACGGTGGTTGTGACGCTTTGTACCTTGTGTGTGGCGCCCCCCGTCGTCGAGCTGGAGAGCGGGGTCGACGGCGAACCAGATGTAGGCATGAACGCGAACGACGGAAGTGCGAGGACGCAGCAGGCGGCGAAGGACGACGTAAGGAACAGCTTCATGGTATTTCTCCGGGAGTTAGTTGGTTGGTTGGCGGTGCAATAGAAGGGTGTGGCCCGTGGGCCTCACCTTCGTCGCGCTACTGTGGAGATCGTTCCCGCTGCCTCCCACGTTTCGGGCCAGTCCGGTTTCTTCGCCGATACTCAAAAAAAGCCCAAAGTCGCTGGCGCGATTCCCGCTCGCCCTGCGAGGTGCAGCCTAGGGCGATCACTCCGTGAGCTCGCCCTGGGGCGAGTGGCGCCCTGATGAAAAGCTATGGAACAGTGGAGGCAAGTCAGGATGACCTTTGAGGAGGCGCTCGAACTCGATGCAGACGAGCGCGTTGCGTTCATCGAGCGCCAGCTGGCCGCCACCCCGAAAGCCCTCTCGAGGGCCCTGCGGCTCCTGCGCTTCCACAGCGCAGATGCGCAGGCACTTGAGCCGCCCCAGGGGGTCTGGCGCCCCTCGCTTGAGAACCCGCCGACCCCAGGGGAGTCCCTCGCTGGCTACTCCTTGATCGGACTGCTCGGCGAGGGCGGTATGGGCATCGTCTATGAGGCGGAACAGGCTTCACCCCATCGCCGCGTCGCGCTCAAGGTCCTTCGTCCGCTGCAGGCATCCCAGGACACCAAGCGAGAAGCGAAGAGCCGGCAGTTCCTGAACGAGTCCAACGTCCTCGGCACGCTGACCCACCCTCAGATTGCGCAGGTCTTCGAGGCGGGGAGCGCCGACGACCTCCTCGGCAGGCCCACGCAGTACATCGCGATGGAGCTGGTGGACGGCGCAAGGGACATTGTCCGGTACGCGGAGGAGGAAGGCCTCTCGGTCGAGCAACGCATCGCGATGCTGCGGGACGTTTGCGCGGGCGTGGCATACGGTCATAGCAAGGGGGTGGTCCACCGCGACCTGAAGCCCGTCAACGTGCTGGTGGACCAGGCGGGCACCGTCAAGGTGATCGACTTCGGCATTGCCCATGTGATGGACGAGGAATCACTCCTGACGGTGTTCACCGACGACAATCAGCGGGTGGTCGGCACGCTCGCGTACATGGCGCCCGAGCAGTTGGCGGGGGGCTCTTCCGCCGATGCACGCATCGACGTCTACGCGCTGGGTGTCCTCGCCTACGAGCTCTTCGCCGGGCGCAGGCCGTTCCAGGGCGAGAAAGACCCCGCCGGTGGGACGGTGACAGCGCACGTCGGCGAGGTCCAGCGAATCCTGCAAGCAGGTCGCCCCGTGCCGGCCTCGACGTTCGGAGAGGGGGTCCCAGCCGACCTCGACTGGGTCATTGACCGCGCTCTGGAATCCGACCCCGATCGGCGCTACGAGGATGCGGCTGCCCTAGGGGCCGAGTTCGATGCGCTTCTGAAACGTCGACCCGTGCAGGCCGGCCCACCGAGCCGAATGTATGCCGTCAAACGGTTCGTTCAGCGTCACCGCGCCCTTGTGCTGGTGAACACGCTCTTGCTTCTTTCGTTGCTCGCTGGTTTCACGGGGGCGCTCGTTTGGTGGCGACAGGAGGCGAGGCAGGTCGACTCGCTCATCCAAGAGGTGCACCGCACGGGGGCGGTCATCGAGTTCTGGGAGCTGGCGTTCGGGGAGTTCTCGCTCCACCAGAAAAAGGGTGGGAAGGCTTCACGGCGTGCGCTCGACGATGCTTTCGAACAATGGCGCAACGAGTCGCAGCCTGCGAACGCTCGACTTCTCGGCCTTGTGCTCTTGGCAAGGGCGCAGGAGAGCCTGGGTCACATCGAGGAAGCTCGCACGACGATCCAGGTCGCGATCGATGAGGGGGCAGAGTCGCTCGGTTCAGCCCAGCGCGAGGTGCAGATCGCCCGCGCGATTTTGGCGAACCTGCACTACCAGCTCGGCTCGACGGAGGCGGCGAAGGAGCAGATCGAGATTCTCCTCGCCCAGGAACGCGCCGATCTTCTCGTGGCCGATTCCTTCACGCTCAAGGTGGCCGAGGAGTTCGCCGGACTGCTTGGGTCCCTAGGGCGTCTCGATGAAGCCGAGGATACGTTCCGGTGGGTTTGCGCGCAGAGCGAGCGGCTGCATCGCGACAAGCCTCGTCTCACGGTCGCGGCGAATCATCGTTGGGCGAAGGAAATATTGTCGTGGGGCGCCGCAGGGAGAGCCGTGGAGATCATCGACAATGAGGTGGCGGCTGCTGCCTCGGCTGCCGGTCGCTCCTCGCTGCCTGTCCCAGCAACTCGGACCCGTGCCTGGGCGCTTTCCACCCTCGGGAAGCACAGCGAGGCGATCGAGCAGCAAGAGGCGGCGCTCGCGGCGCTTCTGTCACGGAAGGAAGCTGTTCCGGGCCACATCAGTTCCCTCGAAGCGGAACTCGGTTGGCTCCTCGTTCACGACCAGCGCCTCGAGCATGCGGAGGGGATTTTCCGACGCGTGATCGCCCGGAAGCTGAACGTCGACGCCGAGCCAGAGGAACTCGAGCACCTTCACCTTGAGCTACTCCGGCGCGCCAGGGATCTACCGAACGCCCCGCGCGAGGGGCGCGAGGCGCTCGCACCCGTGCCCGTTGGCGCGAAAATCGGCCTGGCGTTTTGCCTGGTGCTCCGTGGGGAGCTAGACGAAGCGCAGGAGCTGCTCCGTGAGGTTCGAAGCGCCGCGGTGAGTCTGATCCCAGCGCATCATCCTGATCGGGCGGTTCTCCACGGAACCCTCGGACGACTCGCCGCGCTGAAGGGGAACGCCGCGAAAGCAGCTAGGGAGTTTCGACGTGCGGAGGAGGTGCTGGAGCTCCGGACCGACGACCACTTCTACCAGTTCCAGGTCATTGTGGGATGGAACCAAGAGCTGGCGGAGGGCGTCGAAGAAGGCCGATGAGCGAGGCATCTCCACCACCGAACTGGCGGCCCGGAACCAGCACCGACCTTTTGACGTGGACGCTTTACGAGGACCTGCGAGAGGTCGCTCGCGTTCAGCTCAGGCGCGGCGTTCCCTCACTTACGCTGCAAGCGACCGCGCTCGTGAACGAGGCATGGCTGCGCTTGGAGCCTGCGAGGAAAGCGTCCGGCTCGGTCGGCGCGGCGGACACCGCGGAGGGACAAAGTGCTGGCGACCCGTCATGGCGCAGTCGTCAGCACTTTCTCGCGGTGGCTGCCAGCGTCATGCGCAACATCCTCGTGGATCGTGCGCGTTCCCGGAGTGCTTTGAAGCGGGGCAAGCGAGAGGAGATGGACGATCTCGACCGAACGGTTTCAGCTTTCGAGGACGCGGCGACGGATCTGGTCGCGCTCAACGACTGCCTGTCGGTACTGGGCACCATGGATCCACAGCTCGTGCAGATCGTGGAGCTGCGCTTCTTTGCTGGCCTTTCGATCGGCGAGGTGGCGCGGGCCCTGGGAGTCTCCACGCGAACCGTGGACCGCGGCTGGTCCACGGCGCGCGCTTGGTTGCTCGCCGAGATGGAGGAGCCAGGCGAGTAGCCTCGCTCCCCTTCGGTTCTCTGCCCCAGGAACGGCGCCGGTCTACTTCGCCTGGGCAGGCCTGGGGGTCCAGAACCGGATCCGAGTCCGCTCTCCCTGTCGCATGGGGATGCTCTCCTCGAGCCGCACGAGTCCGCGCTCGCGGGCCCGAAGGACACCCTCCAGCAGGACTTGACCGGTCGCTGCCGCCGAGACCTGGTAAGCCACAGAGGTGCCGGGTGCCGGCTTGAAGCGGCGGGCCTTGCGGATGGTCATCTTCGCCCAGCCGCGCGGGTAGACGGATCGGTCCTGGGCTGAGTACTCGTCGTCGATCAGCCACGACTCGACGGACCATTCATAGCGCTCGTCGATCGGAGTGGACCACTCGATGTGGCCGCCCCAGGTGCCCTTGGCGTCGCCAGGGTTGACTGGGTTGAACGGGAACGGCGGGGGAGTCGGCATGCGGCGCCCGCCGGGGAACGGTGACTCGATGTCGAAGAAAGCCGGGTAGCTCTCCGACGCGCTGTAGCGGCGCTGGAAGCTCGCGTCTGTGCGGCGCAGCTTGTCATCGAACCCATACGGAAACAGTGACCACTCCGAGTCTGGCCTCAGCGCGGCGTGGGCGCGACTGTCCCAGAAGACCTGCATCCCATGGCCGGCGTCGTTGACGTCGTGGAGGGCCTCGACAAGGTCCTCGTCCCAGCCCTCCAGCGAGTTGTCGTCCATGGTCCCGTGGATCCAGCGGAAGAGTGGGTAGTCGCGATACTCGGAGATCGGAAAGCGGATGTCCCACAGCTCATCCGTCTTCACGACGGCGCCGTCCGGCCCCCGCAGGTTGGTGGGCACGGCGGTGTCCTGGGGGCCCCAGAACTTCATGTGACCGATGCTGTCCCCCGGCTGATTCGGGTTGTGGTTCAGGAGGGAGACGGTGGACCACATCCGCGGAAACGCGCGTCCGATGTGGGATGCGCCGTGGCTGCCCACGCTGAAGCCCATGAGAGCGCAGTGATCCCTAGAGACGGCGAGGTCCTCAATGAGCCACTCGTTGATCCACCGGATCCTGCGCTGGGTGTAGTTGACGACAAGCCCCGTCTCGTCGAGCGTCGGGTTGTTGCTGACCTGCAGGAAGGGGTTGTAGTCCTGGCTGTAGCCGAACCAGTACGTCAGGCGCCGGTCCACCGAGCCGTCGTTGGCTCGGACGAAGAGGGCGTCGTCGTGGGAGAGGAGCAGTCCTGTGTCAGGTCGCAAGTGGATGCCCTCCCCGTTGCCGGGGCGGAACTTCGCGGCATGGCCGCCCCCGCCGTGGAGGAAGTGGACGACGTCTCGATCGCTCGGGAGCAGCGTCCCGGTATTGGCGAACATCATGAAGAGCGACGCCGTTCCGTTCCGATACCGGTTGGCCAGCACCGGGATGTCGGCGCGCCGGTCCGTGTGGTCCGCGCGGCCGTCTGCCCAGAGGCTGTAGATGCGATAAGAGATCGTTTCACCCGTGTGGATGGTCTCTGTCCCTTCGACCTGGATGACCGGCCTGACGGGGTCACCGATCGGGTCGAGGAGGAAGAGGGAGCGATTCGACCGGCGCGCGGCGTTGACGAGGCAGTCCGACGTTTGCAGGACGGCGTAGTGCGCGTCGCGCGACTCATGGGGCGTTAAGGCACACACGAGCTCGTCAGACTCGAGCTGGTAGTGCCCGCCGTTTCCGTCAGGCACCCGTGGACGGGTGGAGGCGTTCGTGTAGTGCGCTTGGTCCCGCAGGCGCACGACCGCGGCGTCCTGTCCAAAGAGGGTGGCCTCCAGCGTCCAGTCCGAACAGTGCGATGAGGGGCTTTGGTCCTCCGAGGAGTAGATCGAATAGGTCTTGGAGAGCGCGCCCTGATCCCGCCAGACGATCCAGACCTGGCCCTGCGCGGACCAGGAACGAACGTCTGTTTGTGCGAGGGTTGGGGTCGCGAGCGTTGGGAAAAGGCAGGCGCAGCTGAGGGCGATCCAGCCACGTGTCGATTTAGGGTGGGTGACTTTCATAACACCCGGCCCTCGTTCGGCGCGGCGAAGTCACGCCATGAATTCGCGGATTTCCGACGCTGCGCCTACGGCCACTCAAAACGGAACGTCTGCACTCCTTCTACGTCTTCGACGGTGAGACGGGCTTCCTGGAGTACCTCGGGGAGCGTCGATTGGTCGATGCGACGGTTCATGGACTGCCCTGCTTTCTCGCGGAAGAGCATGCGGTACTCCCCAGGCTGGTGACACACCAGCCGGATCGGCTCGCCGAGGGTGATCGAAGGACGCTTGGTCCACGCTTGCTTGGATGCCTCGCGGGTCCACTCGTCTCCTTCCAAGAGCGCCAGCTCTTCCGGAGTCTTTCGTTCCGTCCTATCCAAAGAGACAACGAGGGAGTCAAGGAGCGGGGCGGTCTCGGGGCCCGCGTTGATCACGAGGTCCACTTTGTACCCGGGTCGTAGGGTCACGGTCTCCGGGAGGTCCGGTAGAAGACAGCTGAACTCGCGGTAGCCTGAGCCATTGATGGTGACAAGGTCCGGGGTGTTCTTGACCATGGCCGAGAGGGCGCCATCACGGCCGGAGGCCCGCCTACCCTGGGTGCGTAGAATCGCCAGTCGCACGGGCTCGCCTTGTTCGTCTTGAACCCGGATGGTGAGCGTTTGGAGCTCGCCGTTGAGGTACCAAGGCTGGATTCTTGGGTCAGGCGACTGGCCGCCGATCTCGATGTCTTCGATGCGAGCCAAGGGGGATACTGCTCCGAGATCCGTGAGCTCTAGCGCTACGTAGTCGCCGGTCACGCCCTTGAGTTCGAAGGATCCGTCGGCCTCCAGCAGGTCGGTCACGACTCTCTCCAGACCATCGTTCGAGTCGACGGCTCTGATCTGCAGCCTGCGCGTCCCCTCGCTCGCGGGAAGCACGACTTGGCCAGCGACGATGGCTGCTGGCCCGAGGACGAGCTCGACGTGCTCGTCCTCCGGACTCCAGGGAAGCGGGGAGCTAGCTAGCTCTCCCCTGCTTGTGGCGATCAGGGCGTAGGTCCCGCCCGCCGGAAGGGATGGGCAGGGGAACCATCCCTCCTCGGTCGTGGTGATGCGCTGCTGCTGGGTCACATGCCATCCCACAGCCCCCCGCTCCATCTTCCACTCCAGTAGGTTGACCTGGGCAAACACGGCGGGGGACCCCTCGCTGTTCAGCACCCGCCCCTGGAAGAGTGCGTGTGGTACTTCGAGCTGAATCTCGCCGAGCTCAAGGCAGTCCGTCAGTGCTGGGAAGGTCACTTCCATCGTGGCTGATCTGCTCTTCCCGTCGCTCTGGCCCCGCTCGAGTCGCGCGTCGCTCGGCGCCCATCGAATCGTGAGCGCTCCCGTCAGGCCTGCGAGCGAAGCGTCCTGGAACGTGCTCGCAAACTCCACCCCATCCGTCGTCCATGGGAAGCGCTGGGTGATGACTTGCTCTGTCCCCTCGGCGACGAAGTCGAGGTTCCACCTGCCGCTGCCCGCGACGGCCGCGGCATCGGCCGCAGACAGGCGGAATGTCAGAGATGAGCGACGCATCGCGAACGGCATTCGGAGGTGAGTCGTTCCCATGTGAACCGTGCGAACCGGCAGCTTGGCAAACGATGGGGCGTATCCGGCCCGAGCGCTACCGAGGAAGCTTGAGGTGTCGGTGAGCCCCACAGGGAAGATCCGCTTGGTGGTCCCCGCTGTTACCATCGCGAACGAACCGCCCTGGAGAATCTCGCTCTGGCTCCCCATCGTCGTGAGCTTGACGTCCTCTGTGAGCGTGATGCCCTCGCCATCCACGCACTCCAACAAGACGGTGTCGAAGGGCTCCGAGATGACGAGATCGATCGGATCCGTGGGGACCTGGTTCGGATGGAAGTAGAGCGGATCTGTGGCGATGCCGACGCCCTCGGCGAACACCTCTAGTTCAGTGTCGTTCGTCACAGCCGTTGAAAAGACGGGGGTCCAGTCGACCTCCGTCGCTTCGCCGTTGGTCCCTGTTTCGGCTCGAATGACGTTGTTGGAATACCGCGACGTTCCACGCTTCCGAATGATGAATGGCGCCTCTGCCACAGGCTCCCCTCGATAGTCGAGTACGCGCACGGACAGGGTCCCCTGCTGTGCAGCGGCTATCGTTGACGGGTCCGTCGGCGAAGCGGTCTCCGTCTTCGCCAGGTACTGCGTGATCCTCGACTCCAGCTCGGCTCGCGGCGCTGACGCGACGCTGATAGGCTCCCTCGTAGGGTCTATGGCCGCAAACTCTAGACGCTCAGCGGCCTGGAGGGTGGGTGGTGCGGGCGGAGCTGCGCGTTCGATGGGGGAGTCCGATCGCAGAGCGTAGAGACCGACTCCGGCGATCGTGAGGGTTGCGGCGATCAGCGCCGCTGGCTTACCCGAGAGCACTCCTGATGAGAGGAACCCACCGGAGGCAGCCTTCGCCGCGTCCTCGAGCGCCAAGCAGAAGAACGCACCGGCGACCGAGTCAGGCTGCCGCGTCAGGCCCCTCCTGAGGCTGGCGTATGCGGTCGAGAGCCGAGAGTTCACGGCGGAGACGGAGATGTCATGTCTCGCAGCGATCTCCTTGGTGCTCATGTTGTCGAAGTACCGGTTCAGCACAGTGCTGCGAAGCGGCTCCTTGAGCTCCATGACCTTGGCGACCACGTCCCGTTCGATCTCCACCTGGCGCACGGTGTGCGCCTCAGCTTCCGCCCGGGCCGCTTTGGCCACGATGGTCTCGCGCTCCTTCCGTCGGTGCGTCTGCCGCGAGAGCTCGATAGCGACCTTGCGAGCCGTGCCTGCGATCCAATCGTGCATCGAAACCCCCTTGGGGGGAGGGTTACGGAGGACTCGGAGCCAGGTTTCCTGGGCTACGTCGTCCGATGAGATCCGGTGCCCAGCAACCTGTAGGGCAAGCGAGCGCACCCAGCCGAGGTGAGCGAGGACGCTCTCAGCATTGAGTTTGTCTGTGGTGTTCATACAGGCTGGGTGTACCTAGCCCGTCCCCAGGCTGAAGAACCCGCAGACTTTCTACAACAATCTGCGGATGAGCGCCCGATGCGCCCTACCGAGGCCCCAGGCCGGGGTTTCGCCTGGATAGACTCCTCCCTAAGCCATGGCCTCCGATTCGATCCCCACCACCCGCGCGATCATTCTGGCCGCCGGTCTGTCGTCCCGGCTCTACCCAGCGACCCACGTCCAGCACAAGACGATGCTGGAGCTGGCTGGGGCGCGGCGCCTGATCGACGTCCAGCTCGATTTCCTCGGGCGACTCGGGGTCACCGACACGACGGTGGTCACCGGCCACGCCGCGGAGCCCCTTGAGGCGCACGTCGCCGGTCGTGCAGCGACGCGCAGGTACGCGGATTTCGCGGTTCACGGGAATCTCCATACTCTGCACAGCGTTCGTGACCTCCTGCAGGGTCGGGTCCTTGTGGCCTTCGCGGATCTGGTCGCGGGGTTCCCGCTGTGGGAACGCGTGGCCAAGTCCAGCGCGGACTTCGGGCTCCTGGTAGACGAGGGGCGCGCGATCCCCGGGACCATGCGCACCCAAGGGGACGGCGCCACGGTCACGGACCTTGGGCCGCACATTCCCGTTGATGAAGGCACAGGGACGTTCGTGGGGCTCGGCGTTTTTCGCCCGGACGCCACCGCTGCGCTCCGGGAGCAGCTCGATCAAATGGTCGGCCAGCCCGAATGGGAGAACTGCGTCTACACCTACGCGCTGGCGGAGCTCGTCAAGAAGGGCCATGCGATGACCTCGATCCCCACGGACGGTCAGCCCTGGATCGAGGTGGACGACGCGGCGGACTACGAAGTCGCCGTGGACCTCGCCAAGAGCTGGTCCAGGTGACGGCGGTACGCCGCGCCGCCTTCCTTCGCCGCGGACTGGTACTGGCGGAGCGCCGCATCCTCGTGGACGTAGGCCCCCGGCGTGGCCGTCGGCCATGCTCCACCGGGCGCCTCAAGGACCTCGTCGAAGTACACCGCCGGGAGGACCGTGCCCGTGGTTTCGGTCGTGAAGAGCCCGTCTGTGTCCATCGTCTCCACCGTGCAGAGGACGACCTTCGCAGCCCGGATGAGTTCTGGGTCGTGACTTGTTGGGCCGAGGATGCGCACGTTCCCTTCCGCGTCGGCGGAGAGTCCATGAACGAGCGCAACGTCAGGCGCTAGCGCGGCTGCGACGCGCACGTCCTCGTGGGGGCGCCAGGGGTTCCTTACCGTCGCGAACTTGGGAGTTCCGGCCGGCGCGGTCTCGCGCAGCAGATCGCTGCCCTCGAGGTGGGGGACCATGCCGAAGGGCACCCCGGAGCCGGCGGCGTTGAAGCGCGCGATCATCGTGGCGTGGTCGTAGTCCTCGATCTCCAGCGTGCGCTCCTGGATCCCGGCGGCGATGCGATGGGTGACGCCATAGCGCTCGAGGTTTCCTGTGCCGCACTCAAGGCGCCGCACGAGACCGGCACCCACCAGGAGATCCGCGTGGAGAGAAAGGTTGCAGCCCACCAGCGTCAAATCGCGCGGGCCCTGGCGAATGATCTCCAGGGCCAACGCGGTTGCGCAGCGCGAGATGTTCTGGCCGCCGATGCCCACGACGCTACCGTCATGGACGTGGGCCTCGACGGCGCGCCGCAGCGCGCGTGCTCTCTCCGTCGCGTCTGTCATGACCGGTTCAGGCCCTTGCTGCGCTCCTGCACGGAAGGCACGACGCGATCTTCCGGCCCGTCGTAGTTCTCCTTGCCCTGGAGCGAGAGGTCGAGGATATCGACCATGCCGGACTTCCGCGAAGCCCGCCATGCGCTCTCGCGCTCTAGCTCTTCCGCGGCGTGCGCCGCGTTGCCAAAGCCGCGGCTCAGAACCCCAATCGAGAAGCTCGCGGAGGGCGAGAAGCCCATGTCGAGCAAGATCGGACCCGCGGAACCCACCAGGTTCCGTTTGAGGTGCGTGCCCTTCCGCGCGTGAAGCGCGTCCTGCACGTGCTGCTGCAGCTCGCAGAAGGTGCCCAGCAGTCCCAGCGCGGCGCCGCGCTCTAGGATCAAACCCGCGCGGGGGTCACCGTCCGTGTGCTGCGGCTGGTGCACGCCGAGGATCTTGTCGCCGCTTGCTAGCTTCTCGTCCACAAAGAGCTCGGCCGCTTCCTTGAGGGAGAGTCCATCGCGCTCAGCGCGTGCGAGCAGCTCCGTCATCTGGTTGCCGTGCGCTAGGCCTGGACCGTGGGCGTCGCCAAAGGTCAGGATGCCTGCGGCGATCGCGGCGTTGATGGGAGGCCGCCCCGCGGCGCACATGCGAGCGGCCACGGTCGACGGTGAGAAAGAGTGCTCCATGAAACAGACCATGATGTGGCTCAGCATCTCGGCCTGCTGCGGCGTCGGCAGATCGCCGTTGAAGAGCAGGAAGACGGTCTCCGTGAAGCTCGCGTTCTGTGCGAGGTCGTTGATGTCGTAGCCGCGACACGTGATCTTCTCCATGGACTTCCAAGAGATCGCGGTCTTCCAGCGGAACGGGTCGGGCTCGTTGCCTTCGGGTTGAGTGGTCATGTCGGGAAGTGTCCCTTTGCAGGGGGCTCGGTGGTGAGCCTCAGCGATGGGGCTGAGGGTTAGCGATACAGAGAGTCTGGATCGACGATCTCACGCAGGGTTTGGAGGACGGTCGGGGAAGGCGTCTCCACGAGTGGAGCTCCAGGAGCGGGGTCGAGTTGAAAGCCCGTTTGCTCTTGGATGGATTCGTGCGTCTCGCCGGGCATGAGGCGGTGGAGGCGGAGGCGTGGCTGGTCGGCGTCGCAGTGCAGAACGCACCGGTCGGTGACGACGGTGAGCTCCCGCAGCCTGCCGCGGCCCGCCATCGGGCCGGGGCAGGTCACGTAGTCGCAGACCTCCGGGAAGCGGCGTAGCTCGTGGGCCACGATGATGACCACCTTCGCTGAGCCGCTCACCATCGCGGGTGCGCCGCCCGCGCCCGGGAAGCGCCGCGTCGGCGCGTCCTTGGGGCCGAGGTAGCTGGAGTTGAGGTTGCCGGAGGCGTCGATTTGCGCGGCGCTCATGATGCTCGCGTCGACGCGCCGGCCTTGGAGCAGGCCCTGGAAGACGGCGGACATCGAATCGGACCGCAGGGCCTCTGGCATGCGCGGATCGGCCACCGAGACGAGCGCCGTCCGCAGGCGCACGTCGATCGCGCCGCTGTCGAGGACAAAGCGCGCATTCGTCGCGGTGGTCAGCTTGGCCAGCGGTGCCACCGCGAACGCCGCGCCCGAGCCGATCACAACGACGCGGCATCCGGCGAGGTGCCGGCTCGCCTCGATGATCTGCAGCTCGCGGGGGGAGGCCTGCTGGTCTGGGTTGGATGGGGCAGTGCTCATGGGCTCGTGTTCCCTCCGGCCCGAACGCCGGCTGCGCCGATCACTCGCCCTGGATGACCCTTGCGCACGGCGCCGTCCTGGGCCGCAGAGTCCCAAGGGGAAACCGGCGTGCGCCAGTCGCCGTAGTGTAGCTCGAGGAGTCCCTCTAGATCGCTGGGCATCCACAGCGGCGTGTCTTGCCACGGCTCGAGCTGGGTGAAGTGTCGTGCGGGAACGACAAACGTGTGGACGCCGAGCCAAAGGCCGAGGGGCCAGCGTCCGAGGTGCATCTCCTGGCTGTTGCGCTCCGCTCGCTCACGCAAGCGGCGCGCGATGGACCACAGCGGCTTGGTGCGAACGCGCCGGTGGTAGACCAGCGGCGTCCAGCACTCGCCGCCGAGGCGACGGTAGATCTTGAAGTCCACCGGGTAGCTCGTTGTGTCGTCGGATCGGTAGAACTTCACCTTGAACGGAAGACCCCGCCAGAACCATCGCTCTTGGGCGTAGCCGTGCTCGGCGAGCGCTTCGCCCAGCGCGTGCAGCTCGCTGAGATCCTCTTCCCACACGGAGAGGTCGATGTCGTCTTTGCCGGGCTCGTGAATCGTGCCCCCTTGTCGCGCGAGACCGAGGGCTGTCCCCGTATCGGCCCATGTTGGTAGCCCGACAGCAGCGGCTGTTTCGGCGACGAGTTGGAGCTGGGGGGAGAGCACGGGCGAGTCAGTCGAGCGGGGGGGGCGTCGTTACCAGGGGGAATCGACGTTGCGAGGCTAAGGGGCGCCGGTGAAGATTGCGCCATGAACACGGCCATCCTGGGCGAACCGCGTTCGATCTGAGACAGCTGTGCTCAGGGGAGTTCCACGGTGACCTGAGCTCCGTCTTTCAAGGCGTAGGCCTTGCGCAGGTGAAGCGGCGAGGCGATCTCGACGATCGACTTCTCGTGGTCGCCGTCGCCGCGCTCGTTTGCTTCCGTGCGCAGGATCCAGGCCGCCTCTCCCATGAATCGACATCGGACGATGTGGATCCGAACGCGTCCGCCGTACTCCTCGGGCTCGAGGGTGGGTGATCCGGCGGGCACCGACCACTCGTGGGTGAGCTCGACGTTGAGCGTGCCAGGGTGGAGCGTGGCTCCGGTTTTCCGCGCGTAGTGTTCTTGGAGCAACAGAACCCATCGCGCGTGATCCCCGATGCCTGACCGCACGATTCCTTGGACTGATCGCATACCCTAAAGAGTAGGCCCCGATGGACGTTCTGTGCACCGGGGCCCGTGGTGTTGTCGCCGCGAGCTCGCGCTTTCGTCAGGGGCCACGTCGCGGTGGCAGTACTGGAAGTCCAAGGTCTCGCGGAGCTGCATGTTCACAAAGCCCAAGGGGGTCGGAACGCTGGCGGGGTTGATGAGCGTCGTCAGGGTGCCGGTGGCCGTGATGCACGGTGAGTTGGGATCTGTTGAGCCGTCTTGACGCGGGTGGGGACCAACCAGGTTGAGGTCTGGGCCGCTGACTGAGATGGGGCGGTAGGGCCCCGCCGAGCTTTGAGTGGCCCGTGTCCGCGAATCGTCGGGGGGCATCAGGAAAGGTCGCAGGTGTGTCCCAAGGCGCCCCTGGCGCAGGGGTTGGGCGCAGGGAGTGGGCGCTGCGGGGAGCAGTTCTGGGCGGGGGGAGTGCTTGTGTTGGGCGAGCCAGCGGCGGATCGGTGGGGTCTTTCTCGCGCTATGGGCGTCAGATCACTATCTTCGCAGCCAGCTGGGCGTCGTTTTCGAGGCCGAGCACCCCCCTCGTCCTTCCAGTACCACCCTGTTCCATGATCGAAATCGGCGCCGACGCCCCGGATTTTGAGCTCGATAGCCATCTTGATTCCAAGGTCAAGCTTTCGGACTTCCGCGGCAAACACAACGTTCTGCTCGTGTTCTACCCCCTCGACTTCACGCCTACATGAAGCATCGAGATCCCAGGCCTTCAAGGACTCAAGAGTGAGTTTGAAGCCTGCGACACCCAGGTCTTGGGTGTTTCTGTAGATAGCAAGTTCTGCCACAAAGCATGGGCCGAAGGCTTCGGCGGGATTGAGTTCCCGCTGCTCGCTGACTTCCACCCCAAGGGTGGCGTCGCGAAGAGCTACGGCCTTTGGCTGGACGGCCCTGGCATCACGGACCGCGCTACGGTTCTTGTCGGCAAGGACGGCAAGGTCAAGTGGGCCGAGTCGGCCGGCCCCGGCGGCGCACGTCAGCCGTTTGACCTGCTGACCAAGTCGAAAGAGCTGGGCAGCTGAGTCTCGGGCTCACGCCAGAACGAGCGAAGCCACGGCTGAGCGGTATGCACCGCCCAGCCGTGGCTTTTTTTGGTGGGAGCGCTAGCCGTGGGACGCGCGGGGCCTCGCGGCCCGTGCGGCGAGCACTTGGGGGCTTGAGTCGCTCGGTAAGCCGGCTTGGGTCATGGCTCAGGCCACGCGTCGAGCGCTGCGCGCCGACGGCCGGTTGACGGTACCGGGAGGACGGCGTGGGTTAGCGCGGCGTGGG
>CALHGQ010000223.1 GCA_938030175.1 uncultured bacterium | reverse complement strand
TTCCGTCCGGCTCGTCGCCCACGAGCAGCTCGCCGCCCCAGTGGGCGTTCCAGTGGGGGTGGGCATAGTAGATGTACGCGCCGGAGTAGAGCTCGTGGTCGTCCCCGTGCCAAGAGAGCGCGGAGCCGCGGGGGTAGGCGTAGGCGCGGGCCGTGATGTGGGCCCAGGTGCTGCCGACGAGCGCTTGGAACGACTCTGCGTCACCGAGCAGGCCGGCGATCACGTGGTCGAGGGCGGTCTCGCTGGGGAAGAGCTCGGGCCGCTCGGGGCGGTGGACCAGCTCCGCTTCACGGGGCGGCGTGATGATCTCGTCGCTCCCGAGGGGAACGCCGTCGCTGAGCTTCCATGCACCGCGCGTCCGCGAAACCGGCACGAGGTCGGCGAATTGAAAGAAGGACCAAACGTCGCTCCAGGCTTCCTCGTCCAGGAAGTCATCGACGATGAGGTAGGGGCGGTCAGCGCTCGACATCTACAGGAGATCCGGGAAGCTTGGTTCGTGACGCTTGAAGAAGCGCATGCCAACGAAGAACGTGATGGCCGAAACCACAGCAAACGGCCCGAGGTATCCGGCGCTTGGCCAAACGCCGAAGAGCGTGACCTGCTTGAACATCTCTACGAACCAATGCATGGGGTTGATGAGCAGCATCCAGCGCATCCCTTCCGGCACCATATGGTCCGGGTAGAAGATGGGGGTAGCGAACATCCACGCCGTCAGCAGCACGCCCACAAGGTGATAGGTGTCGCGCCAGTACAGGTTGAACGCGGCGAGGAAGGAGCTGAGTCCCACCGTATAGAGCGCCAGGAGTCCGAGGAGCACCGGGAGCATGACGAGGGAGGGCCCGAGGGAGAGCGGGTGATTGCGGGCCGAGTCCGCGCTCTTGTAGACACCGGTGGCCTCTCGGGCGCCGATATCCTGCGCGATCGCCTCGGCGGGCAGCGCGCTCTCCGTAAGCGTGATGGACACCGCATCCTTCCCGGGGAGGAGCTCGCGGCCACCGGAATCGGTCACGCTGATCTCGATGGTCTCGGGGCCCTCGTCGTTCAGCGCGTCGCGCAGCGGGATCACGGGGATGTACAGCCGTGCGGACCCTGCTGGAAGCACCACCTCGTCGTGGGGGGCCAGATAGTCCACACCGCGGGTGGCGGTGCCACCGTACGCCAGCTTGAACGTCGTGGGCATCCGCCAGGCGCGTTCCAGGGAGACGAAAACCCTGGGCCAAGTAAGCGTCACGCGCCCCTCTTCGTCTTTCACCGGCTCGAACGCCTCGCCGACGGCCTCGTACTCGTTCTGGCGCTCAAGCGCAGCGGTCGGCTCGGAGAGGTACCCGAACCAGACGACGGCCCCGAGGACGATCGGCAGCCCGATGCACATGTTCAGGATGGCCGAGGTCGTGATGTACGCCGGGAAAACCGCCGCTGGGAACACGACCTTCTGAAGGAGGTTGGAGTTGTCTACCAGGCAGTTCGTGCAGCGCGACACGGACTCCGCGAACGCCGTCCAAACGATGATGCCGGCCAGCATCACAAGGGCCACTTCCAGGGCGCCCTGCTCGTCGCTCCAGCGCGTCTTCAGGATGATCCGGAAGACAAAGGTGAAGACGCAAAGGTTGATCAGGGGGAAGATCACCGACCAGAAGAACCCCATGCTCGATCCCACGTAGCGCGCTTTTAGGTCGCGCATGACGAAGTCCCGCAGCAGGGTGCGGTTCTCCAGTATGGAAGAGAAGGGACTGGGCATGGTGGGCGGGGGAGAGGGAGGCTCGCCTCCCCGCACGAAGAGTACCGCCACGCTGACCGAGAAGCAGTCCCTAGACGTGCTTCGGCTTGGGAATCCCGATGAATTCTCTCTACCCCGTCCGGGCGCGGCGCATTTCGCCTGGCATGGGGCGTCTAGCGGCGCAGATAAGAGGCGCGTCGCTTACCCTTCCCGGGTGCAAAGTCATCGCGAGTCACCCGTGGGCGGATCGAACGGTCGACCAGAAAGGGACGCAATCTCGGATCGAGGCCCGGGGAGCGCCCAGCGGGTCCTCTTCGTGGGCAAGTACGGTCTGGACGACAGCGCGGGGAACGCGGTGGCGGTGCGGCGGATGATGAGCGCCTTCGCGGACCGTGGCGTGGGGGCTCGCTACATGCAATCCTCAAAGACTCCGGGGGAAGCGGCCTTCGCGCTCTTCGGGTTCACGCCGGCGGTGGTGCATGCTCTGCACGCGGGGGAGGCCGCGCGACTGGGCGCCGAGCTGGCCAAGGCCTGTGAGGTGCCCCTCGTCGTCACAGTGACCGGGACAGATCTCAACGGGGGCGCCGATGGAACCTCCCAGGAGGATGCTCGACGGGAGTCATTGGCGCGGCTTCGGCCCGCCGCCGCGGTGGTCGCGCTCACGGCACATCAGGAGGCGCTCCTGGAAAAGAACCTTCCGGATCACCGCATCGTGCGAATCGCGCAGTCGGTCGTGCTGGGGGACGAGGAGTTCGAGCTGCGCGACGCCCTCGACCACGTGGCTGGTCCGAAGCTCGCTTCGAAGCGCATCGCTCTCTTGGCGGGGGGGCTTCGGCCGGTGAAGGGCCAGATGTTGGCCCTTGAGGCGTTCGAGCGCGCCGCCGCGAAGCTCGACGACTGGCTGCTCGTCCTGGCGGGCCCTGTGCTCGACGAGGCCTACGCGGCCCAGGTCCGTGAGAAGGCGCGGGCGCTTCCCCACGCTGTCTACATCGGCGAGATTCCCCACGCAGCGATGGCCCACGCGATGGGCCAGTGCGACGTCCTCCTTAACTCCAGCGAGAGCGAAGGCGAGGCCCAGGTCATCCTGGAGGCCCAGTGTGTTTCGCTCCCCGTGGTCGCCCGGCGCGTGGTGGGCAACACGGCCCTCGTGGAGGACGGTGTGACCGGCTGGCTCTTCGATGACTACGCGGGTCTCGCCGCGATTCTTGGGCGCCTCGGTGGCGATCCGGACGGCCTGGCGGCCGTCGCGCGTCGGGCCTTTGTCACGCGCCAGGATCGTCTCGACGTCAGCGTCGAGACCTCCGCGCACCTGAGTCTCTATCACGACCTCACGTCTTCCCGATGAAAGCAAGCAACGTACTCTTCTTCGGATCAGGCGCGGCGGCGCTGGTGTACCAGACGGTTTGGGCGCGCCTCTTGGCGCGGCTTTTGGGCAGCGGGTCGAGCGGCACGGCGCTGGTGCTCGGTGTGTTCATGGGGGGCATGGCCATCGGCGCGTGGCTCGGCGGCGGGCTCGCGCGGAAGACGCGCCAGCCGGTCAAGCTCTTCGTCGCGATCGAGGTGGCGCTCGCCGTATGGGCGGCGTTGAGCCCGCATCTCCTCGGACTCATCGAGCCGGTGGGCGGACTCGGTGCGCGGGCTGGCGTGGCCGCGCTGGCGCTGCTCATCCCGACCGTGCTCATGGGCATGACGTTTCCGCTTATGGGGCGGCTTGTGATTCGCGACCACGCGGGGACCGCGGCGGCAACCGCTGAGTTCTACGGGTCGAATACGATCGGCGCGGCCGTTGGCGCCCTCGCAGGACCGTTCGTGGCGATGCCGGTTCTAGGTTTGAGCGGGGCGCTGTACGCGGCGGCCGCGGTTGAGCTGCTCGTGGCGACAGGTGCGTTCTTTGTACTCAAGGCCGCGGACCGGGAAGTGGCTGAAGAAGGTGCCAGCGGAGTCGCCTCCGCTTGGCGCGACCCCATCACCGTCGCGGCTTTCCTCATGGGCGCTTCCGCGCTGGCCCTTGAGGTCGTGCTCACGCGCGCGCTGGTGAACGTCACCGGGGCTTCCATCTACGCCTTCGCCATCGTCCTCACCGTGTTTCTTGTGGGGATCGGGCTGGGCAGCCGCTGGCTCGATGCGGATCCCGAAGGCGCGAGCTCCCGCGATGTTCACGCCAAGGTCTTTGCGCAGGCAGCGCTTTGGCTCCCGGTCGCCGCGTTCGCGGGGCTCTACCTACTAGGGATGCGACTCGGCGAAGCGGATCTCTTTGGGGCGATCTCCAACCGTATGCCGGTGGGGACGAGCGTGACGTCCCTATGGCTTGGTCACGCAACGTGGGCGGCGCTGGCGCTGCTCGCGCCCGCGATCCTGTTCGGCCGTGCACTGCCCTCTGCGATCGCGGCGGTCGCCGCGTCCCGAGCACCCGAAGAGCGCGAGCGCGTGCTTGGGTCGGTGTACAGCGCCAATACGTTGGGTTCACTCGTGGGAGCGGTCGGCGCTGGCTTCGTCGCGATTCCTCTGGTCGGTCCGCGCTACGCCCTGGTGGCCGCGCTGGTCCTCCCGGTGGTCGCGGCGGTTCTGGCGGGTGCGCGCAGGCTGGGCCAACCTATCCCGCTCTTCGCCGTCGGCGCGGCGATCCTCGGGTTCCTGACCCTCGGCGCCGGCCGCGGTGTTGCCTCCCAGGTCACGCTTGCCCACGGGCCCCACGCGACGGTCTCCGTGGAAGACTCGGACGATAGCGGCGAAGAGGTGCGGGCGCTGCGCGTCAACGGCAAGGTGGTCGCGACCTCGGGCGCCGTTGACCTGCGGCTCCAGCGGCTGCTCGCGACGATCCCCGCGCAGCTGCACGGCAACGTCAAGACGGCCGTGGTGATCGGCATGGGCACGGGCATGACGGCGGGGGCGCTCCTCGACGTGCCTAGCCTGGAGTCCCTGGAAGTCATCGAGATCAGTGCCGTGATCCCCGAGGCCGGCGCGCGTCCGTTTGCCAAGTGGAACGGCGCGCTCCTCGACGACCCGCGAACCACCGTGATTCACGGTGATGGCCGCCATGTGCTCGCGCGGTCCGAGAAGCGCTATGACCTTGTGACCTCCGACCCAATCCACCCGTGGACCGCGGGGTCCAGCGATCTGTACTGCGTCGAGCACTTTGAGAACATGGCTAGCCACCTCAGCGAGGGCGGCATCGCGTCCCAGTGGCTGCCTCTTTACCAGCTGTCGGACGAAGACGTCCGTACGGTGATGGCGTCGTGGGCTGCAGCCTTCCCGAGCACCAGCGCTTGGCTGACCGCCTACGACCTCGTGCTTGTCGGCGCGAACACCCCGCTGGCGGGACCTGAGTCGCTTGCGGACCGCGAGCTCCCACCAGCGATGGCCAAGGCACTCGCCGAAGCCGGCGTCCGCTCCTCTGGAGAGATGGCGGCACTCTTCGCAGCCGATGACGCGGCCCTGCGCACCTTCACCGCCGCGACGCCACCGATGCACGACGATCGCCCCGTGCTTGAGTTCCGCGCGCCGCGCTCGTTTCTCAGCGGCTACAGCCTGGAAGCCCTCCGCTGGGCAGCGCGCCCCGAAGTCATCGACGCGCTACCGACCGCTAGTCGCGAGCACGGACTGAAGGTGCGCAAATTGTTGGATACGTTCCTTACGGAACTCCCAGGCGGTTGGAGTCAGGCTGCAGCCAAGTACGGCAAGGCGCTCATTGGGTAGCCGTAGCTGGGCCAGGACCAGCGTCACAGACTTCTTCGCCTGCTTGAGCGGCGCGGGAGGAGGACTAACGTTCGCGCCGCTGCATCGCGTCACGCAAACCAAGAGCGAGGCCCGTTAGCGTGGCGCACCGCAGCCTTGGTGCTCGCTACTACGCTCAGCCCATTGGGCTTTGAGCTGGCAGTCGCGAGGACCTCGGGTGGCGTGATGCGGTCAGCTCCAGCTCACTTGTTGCCACGGGCTCTTCGCACCCGTCGCCACTGCTTCGAACACCTCGTTCATCTCCGGGTCTTCTAGCTGGCTCGGGCCGTTCCAGATGGCTCGGCCGACGATGTAGCTCTTGTGGAACTCTCTCCATGAGCTGAACTCTTCGCGGGACCTTCGCCCTGCTTCACGGATGAAGTGCCACGCCTCATCGTCACTGAGGTAACCGGCGGTGTGGCAGAAGCGGGCCACCGTCACCGCGCGGCTGTAGTCCCAAGCGGCGGTGCCTCGGTCGATGTCGTCGGTGGTCTCGATGAAGCCGCGGCGAGAGAGCTCTTCGTAGCTGGCGACGAGGTTGTCGCGGGGCTCCGCGAGGGTCAGGGACGCGCCCTCCCCGAGGGCTTCTTCGAGGCGCTCGTTCCCGGCTCTGGATGGGTCGGGGCCGGCCACTCGCAGGACCGCGTCGAAACCGCCCCGGTGCCCTTGGTCCAGCAGCCACTGGAGCGTGGACTTGGCCTCCGCGTTCGACTTGACGTCCCAGGACTCCGCCATCACGTTCTGCATCTTGGCCTTGGTGGCGTTCGTCTCGAGCGTGTTGACGGGGAACCACCACATCGCACTCAGGAACGCGCCGATGTTGAGGTCACGTTGGTCTTCGTCGCTGATCTTGACCTTGGGTGTTACCGGGAACATCTGCTGCCCCCTCTCGTTTTCGGCGGCCCTTGCCTGTCCCTTCTTCGCCACGATGGACGCCCACCAAAGAAGGCCCACAAGGCCGAGGGCGAAGGTCCATCCGTACCAGGGGAATCCGAGTAGCGCGTACATCATGGGGGCAGTCTGAACGACGGACCGTGTCGATGCGATCACGCCCTTGGATCACTTGTCACCATTCGGTGATGGAGGCTAGGTTTGCCTCCGGTTCCGGGGACTCGTGGTCGGCTGCCTCCCCAAGCGCGCTAAGCTCCGCCGTCGAATTTTCGCTCCCTTGTTCTGTCCGAGTTCCTCCCATGAAAGCCTTTACCGTCCGCTGCCCTGACTGCGGGGCTCAACTCAAAGCAGAGAAGGGCGCTAGCGAATGCAGCTACTGCGGCTCTTCGATCATGGTGGAGGGCAGTGCAAGTCGAGACTCCGGGGCGGTCCCAGGGCAGAGCGAGGATCGTCCGACGGCTTTACCCTCGAGAGAAGGGGCGACGGGTCCGCCCGCGACCCTCATCCTCGTGGTGAGCCTCCTCCTCTTGGGAGCGACGGTCCTCGGCTTGGTGCTCTCCTCGAGCGGCAACGGGCCAGGCCCTGCGATGCCGAAAGAAGGCGCCGCCGATCGCCAGCGCCAGGTCGCTCGACCCAGTGAGGCACCTCCGACGCCGGTCATGGAGTTCGAGGCTCACCATCCGGTGCTTGTCCCCGTGGATTCGGACGGCGTCGACGACATCCTTGGCTACTTCGAAGGGCCGGATGACACGTACTTCGTCGCTGCGCTCCATGGCGTTGACGGGAGCCTTTTATGGCGAAGCGACGCGGTTCCGGGGATCGTGGGTAGTGAGGAGCCCCACGTCATCGTTGGGTCAGAGGTCGTGTTCGCCGCGACGGCATCGGGGGACCTCACGGCCTACTCCCGGCGGGATGGGGGAACGCTTTGGAGCGTGCGCCTCGCCGAAGTGGTGGATCAGATCTTCGAGGTGGACCCCAAAACGGTCCGGATCCTTCTGACCGACGATCAGCTCGTGCACGTCGGACTTGAGAAGGGGAGCGTCATGGCGGCCCCCGAAGGCGCGACGGAGCTCCAGAGAGCTCTTCCGGACATGAACGGGCAGAAGAGTCGCAGCGGCGTTCGCATCGAACGCTTCAGCGGCAGCCGAACCTTCGGCGATGTGGACGCGAACCTCCTCGCGATCGCCGAGGATGGTTCCTTTCAGGTCTCCATGGGCAAGCGGCGCAAGGGGACGTCGACCCCAATCCTCATTCGCTACGAAGGCGTTGTGGAGTACGGCAGTCGGGGAAAGCTCAAGGAGCTGTGGCGAACACCCGTTCCAGGGGTGGAGCCCATGAAGGCCAGGATGCCCATGGCCTTCGACGCCTACCTGCACGCGACAAGCTCGATCGTTTGCGCGGCCTACCACACGACCGACAAGGTGGGCGTCGCCCCATCGCGCCTGGCTGCGTTCGACATGCAGGACGGCCGACGTCTCTGGGATCATCCGCTACCCGAGGGAGCGCATTTCACCTCGGTCACCGTGGACGGTCCACGGATCTATCTCGTTGCCTGGACGGGCCTCACGGTGATGGAAGCCGAGAGCGGCGACGTCCTGTTTGTGATCGACGAGCTGCCCCTGGACTGAGCGAGGGCGACTACTGACCCGGCACCGAGAGCCACGGAGACCCCTCCAAGAGCTTTCGGCCCTCGGCCAGCTGCTCCGCATGGTTCGTGTCCGTCGCGAGGTTGACAAGCTCGCCGGGGTCCTCTGCCAGGTTGTACAGCTCCTCTTCGGGTCGCTCGACAAGGGACGCCATGCGGGAAGCCGCGGCGGCGTCGCCAAGTTCAGCGGCAGAGGCGAGCGCGCGCCATGTGGCCGAGCGCTGCATCGCGAGGCTTTCGAAGCGTTGGCCCCCCGTCCAAGAACGAATGTACTTCCACGCGCCAAAGCGCACTGCCCGCGAGGGAATCGCTGGGTCGACCCCGTGGCCGTCGAGGGTAGCGGCCACGTGGGTGCGCCAGCTGGGTGCGCCGCGCCCCTCCTCATCGAGGATGCGCTTTTCGCCCAGGAAGTAATCGAAGGACTCCCCGTCGAAGGACGCCGCCAACGACTCCGGGATCGGGGCTGCGTCGTCGGCCTCGGCAGCGATCCCGAGGAGGGTGGGAATCACATCGACGTGGGCGAAGAGCTCTTGGCGCACAGCGCCCTCTTCGACGCGTTTGCCCCAGGCGATCAGCGGGACGCGCACGCCCGCTTCGTAGAGCGAGGCCTTGGCGAACGGAAAGGGCGATCCGTTGTCGCTGGTAAACAGGCCCACGGTATGCCTTCGAAGACCCTTGGCCGCGATGCGATCGACGACCGCGCCCACCATGGCGTCCATGCGGCGGACGCCATCGTAGTAGCGCTTGATCTCGTCTCGCACGGGCGGGGTGTCCACTAGCTTGACCGGAACGTTGACCCCCGAGGGCAGGTGGGGGGGCAGATCGACGTTGCCGAAGGGAGCGCCGTCCGTGGGGTAGGGCCAGCGGCTGTCCTGGAGGCAAATGACGAGGGCCCAGGGGCGGCCGTCGTCTTCGCTCAGGAAATCGTCTAGCGCCTTGATGTGCCACTTCGCCGTGCGGATCGCCGCGTCGGTGCCCCGGGTGCCGGATCGGAAGTCGAACGGGAACTCCTTTTCACTCTCGATCCCGAGGTCGCCGATGAGGCCCGTTCGATAGCCCGCGTTTCCAAAGAGCTCTCCCCAGGTGGGGACCTCCCTTGCCACGGCTTCGGTTCCGCTTGCCCGGTGGTGGGCGGGCATCTTGCCCGTGAGGAGGCTCGCGCGGGATGCGCTCTGCACAGCGGAGGCCGCATAGACGTGCTCGAAGCGCACGCCGCTTCGACTGAGTTTGTCGAGGCGCGGAGTTTGCACGCCGCCGGCCCCGTAGCAGCCCAGCACCGTTCCAACGTCCGGCGCCACGAATAGAAGCATGTTGGTGGGCTCGTTGTAGCGCAGGCTGCGAGCGCCTTCGGAGGCCGCTTCTTTCGAGCAGCCGAGTGAAAAGAGGAGCAGCAGAGGGGTGCAGGCAGCGAGGGAAAGGCGCATGGGAACAGTGTGCGCTCTTCATGGAGAGAGCCAAGTCGCACGACCCGAGTTTTGCTCGAATTCGAGGGCGACTTGGCTCCTGGTGAGACCCCTTGGGAGGGGAGCGCGTCTACGAGGGCTGAAGCTCCGAGCGTGGAGCGGGATCCCGCGCCTCGACCATGAACAGTTCCTCGTGGACGTCAACGTAGGCCGTTTGCCCGGGTCGCAGCTGGTCCCTGAGGATCGCCTCGGCTAGCACGTTCTGCACGTTCTTCTGCAAGACACGCTTGAGTGGCCGTGCCCCAAAGTCTGGGTCGTAGCCGAGCTCAGCCAGCCGCAGCGTTGCTTCGGGGGAGAGCTCGAGGCCGATATCGCGCAGCCCAAGCTGCTTTCTCAGACGTGCCAGCTGGACATCCACGATGGCCCCAATCTGCTCGCGGCCCAGGGGCTTGAAGGTCAAGACCTCGTCGAGGCGTCCGATGAACTCAGGGCGGAAGAACTCCCGTACCGCGTCGTCTCCGCGCAGGTTGCTGGTCATCAAGACAAGCGTCTGCGTGAAGTCCACGGTGCGCCCTTGGCCGTCCGTAAGACGCCCGTCGTCCAGAAGCTGGAGCAGCACGTTGAACACGTCGGGGTGCGCTTTCTCTACCTCATCGAGAAGGATCACGCTGTGGGGCTTGCGCCTCACGGCTTCCGTCAACGCACCTCCTTCGTCGTAGCCGACGTACCCGGGGGGCGCGCCGATCATGCGCGATACCGCGTGCTTCTCCATGAACTCGCTCATGTCCATGCGGATCATGTTGCGCTCGTCGTCGAACAGGAACTCCGCGATCGCCTTGGCGGTTTCGGTCTTGCCCACTCCGGTGGGGCCGAGCATCAAGAACGCGCCGAGGGGGCGTGTTTCCTCCACGAGCCCCGCGCGTCCCCGACGTACCGCTTGGGCAATGGACTCCACGGCTTCCCCTTGGCCCACGACGCGCCGCTTGATTTGCTCTTCCATGTTCAGGAGCTTCTTGCGCTCCGTCTCGAGGAGCTTGTCGGCGGGGATTCCCGTCCAGCGGGCCACGACCTTGGCAATCATCTCCTCGTCGACGGCCTCGGGCAGGAGCGCGCCGGATGCCTGCACCCGCTCCAGCTCCTTCGACGCGGACTCGATGTTCTCTTCGATGCCTGGGATCTCGCCGAAGCGAATCTGCCCGACACGCTCGAAGTCGCCGTCGCGCTCCTTGCGCTCGGCCTCCGCGCGAAGGTCCTCCAAGAGGATCTTGCCGGCGCGGATCGACTGGATCAGGTCCTTTTCGTTGGACCAGCGTGCGCGCAGCGCGCTCGTGCTTTCGTTGAGCTCAGCTAGCTCCTCGCCGATCGCCTGGATGCGGGCGGCGTTCTCGCGGGCTCCTTCGGCGCTGAGGGCGCTGCGCTCGATCTCGAGCTGGCGCTCCTTGCGCTCGATTTCATCGATTTCCGACGGCAACGAGTCGATGGCCGTTCGCAGCTGCGCTGCGGCTTCATCGACGCAGTCGATGGCCTTGTCGGGCATGAAGCGGCTTGTGATATGTCGATCGGAGAGCCTCGAAGCCGCGATCAATGCGCCATCGGTGATGCGCACGCCGTGGTGCACTTCGTAGCGCTCTTTGAGTCCGCGCAGAATCGCGATCGTGTCTTCGACGCTTGGCTCGTCGATCGTGACGGGCATAAAGCGTCGCTCCAGCGCCGGGTCCTTCTCGATGTACTTGCGGTACTCATCGAGGGTCGTGGCGCCGATGCAGTGCAGCTCGCCCCGCGCAAGGGCGGGCTTGAGCATGTTCGCCGCGTCCACGGCGCCCTCGGCGCCGCCTGCGCCCACGAGCGTGTGCAACTCGTCGATGAAGAGCACGACCTCGCCCTGGGCCTCGGCGATCTCCGCGAGGACGGCCTTCAGTCGCTCTTCGAACTCTCCGCGGTACTTCGCGCCCGCGAGCATCGAAGGGAGATCGAGGGACATGACTCGCTTGTCCTTGAGACCCTCGGGCACGTCGCCCACCGCGATGCGGTTCGCGAGGCCCTCGGCCACGGCCGTCTTGCCAACCCCGGGCTCGCCGATGAGCACCGGGTTGTTCTTGCGCCTGCGCGAGAGCACTTGGACCACGCGGCGGATCTCCGTGTCGCGCCCGATCACGGGGTCGAGCTTCTGCTCGCGGGCGTCGGCCGTCAGGTCACGTGCGTACTTGCCGAGGGCGTCGAAGGCGGCTTCGGGGTTCTCGGACGTCACGCGGCTCGACCCGCGGACTTCCTCGAGGGCCGCCTCGATGCGCTCAGGTCCGGCGTCCCGCGCGGCGAACAGTCCGGCGACATCCGGCGAGCCCTTGCGGGCCAGTGCGAGCAGCAGGTGCTCAGTGGACACGAACTCATCGCCGTAGGCTGCGGCCGCCTCGTTTGCCTCGGCCATGACGGTGGAGAAGGCCCGGGACGGAGCGACCTGGCCGCCCCCGGAGGCGCGGGGCAGTCGTTCCAGGGTTGCCTTGAGTTCGGGCTCTAGCGCCTTCGGGTCGATGCCGAGCTTGGACAGGACCGCGGACATGACGCCCTCGGGCTCTGCGAGCAAGGTGACCGCAAGGTGGGCCGGGACGAGCTCGGGGTGCCCAGAGGAGGCGGCGAGCTGGTGGGCGGCGGCGAGGGCGCTTTGGGATCGGTGGGTGAACTGTGGCTGCATGATGAGATACTCCTGCGGGCCAGCCATCCGGGCTGGGGTTCCGCACTCCACCTGAAGCAACGGGTATGCCACGGGCCGAAACCCGCCTAGCGCAGCGTTAGAGGCGCCTGGCTGCACCCCGGGGCTCGATTCCGGGCAGCATTGACGCCATTTTGGCGCCCATGTATGCCAGAATGGCGCGCTAGGCCGGGATCAGGAGCCGAGCTACGGAGAGCGACCGCTGCAGCGCCAGCCGATCCGACTCGCTGAGCGGCGCCAGGGGAGCCCGTGTCTCCGCGCAGCTGATGCCTTCCAGCGCGCGAAGGGCTTCTTTCAGAACGACCGGGCTCGGCGCGATGCGGAGAGCGTCGATGAGCGGGGCGAGGTTCCGCTCCAGTCCATCGGCGATCCTAGCCGAGCGCAGGTCGTGGTTCTTGGCCTCCAACACAAGCCGCGCCACCTCGGCGGGAACGAGTCCTCCGACGACGGAGACCGCCCCGACGGCACCGCTGCGTACGTAGGGTCCGATCATCCGATCGTCGCCGCAGAGGACAGGCACGGGGAGCTCACCCGCCAGGGACCGGGCCCGCGTGGCGTGGCCAACGCCCTCGCAGTGCGCCACGATCTTCGGCACGGCCGCGATGATCTCCTTGAGCATCCCCGGGTCGAGGTCCGTCCCGGTGCGCCGAGGGGAGTTGACGATCACGAGGGGCATGTTCTCGGGGACGCCCTCCGCAATGTGGGCGAAGTGCCGGATCAGTCCGTCGACCCTGGGTCTGACGAACGACGGGGCGCTCAGGAAGAGCGCCTCAGCCCCTGCGTGGGCCGCTGTGATCGCCGCGTTCCGTGCGGCGCGAGTGTCGATGTTCGCGATCCCGGCGTAGACGTGGAGCCTGAAGTTCGAGAAGCGGGCGGCGCTCTCCGCGGCCCTGCCCACGAGGCGGGCCAACTCGTCGAGGGACAGCGCCCAACCCTCGCCCACGGAGCCACCGAGCAGGATGCCGGTGGTGGCCTGGCGCGACTGGAAGCGCACGAGGTCGTCGAGGTCCCGGAGCTGCAGCGCACCGCTCGAGAACGTCGTGGGCATCGCCACGATCGAGCCCTCCAGGCGAACTTTGCCGAGGGGGCACCTAGAGCTCCCGCGGGGATCCGATCCGCTCACGTCGCTCAAGCGCCCGCCTCTTCGATCAAGCGGAGCATCTCTGCGATGGTGCGGTCGACGCCCTCGAAGACCGCGTGGGCGACCATGGCGAAGCCAACGTTGAGCTCCTCGACGCCCTCGATGGCGGCGATCGGCCCGATGTTCTCAAAATCGAGGCCGTGGCCTGCGTTGACCCGGAGCCCGATGGAGAGGGCATAGGCCGTCGCGCTCACCAGCCGGGCAAGCTCCGCCTCCCGGACGGCCCCCGTGGCGCTGGCGTAGGCTCCGGTGTGCAGCTCGACGAAGGGCGCCTTGACCTCGGCCGCCACGTCGAGCTGGGCGGGCTCTGGATCCAGGAAGATCGAGACCTCGCCGCCAGCCTCCTTGAGACGCGCCACCGCCTCCTGGAGCCTGGGGCGCTCGCGAACGGCGTCCAGGCCGCCCTCGGTCGTGATCTCCAGGCGGTTTTCCGGCACGAGGCAGAACGCATCCGCCCCGCTCTGGGCGGCGATGACCAGCATCGACTCATCCAGGCTCGACTCCAGGTTCAGGAGCGTCTTCACACTCTCCCGGAGACGAAAGATGTCGGCGTCCTGCATGTGCCGCCGATCCTTGCGGAGGTGGCAGGTGATCCCGTGGGCGCCAGCAGCCTCGCAGCGCGCGGCCCACAGAATCGGATCCGGAAAGGCCTCCCGCCTCGCTTGGCGGATTGTCGCAACATGGTCGACGTTGACGTGGAGGCGCTTTCTGCTCACGCGGACGATCCTAGGATCCGAGGGGGCTGGTCCCAAAGAGTCTCCGCACAATCCCGAGGGACTTCACGGCTTGCATCCGGAGCGCTCGGGGACGGGCGCTGAGCGACGGGGAATTTAGTAGACCACTTTCTGGACTTGGTCCGTGTAGCCCTCCAGCTGGATGACGTCCACGGCCTCCTCGCCGCGCATCAGGGTGAGCGTCGCCGCATCGGTCGTGAGCGCAAAGACGCCGGTGCGTCCGTTTTCGACGGCGATCGAGGAGTCGTTCGAGGAGCCGTCGGCGTAGATGCGGACGAGGTCCATCGGCTCGTCATAGAACCCCTGGGCCGTCACTCGGTCGATGCCGCTGGCCGGGTCCGTGATCTCCACCGAGACCTCGATGCGCGCGGCCATCTCGATGACGAAGTTGAGGGGGTCGTCGATGTCATCCACGCTCTTGGAGAGGGGCGTGACCCCGTCGCCGGCGATCCAGAATTCGACGTAGCGCTTGGGGACGCTCTGAAGGGTGAAACGTCCTTCGGCGTCGGTCTTCGCGGCCTGTGCATAGAAGAAGCGCGTGATCGACGAGGTTCCGCCTCGGACCCTCTGGTCCTTGGAGAGCGCGGCGATCCAGGGCGTCAGGTTGACGCCGGGCAGGGGCTGGCCGTAGCGCGTCACGATCTGGCCGCGAACCTCGGGGTAGACCACGCCTTCAGGGCGCTCGAGCACAAGGTCCCTCTCGCCTCCAGCGACGGGCTTCGACTGCATGCCGAAGCTGAGGTTCGGACCGATGACGTTGAGGACGTAGTTGCGATCGAGGAGACCCTCGATCGTGAACTTGCCGTTCTTGTCGGTGGTGACGAAGGGGAGCATCGATGTGGGCGCGTACGCTCCCGTGGCGGAGCTAGCGTTGACGGGTTCTTCGGCCGCGGCGAGGCGCCCGCGGGAACGGCCCGCATCCGCCGGATCAGCGAAGCCTGCAGCGATGCCTTCGGCCATCAACGGAAACGTGCCCAGGACGCCGAAGTCGGTGGCGTCGTGGATCCAAACGCGAGCGTCCGGCTGCGGGACCCCTTCGACGTCTACGAGCGTGCCCTTGATGCTGACGGACGGCGTCTTGAGACGAATCTCCAGCGGAGTCGGCCAGCTGTCCTTTCCACCCTCGTCCTCTTCATCGAGTTCGAGGCGGGAAGGCTGGAAGCCCACGGCCGCCGCCTGGACTTCCCTGGCCGATCCAGTCGCGCGCAGGTCGAGCGCAAAGCGGCCATCCTCGTCCGCGATGATCGTCTCGTAGCCCATGGCAACGTAGGCCCCTCCGGCCCCTGTGCCATCGGGGTAGAAGACGCGCCCCCCGAGCCTGAATTCGTCGGGGATAGGCGTCGAGGGGAACTCGAGCCGAAGGTCCTGACGCGACTCCATGGGCGCGTGGATGCTCACCGATTCTCCGGCATCCCTCGTGGCCTCAAGCGTGGCGCCCGCGATGGCGGGGACGTCCTCCAGCAGGAAGCGTCCCTCGGCATCCGTCGTCGTGCGCCAGTCACGTCGAATCGACTTGGCTTGGCTGGTGTCGAAGCGGCTATCGAAGTCGCTGGGGAGATCGAGGATCAAGTCGACGCCTTCCTTCACAGCGCCCCACTCGTCAACGACGACGCCGGCGAGATCGATGGACGCCGCGACGATGACGAGGGCTTCCACCGATTCTTCTTGGTTGTAGGTCCCTGGACGGACGGTCACCCAATCCCCTGCACTCTTCGCGCACTCCACCTGACCGCGAGCGCTAGAGACGTCCAAGGAGAAGCGTCCGGTGGCGTCGCTCGCCACCGTCGAGTCTTTGCCGTTCGCTTGGATCGGAACGCTCGCGATTCGGCGTCCGTCCGCCCCGAGCACGATGCCCGTTACCGTGTAGATGGGCTCGACGGCGGGGTCGATCGCCCCGGCCGTCGCGCTCGCCGCGAGCGATTCCGCCCTCAGCTCTGTTCGCTCCCCGCCCTCGACCGCGTAGTCGCGGGGCTCCGGCGTGTCCTTCTTGGGCAGCTCGTCACGCTCCACGGCGAGCACGGAGTCCGGCAGTACGGGGTCAGCCTCTTGCGCAGGGGACATGAAATAGAGCGTGCCACCGAGCAGCGTCGCTG
>CALHGQ010000222.1 GCA_938030175.1 uncultured bacterium | reverse complement strand
CTTGCGGTGGGGGTCAGGTTCCACGAAGAGAGTGCCCGCGAACTCCAGTTGGGCGCAGACCACAACTTCTCCTACGCAATGTACTCCGGCGCAGACGGGTCACTGATCGCGGGCGCGCCCCGAGTCCCGATGGACGCGGTGCCCATAGAAGACTTCGCCTGGATGAGCGGAGACTGGGTTCAGAGCTCCGACAAGGGCGGGGTCACGCGCATGATCGAGGAGAGCTGGAATGCCCCGGCCGCGGGCATGATGCTGGGTACTTCGCGGACCTCCCACGAGGGGGCGAAGGAGGGGCAGTTCGAGTTCTTGCGGCTCAGCTGCGCAGGCCGGAAGGTGATGCTCCATCCGAGTCCAAGCGGCCAACCCGCTGACCCGTTTCGACTGAAGTCCTACGGTGCGACCGAGGCCGTCTTTGAGAACCTCAAGCACGACTTCCCCCAGGTGATCCGCTATTGGCGGGACGGTGACGAGCTGCATGCGAGCATCGGGACGTCAGATTCGCCGGCGGAGATCACCTTCGCTTTCAAGCGCCGCTAACAAGCGCCCGCCCTCGCCGTAGCGTGGGCCCCATGAACTCTTCCAAGTTGACGCTCGCGTGCGTCGCGGTGCTCGCAGCCGCGGCGCTCCTGTGGTTCCTTCCTTCCTCGGCCGCCCGCGCAGATGGGGGCACGCTCGACCAGAGCGTTTCCGCCGCTGCGGAGTCGGTCGCTGCTGTACCCGCTGCTGGACCAACTGCTGGACCCGCCGTCGAGGCTCTCCCCGCGGTTGCCGCGGAACCCGACGATCGGGTCGAGAGCCCGGTGCCAGTCAACGACTCACCCGCGTGGGCGACGCGGGTTCCGGAGGACGACGGGGTCACCGGGTGGAACCTCGCGCCCCTCTTTGTACAGGTCATAGACAGCCTCTCCGGCGAACGCGTTCCGTTCCAGCGCTTCACCGTCCGAGACGATCGCCGTGAGACCTTGGTTGGCTGTACCGATGCCATGGGCCGTTTTCGTAGCGCTGACCTTCTCAGCGTCGGGCAGCTGCACGTGGAGGTGCCTAACGGGAGGGACGAAACGACCCAGCCCAAGCAGCCGCATACGGGTGACGCGGACGAGCCTTCGGTCTGGCGCCTCCATACGAGGCGTTCCGTACCGCTCGCAGTGGACGTGCCGGAGGCGCTCGCGGATCGGATCGAACTCTGGCTCTTGAGCGCCGCCGAGGATGGGCAGCAACAGCGGACTCCGTTGCGCGTGGAGCGACTCAAGAACGTCTCCGTCGATCAGCTCGCTGGGGCCACCCATGTCTTCGAGCTGCACGCATCGCCTTTCACCGAGGCAAGGGCCGGGACGACGACGTCCTTCTACCTTCAGCCGCAGTTAGACGACTGGACGCAGCGGAACGCGGGTCAGCGCATTCAGACACGCAAGATCTGCGCGGTCGTGGTGGACGGGGGCGAAGTGCTCGCGTCTTCGACGCTGGTGCCGGACCTGCCACTCTTGGGCGAGCCACCCATTCAACTGAGACTTGCTCTCTCCAGTGCGAGCTCACTCCCCACGCCGCTCCTCCAGGCTTGGTACGCGTCGGAGGTGGCAGAGCAGGTGAAGGAGCAGGGCCAGCTCGAAGCGCTGGCTGAACGCGAGACGTTCGCGCTCCAAGGCGTCGTGACGAGCAACTCCGGCGAATTCCGGGACACCGTCTTCGTCCGTGCGAGCCCTGTCGACGACGAGCCGGGCGCCATGGAACGACGCAAGCAGTGGATCACGGTCAACTGGAGTCAAGGGAGCGACGGCACGTGGACGGCTCCGTTCCACCTCGACGAGCTGGATGCTGGACCCTATCGCATTCTGGCGCTGACGAGCGACGCCATGGAAGTGAGTGGCTCGCCCCATCGCGCTGACGTCTCCGACGGTCAGGGGCCGCCGCTCACTTTCACGGTGCTCGACTAGCTAGCTTCGGCGTCGGCGTAGCTCGTCCTTGATCATGCGCAGCTCTCGTCCCATCTCGCCCGTGACCGACGTGTTCTCCTGGGCGCGGCGCACGAGGTAGGGAAGCACCTCGGCGACGGGGCCGTAGACCATGTACTTCGACGAGTTGTAGCCGCCAGCCGCAAGGTTGAACGTGAGGTTGTCGCTCATGCCGAGCAGCTGGGCACAGCGGGCGTGGGGGTGGTTGCGGGCGATCCCGCGGCGGTCCAGGGACTCCGTGAGCAGACGCACACTTGCCTCGTTGTGGCTGCCCACGAGGAACGAGACCTCCTCGATGTGATCGATGCAGTACTCCACCGCCGCGTTGTAGTCGGCGTGGGTGGCTTCGATGTTTGGTTGGATCGGCGTGGGGTAGCCGCCCTCTTCTGCGCGCTTGGCTTCCTTGACCATGTACGCGCCGCGCACGAGCTTGCACCCGAGGATGTAGCCGCCGGCTTGGGCGCGCTCGTGGCTTCGCTTGAGGAATTCAAGGCGGTCATGGCGGTAGAGCTGATAGGTGTTGAGCACGACGCCGCGCTTTTGGTTGTAGCGCCGCATCATCTCGTCGGCGAGCTGGTCGATCGTTCCCTGGAACCAGCTCTCCTCGGCATCGATGTAGATCTCGATGTTGCTCTCGCTGGCCGCTTGGCACACCTGGTCCAGGCGTTCGATGACGCGCGTGAAGACCGGATCGTCGGGCTCGTCGAAGCGGATCGTCCGCCCGTTGAACTTCTCCAGCAGGTGGTTCGGCGCGAGCCCTGTGATCTTGACGACCACCGAGTCCACGGCCTCGGTGGTGCCGCTCAACTTGGCCGCCTTGAGGATCTCGTCACGGAAACGGTCGAAGTCCTCCTCGGACTCCTTCGCCTCGGCGCCGTAGTCCATGATGCTCGTGACGCCGCGCTTGTGGAGTCTCTCGATCGTCGGCAGCGCGTTCTTCAGGCTCGTTCCCCCGACGAACTGGCGGTAGATCGTGTTGCGCACGCCCCACTCGGCGAAGGGGAGGCGCCAGCGGACGGCCCAGGATCCGAGCTTGGAAAGGAAGTGACTGAGCCAGCTCTTCCCCATGAGGCTGAAGAGCCGCCCTGCCCCCTTGAGTTCGCCGTCGGAAAGGTGGCTGAACGTCTTCTCGGTGTCGCTGAAATCAGGGAGCGGGTGGCTTGGTGCCTCCGGGGCTCCCTGGGCTGGGGCGGGCCCATCCGGGCTCTCGACGTGACTAGCTTGGTTCATAGGGCGTTGATTCGCTCGGCGCAGTGGCGACGGTCGGCTATATCTTAGCTCAAGAGCGAAGATTCCTAGGGTTTCGGCGTAGAGCTCCGAGCGCTATGGCCCTGATAGCTTCGTCCCTTTTCCACCGAAACCCGCCCTTCGTCCTATGTCGAGATCACTTTCCCGCCTCGCGCTCCCGCTCCTCGCTGTCACCTGCCTCTCGGGTTCCCTCGTGAGCTGCCGGGGCACTGAGTCTTCCCGCGTCATCGAGACGCAGACCGTGGCCAGCTACGGCACCGACTATCAGGGCCCCCGCGCGGCGCTATCGATCGGCAAGTTCACGAACGCGTCGCCCTACCTGCGCGGGATCTTCTCGAACGGAGAAGACCGTCTGGGCGGTCAAGCCAAGACGATCCTCAAGACCCATCTCAGCCAGACGGGCCGCTTTGACCTGATGGATCGCGAGAACCTCGAGGCGATGAACCAGGAGGCCGGTTTCAACGGCGATGCGGCGCAGATCGCAGGCGCGGACATTCTTGTGTCAGGCCAGGTCACCGAGTTCGGCCGCAAGACGGTCGGCGACGAGCAGCTCTTCGGCGTGCTTGGCCGCGGAAAGACCCAGACGGCCTACAGCAAGGTCTCGCTGAATCTCATCGATGCGAAGACCTCGCGCGTGGTGCACTCGATCCAGGGTGCGGGTGAGTTCGCGCTCTCCGATCGCGAAGTCCTTGGCTTCGGATCGAAGGCCGGCTACGACTCGACGCTCAACGGCAAGGTGCTGAACCTCGCGATCACGGACGCCGTCAACAAGCTTGTGTCGTCCATGGAAACGGGCGAGTGGGATCCCAGCCGGTCGGCCCGATGAGGAGAGGATTCGTCATCGCAGCCGCGATTTGCTCGCTCACGGCATGCAGGCAGCAAAGCTCCTACTACACGTGGGGCACCTACGAGCAGTCCGTGTGGGAACTGACCCACGCCGAGGGCGCCACGGACGTTGACGTTCAGATCCAGAAGTTGACCGAACAGGTAGAGCGGACGCGACAGGAAGGCGGACGCATTCCCCCCGGGCTCCACGCCCACCTCGGTCTCCTCCATTCGATGCGTGGCGAACTCGACACGGCCCAAGCGGCCTTCGAGTCCGAACGCGAATTGTTCCCCGAGAGCGCCACCTTCATCGACGGCGTGATCAAGCGCATGCAGGGCAAGTGATGCAACGAACCACCACGATCCAGATTAGAAAGAGCTTCGTCGCGCTGCTGCTCCTCGCAGGAGCGGCCTCCTGTGCCTCTTCGGACATCGCTGTGTCCGATCGGCTGCTGGAGGCGCAGCCGCGATCGATCCTCGTGCTGCCGCCGCTGAACACCACGGTCGAAACCGAAGCATCGTATGGATCGCTGTCGTCGGTGACCGTCCCCCTCGCCGAGGCGGGCTACTACGTGTTCCCGGTGGCCGTCGTCGACACCATGATGCGGGAGAACGGACTGCCTACGCCCGAGGAAATGCACTCGGTTCCGATGGCCAAGCTGGACGAGATCTTCGCGCCGGACGCCGTTCTCTACCTCACGGTGACGGAATGGGGCACGTCCTATCAGCTCATCAGCTCTACGACGCGGGTCAGCATCGAAGGCAGGCTCGTGGACCCCAGCACGGGAGTCGAACTTTGGTCGGGCACGAACGCGCTCGCCCAAAGCTCGAACAGCGGCCAAGGCGGCCTCGTCGGCATGCTCGCCGGCGCCGTGGTCAATCAAATCGCCTCGGCTGCCTCTGACCCAAGTCCCGGCCTTGCGCGCCAGGTGAACTACGGCCTCCTCACGGGTCGCAAGAAGGGCTGGATCCTCGGCCCCCATCACCCGGACTCAGCCGCAGATATCGGCGAGGTTCAGCAGCTCAAAGCCGAGGCGGCTGGCCTGTGAGAGCCGCGGGCGAAGGGCTTCCCCCCAGAGGCCCGGCACAGGCCCGGCACAGGCCCAGCAGCGGTCCGTGAGCCTTGCCAGGATCCCGGATAGTCAGTCGGGACTCCTTCGGCCGCGTCGCTGAACCGCAAAACATCAGGATTCTCTGCAAGACAGGATCGTTCGTGGCACCTAAGGGGTGATGTCGAACGATCCTGTACCTCATGGAGCCGCACTCGAACAGCTTTGGGGCGAGGCTGACTGGCTCCACCGCTGTGCGCGAGAGCTCGGGTACGGCGACCACGCCGCCGAGGACGCGGTCCAAGAAACGCTGCTCCTTGCGGCCCAGGAAGATGCAGGCACGCTTGGGCGAGGGTGGCTTCGCCTGGCGCTGAGCCGGCGGCTGGGTATGGCGCGCCGCGCCGAGAAACGGCGAGCGCTCCGTGAGCAGATCCACGCGCGGCCTGAGGCCGTAGAGGAGGACCCAGCGAGCGCGATGGAGCGACTTGAGCTGGGGCGCGAGCTCGCCCAGGCCGTAGAGGGGCTCCCTCGCCGCGATCGCGAGGTCCTCGCCCTGCGTTTCGCAGCCGGGCTTTCACCCAAACAGATCGCGTCCACCCTCGGCGAGTCTCCGAACGCCGTGTCCTCGCGCATTTCGCGTGCGCTCGCCCGGGTACGCGGGCGGCTCGAGCGAGAGGACGGCGCGGACCGCGGACTCTCCGGGCTGCTCTTGGTACTGCCTGATCTCGCACGGCGCGGCTGGTACGCATCGCAAGGCGCCTGCGAAGCTGCTCTTCCGCGCGCTGCCCACGTCACTTCCCATTCCCTTCTTGTCGCAGGAACTCTCATGAAGAAGCATGCCGCCGCCTCGCTCGCGCTGATCGCTGTCGCCACGGTATCAGCCTGGACTTGGATCGATCCCCTGACGAACGATCGCAGCAAACTCGCACCGATTTCCTTGGCGGCTGAGGACCTCGCGGCCATTTCTCCGCCGGCAGAGGAGGAGCCAGAGGCCGCCTCGGAGGACACGGAGGGCACGGAGCGCGCGGCGATCGTCCCCGTCGAAGCTCGCGCGACCAAGGCGTCGTCCCGGCCAACGTTTGAGGAGGCTGAGTCTTTGGGAAGGGTACGGGTCCTGGTGACTGAAGCTTTGAGCGGCAGCCCCGCTGTGGGCGTTGGATGCCGCTCGGTCCGCTTCCATAGCGGGGCGTTTTGGAATCAATCCCGTTCAGCGATCACGGATGCTTCGGGCGTGGCCGTCCTGACGGACCTTCCTGCGGGTGAGCACTACATCTACCTTGGACGGATGACCGCCGACGACAGCGCGGGCACCCTAGCTGTCCAAGTGATCGCGGGTGAAGTGGTCGACCTTCGATTCCAAGTGGACGCCCACGCGGTCACGCGCGGTCGCGTCATCGATGAGAATGGCCAGGGAGTGCCCGGGGCCAAGGTTTGGGCAGGAGACAGCAGGTTCAGCTCAACGGAGGGGTACATAGCGGGCACGTCGGGGCCCGACGGTCGCTTCACCCTGAAGTACATGCACCCCACCCAGTTCGTTGCCGCCTTCAAGGCTGGCTACGCGCCATCGCTCTCGGGTGCGGCAGCCATTGGGCGCGAGGAGGGATCGGACGTCGTCCTGACTCTCACGCGACAGCTCGGGGGTGTACAAGGCATCGTCGTAGACTCCGAGGGAGCTCCCGTGATCGGAGCTCGGGTCGTGATCGGTGGAACGATCCGACCGTTTGCTTCCGACGGAGCGGGGCCGAACCCCAATTGGTCAACTCCCATGCAAGCGCAGCGGACCGACGAGCTTGGCCAGTTTCGCTTCGATGAACTTCGTCTCGGCGAGGTCCGGGTGGAGGTGCGCTCGGGGACCTCGGGCCTTTGGAGTGAGACCGTCACGGTCACCGATGGCGGGTCGGCAGAGCTGTACGTTGAGCTCACAGGGGGCGGCTACCTCGAGGGCACGGTGACCCAGCCGGATGGAACGCCAGCGGCGGGCGCGCGGATCTCGGACCTTACCGGTGAGGGCAAGACCCTTGGACGGATCGAGATGATCACTGATGCCGACGGACGCTACCGCCTTGAGCACCTGACCCCTGGAAACACAGAGTTCTTGCTCGAGAGTGATGACATGACGTCTAAGTCTGTCCATACCCTTGAGATCGTCGATGGAGAGACGACGACTTGGAATCCAACGCTTGCCGCTCCCATGGTCTTTGCGGGTGTCGTGCGTTCGGAGTCGGGCGCGCCCCTCGCGGGATGGAACGTCACTTCGACTCCCCTTACGGACGGGGTCCCTGGGGGAGCCAGCATGGGCAGCTACACGCGAACGGACGGCTCCTTCAGCTTCAGCCCCGACGCTGGCGAACTCTTCCAGTTCGAGGTCTTCCCCCCGGGTCGTTACTGGGGGACGGCTGCGCTCTTGCTCCCCGAGATCGAGCCTTCTGGCGAACAGCTTGCGCTGACGATTCCCGACGGGAGTGTGCCGACCGGCATCGTCCTCGGTCGCGTGGTCAACGCCGGTGGCGACGGGGTTCAAGCCAACGTCGAGGTGGAGTTCGATGTCTCGCCCGCTACAAAGCTGAAGACCGTGACCTCAAGTGACGGAGCCTTTGAGTTCGGCTATCTCCCCCACGAAGAATTCGTTCTGCGCTACTCCGTGCCGGGCGGAGAGATCCAGGAGTGGACCGGCGGCGGGCCGTTGACGGCCGGAGAGCGTCGGGATGTCGGTGCGCTGAGCGTTCCGGAGTAGTGCCCGGCGGGGTTCCCGGGGGGGGGCTCAGCGGGGTTCACAGCGGGGTTCTCCGGCGGAAAATCAGCCGCGTGCTACGGTGCGGGCGTACGCCTCCAGCTCGCACGCGCGGGGGCACCCTCGCTCACCCGTACGCTGGGCCTTCTTCGGTCCGCTTCCCGACATGCTCCGCTGCCTCGCACCTGTCGCGTCCCTTAGCCTCGTGTCGTTGAGTCCAGCCTTGGCCCAAGGCATCGATATCGCACCGGTGCGGAGAACGGCTCCGCCCAGAGTGTCATTCGAAGACGTGACCGCGGCGGCGGGCCTCGCCGGCTTCGAGCACAAGAGCTATCTGCACGGGGGCGATGGCGTAGGCGGCGCCGCGTGGTTCGACTTCAACAACGACGGGCTGCTCGACCTTTACGTCACGAACGGAAAGGTCATCGGCGACCCGAACCGCGATGGCTGGCCGAATGCGCTGTTTGTGAATGGCGGCGACGGGACGTTCACCGATGTTGCCGCTGCCCGCGGAGCGGCAGGGGGCCGGGGCAACGCGGGGGTCGTCGCAGCTGACTTCGATGGCGACGGCGACCAAGACCTCTTCTTGACCGGCGACGGGGGCATGCTGGGGCACTCGGGTCTCGGGGCCTTTCCGACGATCGACAGCGGCTGCACGCTGCTCGAGAACACGGGGCCGCCGTCCTACGACTTTGTGCCTGTCGACATCGTTGCCGCCGGTCTCGGTTCGATCGGAACGAGCATGAGCGCGGCGGTCGCGGACATCAACTTCGACGGCCTCCTCGATCTCTACGTGGGGTCGCCGGGCACGCTGGCCTTTGGCTGTCCGGGGCCACCGGGATGCTGCTTCGGGGGTTGGGGTCCGCCGACGCTGGAACGTAGTCGGGTCTTCGTCAACTCTGGCGCGGGGAACGAGCTGAGCTTTGTCGAGGTGCCGGTGGCGTCCACGGAGCAGTCTGAGTACGGCGC
>CALHGQ010000221.1 GCA_938030175.1 uncultured bacterium | reverse complement strand
GCATGAACTCCGCCACCCACTCGAAGCGCGCCGAGTGGCGGAATCAGACGCGGTACCGTTCTGCCGATGGTTAGCGCTGGCGAGGATTGGCGGAAACGACTCCGCTGTCGTACTCCCACGAAGTTGGACGCGTGATGGCCGTGAAGAGGCGTGGGGGCGACGCCATGCCTCTTTGGAGCCTTCCAGGGGAGCCAGCGTTGAGGCTCGGCGGGGAGATCAACGATTTCCGGGTAGAGTTCAGCGCCGACGTCCCCTGGGCAAGTGGCGGAAAGCGCGCTCTCCGCTGGCTCCTTAGACCTCTTCTTCCCTTGGCTTAGCTTCCTATGCTGACTCTTCTCACCGCCGTGGCGTTCACTTCCCTCTCGCCCCAAGTCGTCGAACGCGAAGTCTTCCAGACGCTGACGAAGACCGAACAGGTCACCGTAGCCCCGGGCGTAGGCCAGCAGTTCAACGCGGCGGATATCTTTCTCGACGAGGTCCTTCCGTTCGATCTGCCGGACGATGACGGGGTGACTTTCGTGAGGGCCCGAGTCACCACGACGATCTGGGCGGAAGCTCTGATCGAAGCGGTCACCCTAGACGTCACCGGGACACGATTTTCCGGCTTCTACGAAATGGGCCTCGCGTCCTGCAGTTCGGGATGCCAATGGGGAGCCAGCGACTATTGGGGCACGGCATCCACGTTCGGTAACCCGACCACGGTGCACCCCCCAGGAACGACGGTGCTGCTGAACCCGGCCTTGTGTCGGGAGGCCACGCCGTGCGTCTTCAATTCCGGGGGGGAAGTGGGAATCTCCCAGTGGTCATCCGTACTCCTCGATCCTTCGGCGAGGGCGATCTCGGAGCTGTATTCTTTGGACCTCCGCGCGTTCAATGACGCGGCCGCTCCCACACCGTTCCAGCTCAACTCTTGGGTGGTTAACGCAGGTGTCCAAATCGAGGTGACCAATACCTTCGAGCTGGAGACCGCGCCTCTCACTGAGTACTGCACGTCGCCCGTCGGCTCCACGGGCGCCGCGGCCACTCTGGAAGCGTACGGCTCCCAGCAGGAGAACACCGAGTTCTTGACTATCCGCGCCCAGGGTCTGCCCCAGGGTTCTTTCGCTGTCCTCTTTGTGGGCACCGCGCCGGTGAATCAGCCCATGGGCTCGACGACGCTCTGCGTGGGAGGCGCCGTCACCCGTATGGGAGGCGTCGCGAACGCAGCAACCGGAGCCGCCGACTTCGACATCGATCTCCTGGGCCGCGCCGTCGGCACCCAGCTTTTCTTGCAGTCTTACTTCCGCGACACAGCCGTGGGCGTCGCAGCCACGAACGCGTCTTCGTTCGTCATTCAGCCTCGGATCTAGCTTGCAATGGCGGTACGGATACCGGCCCCCCGCCGCCACGAGGATTGAGTCGACTAGCCAACGGGCACCAATCGCAGCCGTCGGGGCTGTATCGCCGCGGAAAGTGCGACGAGAAGCTAATTCAAAGGACTTCTGCTTCCGACCACTAGTCTCCGACCAGAGCTCTGTACTGCGGCGACGACTCGAATGCATCCCATCCGCCGAGGTCGGGTACGGCGCCAAGGTTGGCGTGGTATTGCTCCTTCAGCCTCACCAAGTGACGCATGGTTGCCTCGTGGTCCTCGGCGGCGAGGGTGATCCGCAGGGCGGTGCGATGGGCCTTCAACGTGCCGAAGTCTACGTCACCGGCTGCGCGTAGGATCTCGTGCGCCTTCGACGTGTTGCCGAACGAATGAAGCACACGGGCTGTGACCATATTCAGCCATGGGTCGCCCCCTGTCCACTCTTGCATTGCGGCGTACGATCGCATGAGGAGCTGTTCGTCCTCTTGGATGATGGCTGCGTCGTACAGAACGAAACCAACGGCGGCGTTGCCGGGGAACAGTCCATCGAATTCGTCGATCGCCGCGAGGTAGGTCTCCATCCCATCTCGATCGCTGTTGGCGCGGTACAGTTGGGCGAGAGCCCCAACCCGCATTAGCTGTGGGCTTATAGTCTTCTTGGTCGCCTCACTCAGCCGTTGGTAGCTCGAGAGAACGAGCGGGTAGTCACCTGCCGCCAAAGCGTTCGACATCTCGGCGACCTGCTCAATACTTGTGAGCTCTGCCGTCGACTCCGCAGAGAAGCCAAGGAACGTCGATGATTCGGCGGCAAGAAGTGGCACGAGCGAGCGGCGCAATGTAGTGCTCAGATTCTCTCCGGAAACGGCGATCCGAATCTCTTTGCCGACGAACGCATCCTGCGACTCTTCGAGCAAGATGTCGTGGTAGTTAAAACCCCCATTGGATTGCTCCAAACGGAACAAGACGTGCGCGCGACCCTCCTCAGCGGACGTGTCAATGATGGTGTAGCTACCCCCATCCTCGATCTGACTGGTGATCAAGGTACTCATTTCGCGGATTATTCGTGAGCCACCCATGCTCATCATGAACTGCTTCCACTGCGGCACGTTCAGGGTAGACAGTGCCTCCCGGAAGATCCGGCCTCCGTCCACGAGTTCGCTCGCGGCGTCTTCATCGCCAGAGGTGACCGCGTTGACCCACGCGTTCGCGTAGTTCATCACCTTTCTGTCCGCCTCCGTCATAGGCTCACTGACCGAATCGGGCAACTCGCCCTTGACGGAACCAGCGGACTTGAACGGGACGTTGGGGCGCGCGAAATCTCGCCAACGCGCTGACCGAAGGTCAGCCGCGGCGGTCGCGCCAGCGTTGGGCTCGCTGGGGTCAGGCTCTCCGAGGAGGGCCCCGAGGATCAACGAAGTAGCGACGAGGGCGACGATCACGAGGGCGGCAGGCGGCTTCATGACCTCCATGCTATCCGGCAGTACCGAACCGCGTTCATTTGCGCCACTTGCCCTCGCAACTGAATCGCACCGAGCGGCGGAATCGGACGCGGTTCTGCGAAGAACCCGCTATTGGCTACGCGGGCCGGCGGTGAGTGGCGACGACTTCCGGAGAAGTGAGAGTGTTGTACGTGTGCTGGGTCTCGCAGTCGCGCTGCGTCAGCTATTGGAACACGACGCTGTAGCCGTCCGTGAAGTTGCTCGTTGGTATTCCGTTGACGGAGTCCCGGAACCACGCCTGGAAGTTCTAGGTCTGCCCGGCCGCGATCGGCACGAATCCGTTTGGCGTAGGAGTCTGCGTTAGGTCGATGGCCAGGGAGAACGTACCTGTCGCGCCCGAGTTCTGAATCTGGCCGGGACCTACGTAGCGACCGATGGCACCACTAAGGCAAAGATTCCCTTGGCTCCCTGCCGGGCCTTGCACAAAGCCCTGGGTTTGGCTCGTGATGAAGTAGCCGAACGAGTTGCTGGGAAGGCCAGCGGCATTCAGGGTCAGGTCATTGTTCGCAGCGATGAAGCTTCCGGTCGTCGAAATCGCCCCCTCTCCACCGGTCGAGTTGGTGGCTGCGATGCAATAGGAGCCGCTTCCTGGGCCGCCCGCCCCTCCGCCAGCCTCAACGCGGATCTGGGTGATCTGTACTACAACCGTCTGGGCTCCGTTGCCCATGTCCAGTCCGCCGCTGAGGTTTCCCTGCGCTAGATCGAACGTCGTGCCGATCAGCTGGGACAGGTCGAGGCTTGTCAGGGTGGCTCCCGAGGTGTCGGTCATGGCCATCCCCGAGGAGATCGCGCCCGGTGCGTCGAGTCCAATCGGAACCGAGATCAGGTCCCCTGCGAACGCGCTGTCAATGATCAAGAGCTCATCCGAAGGCGCATCAAAGGTGAAGCTGTGCGGACCCACTTCGACGCTACCGACGGAATCGTCGTACGGGTAGGTCTGTGCCCCCGGGCCGATGCTGGTCGGCGTGTCAAAGACCTCGACCGTCATCTCGAAAGGAGACCCGACGACGATCCCCGCAAGGGCCCCCGTCAGGGGATCGGGGTTGACGACCAGCACCTGGCCGGTTCCGACGAGGCGGATGTCTCCAGCGAACAGGGAGGACGATAGAAGTGCGACACCAAGGAGGCAATGTGGGAGTTTCATAGCGATTCGAGAGCAGATCAGGGCGTGGGGCCGAGCGAGACCATCTCACGGGCCTAGAAATCGCTAACTGGCGGCGCCGGATTCTATCCACACGGAATCTAAGAGAAGCCTCGCGGTACCCCAACGCGTTCATTTGCGCCACTCCATCCGCGTTGTGCCACCGCGCGTCCACGTAGATGCTCGCTCAACGATCGTCCAGACGCCGCTTGACAGTCACTCCGAATGTGATGCCGATCGCACGCTGCGCCGCCGCTGACGAAGCCATCGCGTAGTGCGGCTCATGGAGAACGAGCATTCGATGCCGCTCGTGGTATCGGCGGCACGTGGACTGCGGCAGGTTCAACACGCGCCCGATCTCTGCCCAAGTCAGGGCTGCCATCGATCGGAGTAAGCCGACCCGCACGACAGATCGCGAGCAGATGCGCCTCCCACCGGACTCGTTGATCACTCCGTCGAGCGACGGCGGCCATGCATCGATGCTGGCATCGACAGCAAGCTGGACCACCACCGGCTCCCCCACTCGCCCACCGTCTGCGAGCCTGGCCTTCCTCTGCATCCATGCGAGGACGCGGGGTGGTGCGGCGCCTATCAGGCTGTCGAGATCGTCGGGTCCGCTGTAGCCGATGGCGAGCCGCCGCTCGACAAGCTCTGCTGCGTAGGGGCCATAGGCTCCGCCGAATCGTTCGATGTAGCCTTGCGCGCTGTAGGGGCGTGGCTCGCTGGAATCCTCCCACTCCGGATCCGCCGTGACTTCGGACTCGATCCAAGTCGTCGTCAACCAGGGTGGAATTCGCCCATGGACGTAGTTGGCTGCACTCCCGAATGGATAGTCCCACGGGTGCGCCGAGAGCCCCGCCTTGACAGGGTTCGCATCGATGTAGCGGACCAGCGTACGCCGGTACTGGAGCGAGCGGACGCGCTTCGAGAAGAACCGCCCACGAAGGAGAGGTCCGTCTCGCCGGTGACGTCGATTGTAGTGACGTGAGTAGCCAAGTCCGACTCGCTGCATCGAAGAAGAGAGCTCGCCTAGGAGGCTCCGCACAAGCCCGTGGTAGTGATTGGTGAGAAGGGAGAAGCAGTGGATCTCGATGGACCCACGCCTGACCTCCGCAGCGAGCAACGCCAAGAAATGGCGAAGATCCACTCGATCGTCGAACATCGGCCTCTTGGCCAGTGCTCGATTCGAAACGTGATGCCATGAGCCTGGCTCGTCTTCTCTGCTCCGTCTGACCATGTCGGTACTCCCCAAGAGAGGGGACCGAATGGCGCGGGCATTGGTTGCAGTACGGTACCGCGTTCGTTTGCGCCACTCCGCCACCCACTTGAAGCGCGCCGAGTGGCGGAATCAGACGCGGTACCGTACTGCGCGAGACGCGACCAGCGCCACCGTTCGTGGCGGCGGTGTGCCGGTGACGGTATCCTCCCAACGCCGCCACGAAGCCTGCCTAGTTGAGCGAACCATCACCGGTTCCCTACGCTCACCTGGCGACTGCAAGCCTGCGAAGATACCTTTGCGCCCATGTTCGAGCATCGCACCGCCATCGTCGTCCGTCCACGTACACCGTTCCTCGACTGGTGCAAAGCCACCGACGATGAGAACCGTTTGGCTCAGGAGGTAGTCGACGACATGCAGGCAGATCCGACCCTCTACCTCGTGGACGGGTTTAGTGACGAGCAGACACTGAAAGAGAACCTAGCCGCGTTCTGGGTAGGGATCTTCGAGGCGACTCTCGAGGGCTGGACGTCACTTGAATCTGAGTGGCCGTCCCCTCGGACATACCAGATGTTTGAGGATTGGTTCGATGTCGATGTCTTCGAATCCGTAGTGGACCTCACCGAGTGAGTTCGGGGTACCGTGACGGTCACTCCGCCGCCACGAAACCACATCTGGCGGTACGCTCCCTGGGCCTTTCTCGCCGTTTCTCGCTCATGGCGAACCTTGGCGGTACGGTACCGCAGCCAAAGCCGCGACCCTTCTCTCCCACTCTACATCGGGCGGGACCGACAACGGCACCCCGTCGCCACGAACCGAGGCCAAACCACCCATCGGCGCTGACCTGCCCCACTCCTCTCGTCGACGAACATCGCGGCACAAGTCCTCTGGAATCCAAGTATCTTGAGCGCTCGTGGCGGGGGCGGGCCAGTGATGGTACCACCCGGTGGCGGCACCATCATGAACGATCGAAACGAAGCTGAGACGCTGGAGCGGCTCCTTAGCCACGAGCAGTGGCTTCGCCAGCTCGCGCTGCACCTAGCACGCGACCCATCAGAGGCCGAAGATCTCGTTCAAGGCACTTGGTTGGCAGCGCTTCGATCTGGTCCAGTCGAACACTCCCGTGCTTGGCTGAGTCAAGTCATCAAGAACCTCGCGAGCCGCGGCTGGCGTGAGAAGAGGCAGCTCTTCGACGAACGTCAGCATCCGGGGCTGGATGGCGAAGGGCGGACCTCTGACAGCGGCCTAGAGAGTATCGCAAGGACCGACGTCCATCGAAATCTCGCCGAGGCAGTGATGGACCTCGACGTGCAAGAGCGCACGGTGCTCGTCGAACACTACTTCCAAGAGAGGACACTCGCGGATATCGCACGTGGAAGTGGCGTCCCGGAAGGGACCGTGCGCTGGCGAAAGATGCAAGCGCTCGCATCACTGCGAGAACGACTCGATCAGCGTAGCCGAGGGGACCGGACGGCCTGGCTCAGCGCGCTCTTACTGTTGCAGGACCAACCACAGAAGGCAGTCGCCACCGGATCGAGGATTGGCACGGTCTGGGCAGCGGCAGCGGCGACTCTCTTACTTGTTTCGGGTGCTGTGCTCTTTCGCGGGATGACGGCGGAGCCGAGCCGCTCGGATCAATCCCAAGAGTCCACTCCGGTCGACTCTGCCATCACGGGACTTCGCGCGCTCGATGTCTTGGGCACTGGGGAAGAAGTCGCCGCTGCTGAGGAAGTTCCGGAAGCTCCGGCGACTCCGCAATCCGTTGAAGGCGAGGGCCAACTCGTCAGCGACCCCCGCGAGATCACGATCACGGCCGTGACCGACGCTGGCGTCCCGATTGAGGGGGCGACGGTGTGGATCGTCACGAAGGACGGGATGCTCGAGCGAGGTCGTACGGATCGGGCAGGCCAGCGCCAGGTCACCTACACCAGCGCGCACCTTACAGGGGCAGGCTACTCCGACGCCGTTGGGGCGTTGACGATCAGAATCACGGCACCGAATGCTACCACATCCCTCGCTCATCACTTGAAGGGCAAGTATCTAAGGCCAGGCGCCGTCGCACCGCCGATGATGCTTGGACCGGGTGGTGCAACGCTTGGGGGGAGCCTCCAGGACTCCGACGGAGCGCCCCTTTCGCGGGTGCTCTTCTACCTGCGTGTGGGTAGGGATGTGAGGACGAGGGTGGAATCCGAGGACCACTGGATGAGAGGGGGCCAGCAACTCGTCAGAACGGATGAACATGGACAGTTTGAGGTGTCTGGCTTCTCAAGCGGCCCCTGGACGTTGCTCGTAGCCGTCGAGGGCCGCTTGCTCCATGAACAGTCGGTCGAGCTCGTGGATGGCGTTCGCACGGAGGTCTCCATAGAGCTAGAGACCGGGGCCACCTGCGTCGGAAGGGCGATCGATGAAGGCGGCCGACCCGTCCCATTCGCGAAGGTCTGGTACGACGCCCAAAGCACACAGACGCCCACCGAGTACCAGAACGTGCTTGGCTACGATCGCCGACGGATGTGGACCTTGGGCGCGGTAGAGGCGGACGCAGGCGGAGCCTTCGAGCTCTCGGGAATCCTCCCTGGCCCCACGCGAATCTGGGCACAGGACCCATCGCGTCCAAACTATGTGGCCGAGCGTGTCTTGACGGTTGATGAAGGTGGGCGGACCCTCTGGGACCCGGTTCTGAAGCCACGCGATCCACTGATCATCGACCTCTCCCGTGAGGATGGTGCCCCACTGACGGACGAACGTGCACTCCTGTCTGCGGGAACCGAGCCTCCGTACTGGGTTCGATTGGAAACCCCAGATGCGCGCGGTCGCGTCAAGGCCTTCGACTATCCGCAAGGGGCGCTCTTCACGCTATACGCCGCGAATGCATCTTTGCGGGTCGAAATGCAACGCTTGGGTGCCGAGTTCCCCGCAACGATCGAGCCAAGGAAGGCCGTGATTCCGGTCGTTCGGAAGCGTCAGCTCCGTGGGACGATCGACTCAGTAGGCAGTGTAGGCGGACCTAGCGCTATGATTCTGGCACTTGGCAGTAAGGGCTCAGCGGTCAACGTGATTCGCCCTCGCCCTGAGGATGGAGAGTTCGTTGCAGAGCTCGCTGAAGACGTGTATCACCTCGAACTGCATGTTCCCTCTATCGGGGTCCAGACCCTAGGAAGAGTAGACCTAACGGCGGGCGACGTCGTTGGCTGGGATCACATGATGGTGGGCACTGGGCGCCTGGTGCCGGACCCAAACGGCTCCTCCAATCCCAGGCCCGAATCCGATCCGACGCCCCCCACAAGCTCCGGCACCGTCCGCTTCGAGATCCTTGGTCAGTCACGGATCACCGAGCTGAGTTCCCTCATCCAGCCCATCGTGGAGGGAACCGCACCTCTCAGGGCGCCCGTGGCTCTTCTCGCCGGGACCTATTTGGTGAAGTGGTTCAAGGAAGACACTCTCATCGGTGAGCGAGAGCTTCAGATTCAATCGGGGCAGGATGTCCCATGGCCCACGTTACGGCTCGATCAGGGCGCCCATCGATAAGGCCCCTGTGAGCCCGGCGCGGAGTGCCTGCCTGGTTGTCGCCTAGCGGGCCGTTGATAGAGGCCGTGCTTAGCCGTAGTGCCCATCGAAGCCCGGGCAAGGCGTTCGAAGACCCGTCATAGCGAGCTATCCGGGCCTGTTCGAGCAACGCAGCCAGGGCTTCGAGGGGGGCTGCTGCTAAGCACGGCCTTGATCAACGGACTGCTAGCACTGTCGTGGCATTCGGGAACCAAGTGGCCCCGCGGCGTCCCCCTCCGAGGCTGACCGCAGACATCGGACGACGCGAAGTCCTGTTGGCGCAATGGGGAACTGGGGGGCCTGGCGGGAGCAAGTTGGGCGGAGACTGTGGCAAAAATCCGAAAAAGCGCCAGCGGTTCTAAGGGAACGGATCTCTCTACAGCTGACTCAACGGTCGCAGCTTCGGCGTACTCACCGAATGCCTCTGCAATAGATTCGGTAGGTGCGGCGATGGCGAGGTTAGCCCCAGCGGGCGCTGCCTGTGCATCGGTATGTCTCTGGTTGTCGCCGCCGTCGAAGACGGCGATCCGGCATCGAAGGCGACCTCCTGTGACCTCCCTTCCCCTCCCCTTGGAGCCACCGAAGGACCCCCAACGGCTTTGCGCAATGCGATCCGTTGGGCAGTCTTCCTGAAAGCTCATGCCCTCCCCATCCGGATGAACAAACAGCACCCCCTGCGACCCCTACGCCCTGTTGCGCACCCTGTGGCTCGCCTCGCGATTCTCTGCTCGATCCTTACGGCCGCCGCAGCCGCACAGAGCTCTGGGGTCAACCTGATTGGCATCGTCCCCCATCCGAACCAGACGACGTTTCCCTTCCCCGCGTCTCCACCAGGAAACCCCTTCCACGGGGCCGATGACACGACACGTACACCCGAAGAAAGGCAATCGACCGTGGACATCGCCGCCCTAGGCAAGCTGCTGTTCTGGGATGAACAGGTATCTACGGACAACACCATGGCGTGTGGCACGTGTCACCTTCCTGAGGTCGGAGGCACCGAGAAGCGCCTCGGCCCGCTCGATCCGAATGGGATTCAAGGCTCGCCGGGAATGCTGCCGCAGAACATACTCGGCGACTATTACTTCGACCCCGCGTTCCAAGGTGGAACGCCGCCGTTCAAGCGAGTGACAGGGCGCAATGCGCCGACGATGATCAACTCAGCCTTCTTCAGGCAGTTGTTCTGGGACAAGAGGGCGGGCCCGCAGTTTTTCGCCGAGGATGGTGTGACCCCAATCCCTGGCTTCGAAAACTTCGCTGCGCTCGAACAATTGGCCACGCTTCCTCCTCTCTCAGACATTGAGATGGCCCACGATGGACTGACCTGGGCTAGCAACGAGCTGCAGAACAAACTCGCCAACTCTACGGCCCTCCGATTCGCCACGCCTTCCACTGTCCCCGCGGACATCGCGCACCTTCAAGGGGAGTTGTATAGCGATCTGTTCGCCGATCGATTCGATGTCCCTGCTGGCGAGAATCCCGTCTCCCGAGAGCGTTTCGCCCAAGCGGTAGCGCACTACATGAGAACGCTGGTTTCAGACCAAGCCCCGGTGGACATGCCGGGGGGAATGACGCCTTCCATGATCGCTGGCTTCAACATCATGAAGAACAACCAGTGCTTCAACTGCCACAGTCATTCCTTAAACCCTCAGCTGAACCTCGCGGAGGGAGGGTTCATGGATCCTTTCGACGCATTGCTTTCGGACGGAGCCCTCAAGACTGTCGCTCACCCAGACTTCGATTTGGCTGTCAAGACCCCATCCCTGCGCAACGTGGGCTTGAAACTGCGCTACTTCCACCACGGGACCATCGGCAGTGACGGCAATCCTCCGGCCGGGCAAACTGAGCTTGAGCAAGCACAGTTTGCAGTCATGGACTTCTACAACACTGGTCTGCCCGGTGGGCAACAACCACCGGCTGGGACTAGGTTCTTCCCGGCGATCAGCGGGTCGGATTTGACCAACGTCATGGCCTTTCTCTTCGATGGACTCACAGATCCTCGCGTTCGGGATGGACTCCCTCCGTTTGACCGACCCGACCTCTACAGCGAGCGGCTGGCTGCGATGGATAGCGACCAGGACCCAACCACCGCCCGCGAGAACCGCTTCGGGGAGGGAACGGGGGTTGCCGGAGTGTTTGGCTCTCCTCTCATGATCTCAAATAGCCCGCTTGACAGTTCGAGCGGGGAGTTCAAGGTGGGCATGGCCCACGCTGGCACGGACCGAGTGGCCATTGTGCGCCTGGCCTTATCCCAGTTGCCAGCGCCTCGGTACATCGGGACAACCTTTGAGCAGGTGTATATATTCCCAGACGCTGATGGCTTCGCGACAGTTCGCATGCCCGAGTTCAACAGTACTGCCATGGTCGGAACCACTTGGTATGCCCGATGGCAGCTTAGGGCCGAATGGGGTGAAAAGCCTGGCTTCTACACCGACTACGGCCCCTACAGCGAAGCCGCTGAGTTCATCGTTCAGTAGGTTTGGGCAGTACGGTACCGCGTTCGTTTGCGCCACTCTGCCACCCACTTTAAGCGCGCCGAGTGGCGGAATCAGACGCGGTACCGTACTGCGCGTTCGTTTGCGCCACTTCGGAACCGAACCGTAACTGAAGCCGCCACCCTTCACGGCCATCGGCAGCTCCAACCCCATCCCAGCGTGACTGCGAGGCCCGCGGGGCTGTCAGCCTGCAATGGTGGCGGGATCGGATCCGATCCGGTACCTCCACGCCATCTCTCGACATAACCACCCAGGCAGCGAGGGTTGCCGGAGTTGACTCCGCAACCGGACTGACACCGGCGCTACAGGTACTGGATCTCGACTGCGTCCGAGAAGTTGGAGGTCACCGTTGGGTTCACGTCGCGGTACCAAAGTTGGAAGTTCCAGCTCTCGCCCGCCTGAACCATCGTGGGCAGCGGCGGCGGGAGGGCGCCCAAGTTCACCTGAATCGTGATCTGGCCCGCGGAGCCAGAGTCGGTGACTTGGGAGATGAAGCGGCCGATCGTCCCGCCGAGGCAGAGGGTGCCCTGGCTGCCGCCGGGACCAGCGACGAGGCCTTGGGTCTGGCTGCCGAGGTAGTAGCCGAAAGAGAAGGAGGGGAGGTCGGTCGTCGTGAGGGCGAGGAGCTGATCCGTCGCAAAGGGCGATCCGCCCGCTTCGATCTTGGCGTAGGTTCCCGTCGAGTTGGCGATCGCCGGAGAACAGTAGATGGTGCCCAGTGACTCGCAGAGGTCGTTGACGCCGTTGCCGTTGAGGTCGGGGGTCGAGAGGTTCACAAGAAAGCTGGCGCCGACCTGGAAACCGACGGAACGATCCCTGTCGTCGCCCATCAAGAGCAAGTCGCCGTCTACGGCGAGGGCCTCGCCCACGACCGTCGAGCTCGTGACGCTTTCGGGAAGAGCGAAGCGAGCGGGGACCCAGCTCGACCCCGACTGGAGGAACGACCAAGCCCCGAGGCCAGAAGCGCCCACCACCACCGTGCTGCCATCGGTGGCACACTCGATGCCGAAACGGCCTTGGGGTACGGGTGAGCTAGAGGTCACCTTGTCCTCGAGCACGAACGTCATGGCGGTCGGATCGAAGCGGAAGATGTAGGCGGCGCCTGCGTTCCCCCCTTGGTCATCATCGAAGGACGCGCCGGCCACGAGAAGGCCGCCCTCAAGGGCCGTGGAGGCTCCGTAGAAGTCAGCGATGCCCAGACCGGAGGGCTGGGAGAGCTCGAGGAACGTCAGGTCGCCCGCTGCGTCCACCAAATACGTCGCCACGACGCCAGTCTGCGAGCCGGAGGAGAGCGACCCGCCCCCAAGACACGCAAGACCACCATCAAGGCTCACGGACTCGCCGAACCCAACGCCGCCCACCCCAGACGGCGGCAGCTCCTTGGCGGTCTGGGTCCACGCCACACCGTCATACCCGAAGGCGTACACCGCGCCCGCGTTGTTGCCACCCTCATCGTTACTCTCGGCGCCGACCAAGATCAGGTCTCCATCGATCGCCACGGTCCCGCCAAACCCATCGCGCGCAGCTCCGTCGCTTGGCGCCAATACCGCCTCCAGCGACCACGTCAATCCGCCGTCCGCAGTGACGTACACGAAGGCCTCGCCGGGCTGCGTCCCCAGAGCACCTATGTCGCCAGGCGCGCCCACCACGAGCCGATCCCCGTCTCGATCGATCGACGAACCGAAGAAGCTCCGATCGTTGAGCCCCGCGGGCTGGAGCCGGCCCGTTTCGACCCATACCCCCGTGGCTGCGTCGAGAGTGTTCACATACACCGCCCCGTGCCCCGGACCTCCCCCCGATCCCGCGTCGTTCTGCGCCCCGATCAAGGCCACGCCACCGTCGAGGTGAACGTCCGCGCCGAACTGGTCGCCCAAGGCGCCGTCGCTCGCGAGGAGCCGCACCTCGCAGATCTGACCTAAGGAAGTGGAGGCCGAGAGGAGAAGCCCAGTGAGGGCGATTGGGAGGTGCCGTGCCATAGGGGCGCTGCTGGGGTTCGAAGGGAGGAGGTTCGCCGCTCCGGGGTCCAGGTTCCCGACGGCGGCTTACTCTGAACCCTGCGCAGCCGCAGCCCACCACCACCGAGTTTTGGCAGCTTCTTTCTGCCTACTCGCAAGTGCGTCGACAAGGCTGTCTCGGGTGGGGACACTCGCGCCGCTGCGAAGTTGTTGGTGGCGATACGGGAGGGGTACTGTCACTGGCACTCCGCCGCCACGAAATCGACCCCGACAATCGTTCGGCTGACTGACCGACCCTCTCCACCAACCGAACTCTACCAACCCGCGGCGCCATCGAATGCGAGTGGCGGCGGCGTGCCGGTTACGCCATTTCGACTGTTCTCAAGATCCAGGGCAGTACGGTACCGCGTTCGTTTGCGCCACTTCGCCACTTGCTTGAAGCGCGCCGAGTGGCGAGATCTGACGCGGTACGGTACCGCCGGTACGGTACCGCCGGACGCGGTACGGTACCGCCGATAGGAGGCCGCCCACGGGCGCGCCCCCGCGCCGTCGCTGTTGGGCGACGACGCGGGGGCGCCTCGAGGAACTATCTGGTTTTCAGCTAGCGAGAACTCACAACCTGAGGCCTCACCAACCGGGAGTTGATAAGCCCACCCACCTCACTGGAAAGTGATGGCGAGCGCCTGGGAGAAGTTCGACGTGGCACCCGTCGCGAGGGAAAAGTCGCGGTTCCAAAGCTGGAAGTTCCAGGTCTGCCCGGACTGGACCGCAATCGTGCCTGTCGGACCCGGCAGTGAATCGAGTTCGATCGGCAAGATGATCCTGCCGCCGTTGTCTGACAACTGGACCTGATCCTTGAATCGACCGATGCTGCCCGAGAGACACAGGTTGCCTTGGCTGCCACCAGCGCCCGGGGTGAAGCCCTGGGTCGCGCTCACGAGAAAGTAGCCGAACCTCGACGTCGGCAGCCCTTCGGCGATCAGGGTCAGGTCATTGTCGCCGGGCGTCGCGAGACCGTACGACGTCAACGTGGCGATGTTGCCCGAGGAGTTGGGGACCGCCGCGCAGTAGGGCGTTCCCAGGACTCCACCCGGTGCCGGATCGATCTCCACCGAGCTCAGCGAGAACTCGAGTGCACCTTGAGCGTCGACCATCCGGAATCGCGTGGTGCCCCAAGCCGATATGGACAGGCTCGTACCCAGCAGGTCGCGGAATTCTCCGCTGCTCAAGGCGCTCCCTGTACTGTCGAACAGGGACACCTGAACGAGCGTTTCCGGGCTGGAGCTGAGCCCGCCTTGGAAGATGAAGAGATCTTGAGCCGTGTCGCCGTTCCAGTGCTGAAACTGGGCCAGGGTAGCTTCACTCGAGCGAACCAATGACTCGGTAGCGCTTCCGACCGTGGCCGTGGACGTCGGCCAGTTCACGACGTGGTCGACTTGAAACAGCCCAGGGATGGGATCGATCTCGACGTCGAAAGTAAACGTAACCGCGTCGCCGACGGCGGCGGAAGAGAACGACGGTGCCGCGAGGCCGCCGTTCACCACCGTGGCGACGGTCCCAGTGCAAGTGACCCTGGCGTCCTCGGCGTGAGCCAGGGAGGAGAGCGCGACGGTCGCGATGGCAAGGCGAGTGGGGGACAATTTGATTGGCATGTTGGGCGTTAGTCAGGGGGACAAGGGACTGGTTGTGTGCGACGACAACAACTCCCGTGCCCACTAGGCCGACTGCAGTCCTCGCTTCGACCGGCGAGATGCGTGCACTCGAGTTGCGCGATACCGCACGGGCAGAGGCCATGCGGCGTGCGGCGCCCCGCGGCCGTACCGTCACTGGCACTCCGCCGCCACGAACTCAGGCCAAGGCTCTGGCTAGGCCCCCCACTTTCGTTGTCGACGAGCACTGCTACGTAACCCGGAACCGCACCAACCATCCTGATCGCTCGTGGCGGCGTCGCGAACCTCCTGGCCGCGGGGTGCCGGTGACGGAATCGAGAACAGGAGGAAGCTGATCACGCGATCGAGCGAGCGATTGGCGCTGCGACGCAAGCGACGCAGGAATGCTACGAAGGGAGGATGCGAATTCGGCGTTTTCTGCGACACTGTGGACGAGATCAATAGCGTCGAGCGCAACGGCGGACTCTGCCGTCCAGGGGAGGATTGAGTATGTTTAGGATTCAACTTCTCGTCATTCTAACGGGGCTGTCTTCGCTCCTCGTGGACTGGTCGTATGCGACCCAGGTCAACCCACTGACCATCGCGAGGTCGAACGGCTCTGAGGGAAAGGCCCCCCATGAGGGCTTGAGCCTCACATACAGGTGCAAGCCTGGAGATAAAGCGGTTTGCCTCCGATGGGGCTACGTTGCGGGTGGGGAATTCCGCGCGAATGAGCAGAAGTTTGCAGTGAGGTTCACTCCGACAGCCATAGCTCAGATCGATGAGAAGGCTTTCTACGTGTGTGGCGCAGATGGCGAAGGAACTGTCGTCATCGAGGAATGGTCGATCGATCACCCGAAGGTCTTGCCTCCACCGTCGACCTCGGTCGCGACTGGCGAAGTGCTGTATCCCCCCTACCTCGTTGCGGTGTCAAGACGTGTCGTGCGCGCGAAGAAGAGCCTCGCCCCCACTGAGTACATTGACTACGTCTTCGTGAATCAGGGCAGCGAGGAGAAGTCGATGTTCGTGCGTCTGCATGGCGCGAAGCGCTTCTACTCGGTCCACCGGACTTCTGGTGTATGGAGTGTGCTCTACGACGGGCTCGATCCAGTGGCGACGAACTACTTGCCTGGCCTCTCGCTCCATGTGTCAACAGTGACTGCAGTGAAGACGGAGCGACTAGGTTACAGCTACGTCTTCCTGAGGCTTGAACACTCTCCTTCGTCCAACCCGCATGTGGCCCTGGTGCTATCAGATGTCGATAAGGACGGTGTGATCGACGATGCGAAATCGTTCTCCGATTGGGCTTCGTACGAAGCTCAGGTCCCGATCAACCCAACGACGATTCAAGACACGTATTTCTAGCCGGCTTCAGTCATGGCGGTAAGGACACGGGGCAGAGCCGACACCCGGCGGAACGGTGGCGCTGGCACTGACACCCCGTCGCAACGAAGTCGACCCCGAAGATCGCTAGACTGGCAGACCGACGCTCTCCACCAGCCGAATCGTGCCAGCCCGCGGTGCCGTCGACGGCTCGTGGCGGCCGTGTGCCGGTGTCCGTACCGAGGCATCAACATGGATAGGTGGCGGCCTTGGTTGCGTTCCGGTACCGCACCGCTCCCGAGCGGTATGATGCAGGAATGAATCTCGCTTCCCAACTCGTGGCCCCCTTCCTCGCTGCAGCCGCCCTCGCGGCGCCCTCGCTCGCCCAAACGATCTTTGTCGACGCCAATCTGACGACAGGCGCGAACAATGGCTCGTCGTGGACCGACGCTTATCAAGGGCCCCTTGGGCTCCAGGCAGCCCTTGCGGCCGCGGCTCCCAACCAGAACATCTTCGTGGCAGACGGGGTGTACCACCCGGCAGCACCGGGGGGAGCACGGACGGCATCGTTCACTCTCAAGGCCTCCGTCAAGGTCTACGGCGGGTTCTCCGGCACGGAGACACACCCAATGGAGCGGCCAGCGTTAGACGGAACTGCGAGTGTACTCAGCGGAGACCTCAACGGAGACGACGACGCAAGCGGACAGGGGACCCTTGAGAACAGCTACCACGTCGTTTCCTCAGGCGACAGCAACTTCCTCAGCACCCTGGATGGATTCACGATCACCGCCGGAAACGCGAATGGGGACGCGGCTGCGGGCCACCACGTCGGGGGCGGGCTGTTAGCCCTGGCTGGTCAGCCAACGATCCGAGACTGCGTCTTTGCGAAGAATCAGTCCGCACTGGCTGGTGGCGGAGCCTACTCGAGCGGTGCTAGCTGTCGCTTTCGGCGATGCATCTTCGATGGAAACGACGGAGGTACCCTCGGCGGTGCGATCAGTCTGAGGACGGGGAATGGACTCATCGTCGGGTGCACGTTCATGCGCAACCGGGCACTGCGGGGAGGTGCGATGGAGATCCTGGGGTCGATCCAACCCTTGATCTTGCACTCCCTGTTCTACGAAAACGAAGCTGGAGTCTTCGGTGGTGGAGCCATCTGGATGGGAAGCGCGAGCACCCCGATCATCAACGGTTGCACCATCGCGTTCAACAGATCCACTTCGACGGAAGGGAGCGGCATTCTCGCCACCTCCTCCAATCCATCAATCAGGGGCGTCATCCTCTGGGGTAACGAGGGGGCCGGCGGCTCGCAAGGTGAGTCCGACCAGGTCATCGTCTCATCTGGTCACGTGCGGTACTCCATCGTGCAGAATACGACCAGCACAAGTAGCGGCCTCTCGGGGGCCGATCCTCAGTTCGCGGATCCTGCAGGCGGCAACTTTCAGTTGATGCCAGGCTCCCCCGCCATCGATGCGGCCCAGAACACGACGTATACGCAGTACGACCTGGACGCCAACGGGCAGAGGCGGTTCATCGACGACCCTGCGACGCTCGATACGGGGCTGTTTTCGGCGCCGATCTCGGACATGGGTGCCTTTGAGTTTCAGGCCGGTCAACTCGGCGTGGTGAGCTGCGATCCTTTCATCGTTTCGCCCGGCACGGCCCAGGCTTCGGGATCAGCCTCCGTGGCCACGAATCAGTTCATGTTGACCGCGTCAGAGCTTCAACCGAACTTGCCGGGCTTCTTCATCGTGAGTCGCTCGCTCGGCTTCATCGCCAACCCGGGTGGGAGCAACGGCAACGTCTGCCTCGGCGGGGCCATCGGCCGAATCATTGGGCCGGGACAGGTGGCGAACTCAGGTCCATCGGGGAGCTTCACCATCACCCTTGACCTGGCCGCTATCCCCCAACCCCAAGGCCCGGTCCCAGCGCTTCCGGGGGACACCTGGTCATTTCAGGCGTGGCACCGCGAATCCGGCGGCGGCGGTTCCGACTTCACCGACGTGACGACCGTTACGTTCGAATAGTCCTCGGTTCCGCACGCGAACGCTCCGGCGTTCGACATGAGAATGGGCGAGTTTGGCCGGTCGGGAACCGGAGCGACGGCGACTGACAGTCGTTGATCCGACGTCGTTCCCTTTCCCGTTGCCCAGCCACCAGACAGGATCGTCGCCCCTCCCACTGGTCCACATCGCCGTCGCGCGTAGCGCGCCCCGCGGCCGGGCTGGGCTCCAACGGGGAGCGCGCGGGGCGATGCAAGCGGCGGACGAGGAGGTGGTCAGCGCAGCTTTCGTTGCGATGCAAGTGGCACTCCAAGAAGTCAGGGCGATCGAGACAAGGAGCATAGAAGATCAGCTGTGGGCGCTGCCGCGGCGAATCGATCGGCTCTACATCGCAAGACTCTCCTAGATCAGAGCAGTTCGCCGCACGAATCGGCGCGTCATCGACGGAGAACTGGCGCGGTGGCGCGGCCAGTGGCGCTTGCCCCGTGAGCGATACCGTCACTGGCACTCCGCCGCCACGAAACCGGCCCCGACGACCGTTCGGCTGACTGACCGGCGCTCTCCATCAGCCGAAACGCGCCAGCCCGCGGTGCCGCCGACGGTTCGTGGCGGCGGCGTGCCAGTGACGGTATCCGCGGTCGTTCACCGAGAAGATTCCGGAGATTCACCACCTGATGCAATCCCCGTTGACGCCGTTGTTGTTGGCACAAGCCAAACACAGGTAGACCCCCGCGATGCCTCAGTTCCCATCTCACCTGTACAGCACTTGGCCCCATGAAACTCAACAAACTACCCCTCGCAGGGCTCGCAGCCCTATTCGCCCTCGCGCCGGCCTACGCCGACTTCAACAGCAAAGATGCGCGCAAGGCAGGCTTCGCCGCAAAAGACGGCAAGCACGATGGACAAGATCTCACTGCCGCCGAAGACGCAAAGGTCAAAGCCGCAATCGACATGATCCGCGCACTGGCCATTGCCTGCGGTGACAAGGAGGCAGAGAAGTGTGCCGACGGGCTAGAGAAGCTCCGCAAGGCCAAGCGCATCTGCAGAGAGGATGGCAAGTCCAAGGCCACCTCGACTCTGCCCGATGGCAAGGCCGGCTGCGCAGGCGATGGCATGAACATCCCAAAGAAGCGCCTCTGTGAACCCAAGAGGCTGATAGGAACCCTGTGCCACGAATGGGTTCATGTCACCCAGACAGGACCTTACCCCGAGAAGGAAGCGTACGAAGAAGGGAAGGAGTGGCTTGTGAAAGCGGGCATGCCTGCCGCGGACTGGTACTTCAAGTGGTACTGCTGCCGTGTGAAGGTTCACTGTAAGGACCCGGCCAAGAAGAAGCTCAAGGTGGCGCGCAGAGTTCCCGCCTGGCACCAGTCCAGCACGGCCTTCAGGCCCCTCACCCCGGAGTGGGGCTACCAGTGGGAGGAGTTCGGAGAGGCAGGCGCTCGAGGGAGCACCTTCTACGTGCAGGAGTCTTCCGATCAGCTCGTGGGCTTCGCAGACGGCGCCACCGTTGCGGACGAGTACTCCCTGAGCATGGTTCAGGCCCTGAGCCTCACGACGGTTCCGGACGCGGTGGGCCCCAACGGTGGCAAGGTCCTTGCCATTGGCGGCGTTAGCACAGGAGGAGCGGGAGTCATCGAGTACGTCGAGATCGACACCGGGTCCGGCGCAACACTAGGGACGCTGGCGACTGCCACTCTCCCCAATGCTGATCCATTGAGCCTTGCCTTCGAGCCACTCGACAACGGGACGTTGCGTCTCTACGTACTCGATACCTACAACCAGGCGATCTGGCTCCTTCAGGACTCCAACGCGGACGGCTTGCCCGACCAAGCTGGCGATGCTCCATGGGCGACTCGTGCCTCCTTCCCAGGCTTGAAGCAGGCTCTCGCCATCACGAACAACTTGTTGGATGTGGGCGTCATGCTGGACTCCCAAGACACTCGCATCCAGGGTACCTTCAACACCCAGGCGCCCATGTGGGCCCTGTTCGACCAAGATAACAACGGCAATGCGGACGCTCAGATCGCCTTCGATGCGAATGAGTCGATGGCTATCGTTCCTTTCGCGGCGGACTTCCCCTTCAACGGCGACATGCGCGTCGGGATGTTCGGAACGCGTGGTCAGGAGCTCGACCTGTGGACCGCAGATGACGCTGGCAACCTCGTCAGCTACCTAGGATCAGCCACGGCCGGGAGTGACAACGTCGCGACTCTCATGATGCTCGATCCTCTTGTTGCGGGGGAGCACCTGGCCGTTGACGATCAGGTCAACTACCCCACCCACGCCCCGGGCACGTTCACAGTCGCCTATATCGAGCCCTACGGTGACGGATGCCAAGGTCCGAACGGCGAGAATACGCCCAAGGTCAGTCACCTTGGCTCAAGCGCTCTGGGCGCCACGCTCACCTACGATACCTACGACGTAGTCCCAGGCACCCCGCTCGCCTTCGCCCTTGGCTTCAGTCAAATCAGCGTCCCGCTCCCCGGTGGCGTCCCCGGCTGCAACCTACTCACCAGCAGCGAATTCGTCACAACCACAACGGCCGCGTTCGATGGGTACGCGACCTATGACTTGGCCATCCCGAGTTCACCCGCGCTCGTTGGTCTTGAGCTCTTCTCGCAGTGGGTCGCCCTCGATCCAGCGGGCAACTACGCAAGCGTTGGACAACGGGTTGTAGTCACGCCCTAGTCGATTCCTCCGGTTAGGACCCACCCCAAGGTCCGTCAGCCCACACTGCCGCCACCCAACGCGCATCGATCCCTGGCCCCCATCAAGGTCTGGGGGCGATGAAGGAGGAGGGCAACCGGAGGAAATTACGACGAGGTCGGAGCGGACCGTCCCGACCTCTCCCCGTCATTACGATGGCTTGGCAGCATTCTCTAGAAGAGTGCTGCCTGGCGGTAACGTGGCGATACGGAACCGCAACCCAAGGCACCACCTCCCACCGGCGTTGCGAAACGTGCACCGGCCGCCTTATTCGCATCACGAACCGTGGTAACCGGCAAAGATGCACTCGTACACAAGAGTGACTGCGAAGCCGGAGGCTATCGGCTTGGAGAAGCTACGGTTCGATAGCGACACGGCAGGACTGGGAACTTTGAGCCTTACCAGATGGCCCGCTCGCAAATAGGCTGTTTGAATGTCATCCCAAAGACTCGATTCAAGTGTGGCTTGCGCGGCCACGTTCGCCCTTGCGCTGTTCGCGACCCATGCTGCTGCTCATCCCGGAGGCAATTCTCATCTGCCCCAGGAAGGGATGAACGGAGTCGAGGCACCTCCGCTGCCGACCGGTCTTGCGCCGAGCGACTGGTCGATCATGCGGGAATCTATCGACGCACACCGCCATGCCATCGAAGCTAGCCACCATGGGTTCGAGGCGAACAATCCGCGTTTCAATTGGCGGGCTCGGTTCGATGGCCGGTCCGCGCTGATCGAGCCTGCTGCTCGCGACTGGAGCTTCGGTCTTGCACTCAACTCGTTTGGCTTTGACGGCGAGACTCGGCAGCTTGAGTCACCAGCGTTCGAACCATGCGTTGACGGGCAGGAGGTCACCTATGGCTGGAGCGCTGAGCTCTCCGAGTGGTGGATCAACGACAGGCGTGGCTTCGAGCATGGCTTTACCGTTCACTCGCGACCTGCGCGGGTAAGCTCCGAGAGAACGTCTCCTCTCGTCTTTGAGCTCGATGCTCTCGGGAGCCTTGAGCCAAGAGTCAACGAGTCCCGGTCGGGATTGGGTCTCTACGACAGCACCGGCGCGAGCGTCTTGCGCTACGACGGCCTCGTGGCCTTCGATGCGAACGGTACGCGGCTTTCTGCCTGGATCGAGCTCGATGAGCGAAGGGTACGTATATGCGTAGACGAAGCGCTCGCTCAGTACCCGGTGACCGTAGATCCCATCGTCCAGGAGGTCTACATCAAGCCATCGCTCACAGGTCCGGGTGACCAATTCGGATTCTCTATTGCTGCCTCTGGCGACACCGTCGTCGTCGGGGCCCCGCGCGAGGACAGCAACGCTACCGGCGTCAACAGCAACCCAATCAACAACTCGGCCACCTTCGCCGGGGCCGCCTACGTGTTTGTTCGTGCGGGCCCAACATGGATTCAAGAGGCGTACCTCAAGGCCTCGAACACTGGGTCGTTTGACGAGTTCGGCGGATCTGTCGCTGTGTCTGGCGACATCATTGTGGTTGGAGCCGTGAGTGAAGACAGCAGTTCGACCGGCGTCGATGGCGCTCAGTCCGACGACTCTGCCTTTAGATCGGGTGCCGCCTATGTATTCGCTCGCTCGGGCTCAACCTGGACTCAAGAGGCCTACCTCAAAGCGTCTAACACGGACGCGCAGGACGAATTCGGCTTCGCTGTGGCAGCCTCCGGCGACACAGTTGTTGTCGGGGCACGGTGGGAAGACAGCGGAGCCAGCGGAATCGACGGCGATCAGTTGAACAACGCTGTGGGTCAATCCGGTGCCGCTTACGTTTTCGTCCGTTCGGGATCGACCTGGTCGCAAGAAGCGTACGTGAAACCCTCCAACCCGGATCTGAGCGATTCGTTCGGTTCGTCCGTCGCCGTCTCCGGCGACACGATGCTGATTGGGGCGCCTCTGGAACGAAGCAATGCAACCGGCGTGAATGGTGGTCAGTCCGACAACTCTGGCTTTGGATCCGGTGCCGCGTACGTGTTCACTCGTTCCGGCTCCACCTGGACTCAAGAGGCCTACCTGAAGGCGTCCAACACGGATCCGGGCGACCTGTTCGGCAACAGCGTGGCCCTCTCTGTGGACACCGCTGTTGTGGGAGCTCCGATGGAGAGCAGCGGAGCCACTGGCGTAGACGGTGATCAACTAAGCAATACCGCTGACTCCGCAGGTGCCGCATACGTCTTTGCTCGATCCGGCTCCACCTGGTCACAGCAGGCCTACCTGAAGGCGTCCAACACTGGCGACGATGACGGGTTTGGCGGATCAGTCGCTGCCTTCGGCGACACTGTCGTCGTCGGGGCCCGCGGCGAGGACAGCAACGCGACTAGCGGCGCCGGCAATCAATCCAACAACTCCGCTAGTGCTGCGGGCGCTGCCTATGGGTTTGCTCGCTCAGGCTCTTCTTGGAGTCAGGAGTTCTACCTCAAGGCGTCCAACGCAAGTGAAGACGATCTTTTCGGTCACGCCGTGGGTGCGGCCGCAGGCACCATCGTCGTGGGTGCCTTTGGTGAAGACAGCAGTGCCACCGGTGTCAACGGAGATCAGGCCAACGACTCCGCCTTGAGCTCTGGAGCCATCTACTGCTTCCTGCGCGACGAGGGCGTCGGCACGCCGTACTGCATGGCGGCTGTGAACTCTTCGGGTTCTGCAGGATTGCTCGAGGGGAACGGCAGCGTATCGGTGGCGGCCAACGACCTGACCCTTGTGGCGACGAATATCCCCGTGGACTCGTTCGGCCTCTTTCTTACGAGTACGGTCCAGGGGTTCGTTTCGAATCCCGGTGGCAGCGATGGGAATCTGTGCCTGGGGGGATCGATCGGACGGTACGTCGGTCCTAACCAAGTCAAACAGGCAGGTGAGACTGGTAGCATCTCGCTGCTCATCGATCTGACGAGTACCCCACAACCAACCGGCACTGTGTCTATCAGTCCTGGCGAGACCTGGAATTTCCAGGGCTGGTACCGAGATGTCAATATGACGGGTCCGACGTCGAATTTGACCAACGGACTCGAGGTTTCGTTCACGATGTAGCGATACCGTGACCGGTACTCCGCCGCCACGAAACTTGATAGCGACTCCACGCTGCTATCGACTGCGAACCTCGTGGCGGCGGCGTGCCGGTGACGGTATCGGGGCTCGGTCCGGCAACCGGCCGGATGCATCAGGGGCTGGCGCTGTCGAGCGTGGTGTCATGTGTGCCAGAAGGCTTAGGGGATGGGGAGTACGCTAGGTATTCGTCGCAGACCCGGCCGCTCTCGGGGGAGACGTAACCGCCATCTAGGCGGAGCAGAAGCGCACAGTTGGAGCGGGTTGGCTCCGGGTAGCACTCATTGCGAGCGTGGCGGCGGTGGGGACCCGCGTACGCGAGCCCCTTGGCACGGGCCTTGCAAATGGGCTGGCATGAAATTCCCACGAATCCCCATCGCGTCCTACGTCCCGCTCGCCTTCCTCGCTTCCGCTGCCCAAGCCGCCGCACAGGTGGAGCCAGGTAGCCTCATCGTCAATTCACCGCCCACCGGCAACGACGTCGCCATCCATCGGGCCGATGGAACACTGCTCGCGCAATCCGACGGCGACTTGCATGCCACTAGGAGTGGAGTCGCAGTGACCCACGACCTAGGTTGGTGCACCTTCGACCTGCGCATATTCACCAGCACCGGGCTCGACGGGTGGTACATGCTGCGGTACGACCGAATCGGAAACTTCCTCGGTGAAGTCTATCGGCCTGAACTGACGCAAGTCTCGCAACAGGGTGTTGAGCTCAGCAGGGATGGCTTGATTCTTGTGGCCGACTCCGCCGGCGGAAAGGTGTTTCGCTACCGCTCCGACGGATCTCTGTTGGACTCGGTCGATGTATTCGCCTTGGGCGGAGGTTGCGATGCGCTCTGCGCCACCGATGACGGTGGCTTCTGGACGTTCAACGACGGTTTCGAAGGGGGCACGACCGCATTCGGGATGAAGTTCGACCGGCAGTTAGCGTTTGAGGATGCCCTTGACTTTTCTGGCGACCTGCAGAACGTAGCCTGCGCGAGCGATGGAACGTTCTGGACCACGCCACTCTTCGGCGACGAGCTAGTTCACTATTCAGCCGTCGGGACTGTGCTGCAGTCGTTCCCCTTCAACCTCGGAACCACCGGCGGCGGATTGTTCCTGATTCGACCGACCGGCATCTTGGCGAACGACGACGGCTCCCTTTGGATCGCTTTCGGTCTCTCGCTGACCGTTGTGAAGATCGATACGGCTGGCAACGAGCTCGCCCGCTTCGACTCCAGCATGGATGTAGGCGCGATCGACCTTCAGCGAGTCCGGGACATTCAAGCCGTGGGGATTCCGACCTGCAGCGGTGTCCCCAACTCAACGGGCGCAGCAGGGCAGCTTCAAGTCATCGGCTCAGCGGTCTTGGGCGACGACGCCGTGACCCTGCGTGCGGACTCACTGCCGCGGTTCAGCTTCGGCTTCTTCTTGGTCGCCCCCCAGTCGGACCTCGTCATGAACCCCGGTGGTAGCCAAGGCAACCTCTGCCTGGGCGGCTCCATCGGTCGCTTCATCGGCCCGGGACAGGTCCAAAACACGGGGACAACGGGCACTCTAGAGATTCCGGTCGACCTGACGGCGTTGCCCACGCCGTTCGGACCGGTGGCCGTCGGCGAGGGCGACACTTGGCACTTCCAGGCTTGGCACCGAGACCTAGTGGGTGGTGTCGGAACAAGCAACTTCACCGGCGCCGTGGACGTGCTCTTCTACTGATGTTCGCAGGCCGACACACGCAGGCCCCGAACGAATTTCGGGGTCTGCGCTTCTCGTCCATGCCCACTCGACGGTCTACTAGAGAAGGAGCCATGCTGAACCTTGTCCGTTCCCGTCCATAGGCGCGCCGATCAGGGTTGGACCGTGACCTGCGGTGGTGGCGGTTCCGAAGCGTGCACTGTTGCTGAACGCGCCGTTCGCGATACCGTTACTGGCACTCCGACGCCACGAAACTTCGTCGCGATCCTTCGCTGCTACCGATCACGGTACGGTACCGACGCCGGCACAACGGCGCCACGAAACCTGAGCGAGAGACCGAGCTGCCACCGATCCCAAGGCTCGTGGCGGCGTTGTGCGGGTGATGGTATCGCGCGACATTCGCCCTCGCTTGCTGGACGTAACCAAGAATCCCTACTCAACATGAGTTTCGACCTCGCAGTCTTCTCGCCCGATGCAGCCCCTCGAGACCGGGAAGCGTTCATGACCTGGTACCACGAGCAGATGAAGTGGGCCGGCCCGAAGGACTACGGCGACCCTTCAAGCCTCAACCCCGACCTCCTCTCGTTCTTCACGGCGATGGTCGAAGAGTTCCCCGCCATGAATGGGCCGCTTGCGAAGCGAGTGCCAGATGACGAGGACCCGGTCCCACGTACGACGGACTACTGCGGCGCTGACGCGTTCCTCTACATGGCCTTCGCGTGGAGCGTAGCCGAGGACGCCTACGAGTTCGTCCGTGAGACGGCCAGAGCCACGGGCGTTGGGTTCTTCGACGCCTCCGACGATGAAGCCGAACCCGAGTTCCCGCTGGAACCGGAGCTCACGGAAGCAACCCAACCAAAGAAGCGCGGCTTCCTTAGGCGCCTCCTCGGACGCCAGGCCTGAACCGGCACGGTGTCGCGGTAGCGCACGGTACAGACACCGGCACAACGGCGCCACGAAACCTGAGCGAGAGACCGAGCTGCCACCGATCCCAAGGCTCGTGGCGGCGTTGTGCCGGTGACGGTACCGCCGGTACCTCTCGTAGGCGCACCATGGCCTCGACGGTCCCTACTCGATCGCCACAAGCATGGGGTTGCTGTACGCCGCGTTCGCGGGCGCGTTGGATGATCTTGTCAATGCCTGGAACCCCGTAGATGTCCCGATCAACGCCGGATCCGCGGGGACATCGAAAGTCACCGGCGAGGGACGACCTCCTGTCGTGACTACCGGGGTCAGTCGAAACGAGCCGCTCGCCGGAAGGAAGAACCGTCCGAACTGGTTCGTAGCTCCCGCAGCTGCGTAGCCGGAGTGATTCACGATCACCGTGGAAAACCCGCCCGGCGGACCGCTCACGTAGAGGGTGATCGGCCCGCCGGCGGGAGCAGCGCTCGGGCCAGCCAGTGTGCGGTGCTCTAGCGCTCCGATGTCGCGCGCAGCGACAAGGTCCAGGTCGCCGTCGACCGCGCGCGGGTAGCCATCTAGCCCTACGTTCATACTGAGATACTGTCCTGTGTCGACGCACGGAGAGTCGAAGCGCAGCCGGAAGTCGTCGTTCGCGTCGTCCACGAAGCGCGGATCCCCGGACAAAGTTCCACCCGTGGCGCTTAGGCTGCCATCGCTGGAGAAGCTAGCCACTGCTGACGTTCCGGAGGCGGCGTCGCCGGCTGCATTCATGGCGAGGATTGTGTTCTGAATCGTGGCGAGTTGCGAGTTTATGCCCCGTCCGCCGTTGTGCGCGATTGTGCATCCAGTCACGGAGATGGGTGGCCAGATGTTATGGGCCCTAACGCCGGACAGACCGTTCCGCGCCACGAGGCAGTCGTGAATCCCAACCGTGGAGTTGTTCGCCCCGTGGAACGAAT